>CAIQWF010000191.1 GCA_903875455.1 uncultured Pseudomonadota bacterium
TATCGCTGATTTTTAAATCAATTTATATGCGCTTGCCCTGGTATTAGACCACTACATACAAAAAAACAGAAAATTTTTTGATATCATTGTCAAATAGACTCAACTACAAACAAGCAAAAAATATGTATGCCATCGAATTTGAAGCAGACGTTCACAACAACACCATTCAAATCCCCATTCAATACAAGGAGCTAGAGGCAAAACACATTAAAATTTTTGTTCTGGAAACCAATAACAAGCAGAAAAAATTGCCCTCAGGCTTTTTAAACCCCATCGTTATCAGCAGCTACAAAAATACAGCCAAACGAGTCGATTTATATGACCGCTAAAGCTTTTATTGAGACCAATATCCATATATTTACGCACTTATCCAATCACAAGAGCCGAGTGATGAAAGCAAAAGAATCATTCTTATCATTCCGCCTATTACCTGCGTTCTGAATACAGTTTATCGTTTTGGGATTCTTTGATTGTTGCCAGCGCATTGGACAATAACTGTACAACACTTTACAGCGAAAACATGCAGCATCAACAAAACATTGAAAATCAGCTACTCATTATTAATCCGTTTAAATGAAAATTAAATTCCCCCTCTGGTTTTATCAACTCGCCTCCCCGAAATGGTTTTATGACATCACCGGCAAATTATTACCCTGGTTTAGCAGTGCAGCTTTGTTGCTGCTCACCATTGGCAGCGTTTGGGGCTTGATGTTTGCCCCGCCCGATTATCAACAAGGCAACAGTTTTCGGATTATTTACATTCACGTCCCCTCTGCAATTCTGGCACAATCCTGTTATATGCTGATGGCAGTCGCGGGGGCAATTGGACTGATTTGGAAAATTAAAATGGCGCATATTGTGGCCAAATCCTGTGCGCCGATTGGGGCTTCGATTGCGGTGATGGCGTTAGCGACCGGGGCGATTTGGGGCAAACCGACTTGGGGCGCGTGGTGGGTGTGGGATGCGCGTCTGACAGCAATGCTGATTTTATTCTTTCTATATCTGGGCGTATTGGCGTTGTCATCTGCCTTTGAAAACGAAGCCAGTGGCGATAAAGCGGCGGCAGTCCTGGCTTTAGTCGGCTTGGTAAATATTCCGATTATTAAATATTCGGTGGAATGGTGGAATACCTTGCATCAACCCGCCACTTTTAAAGTTACGCAAAAACCGGCGATGCCAGCGGAAATGTGGATTCCATTATTAATTATGGTCATCGGTTTTTACTGCTTTTTTGCCGCTGTATTAATGGCGCGTGCCAGAATTGAAACGTTGGAGCGGGAAAAGCGCAGCGAATGGGTTAAAACTGTTGTCGAAAATGCCTAAAGTTTAGGGAGTAAAAATGAGTGCCATTTTAAAAGAAAACTTTATCAGCGTGGAAGATTATTTAGCCGGTGAATTAATTGCCGAAATCAAACATGAATATATTGAAGGTCGTGTTTATGCAATGGCGGGCGCAAGTAAAAATCACGAAAGTATCGGAGGAAATATTTTTGCCGCGCTACATAATCATTTAAAAGATACATCTTGTCGCCCTTACGGCTCTGATGTGAAAGTGAAAGTCGGGAATAATAAATTTTTTTATCCCGATGTGATGGTGGTTTGTGAAGATAAAACGAATAACGCCTATTACACCGAATATCCTATTTTATTGGTTGAAGTGTTATCGAAATCAACACGGCAAAAAGATGAAACCATTAAGCGAATTGCTTATCAATCGTTACCGAGTTTGCGTGAATATGTTTTGATTGAACAGGATTTTATTTCAGTCGAAGTGTGTCGGCGTTCTTCAGGTTGGACTTCACAGCATTATTTAGCAGGCGATGAGGTTTATTTTGAATCATTGGATTTAAAATTAGCGGTTGAAGAGATTTATCGCTGGGTTGATCTTGAGGAAATGACTGCCTTTTCACAAATGGACAATTTCAACTCAACACAGACATAATCAAAGGTATATCAATGGGACAATTTGCATCGTTCGCCGATTTCTTAGCAATGGGAAAGCATGGACTTTATGTGTGGTTAAGCTACGGTATTGGGTTAGGGATTATTCTCTACAATGTCATCGCCGTAATTTTGAAAAAACAGCAATTTTTTAACGAAGCCAAACGTCGGTTAAGACGTGAACAGAAACTATGAATCCAAAGCGCAAAAAACGTTTAATTATTATTCTTGCTATCGTGCTGGGCAGTAGTTTAGCAGTCGGCTTGACACTGTACGCACTGAAACAAAACGTGAATTTATTTTATTCCACCACCCAGATTGCTAACGGTGAAGCTCCGAAAGATGCCCGGATTCGCGTCGGCGGCATGGTAGTGAAAGGCAGCCTGAAACGCGCTACGGATTCGTTGCGGGTGGAATTTACCTTAACCGATTATGCCAAAAACGTCACGGTGGTTTATACCGGGATTTTGCCGGATTTATTCCGCGAAGGTCAGGGAATCATCGCGCAAGGCAAACTCGATGCAAACGGCGTATTTCAAGCGGATGAAGTGCTTGCCAAACATGATGAAAACTATATGCCGCCGGAAATTAAAGACAGCTTGAAAAACAAACCGGCGGGAGTAACGCAATGATTCCTGAAATCGGCGAATTTGCCCTGATTCTGGCTTTTTGCTTGTCGGCATTATTGGCAGTGATTCCGTTATACGGCGCAACCGTGAATAACGAGTTGTGGATGAGTTACGCCAAACCGTTAGCACGCGGACAATTTTTATTTGTCGCCATCAGTTTTATCTGTCTGGGCTATGCGTTTTCACAAGATGATTTCACGGTGAGATATGTCGCCGAGCACTCCAATAGCCAGTTGCCTATTTATTTTAAACTCAGCGCGGTGTGGGGCGGACACGAAGGTTCATTATTGCTTTGGGCGTTTATTTTAAGTGGCTGGACGGTGGCGGTGAGCTTGTTCAGTCGCGCTTTGCCATTGGATATGCTGGCGCGGGTGCTGGCGGTGATGGGGATTATTGCGGTTGGTTTTATCCTGTTTTTATTGGAAACTTCCAGCCCGTTTTTGCGCTTTTTACCCGAAGCTCCTGCCGATGGTGTGGACTTAAACCCGCTCTTGCAAGATGTTGGTTTAATTGTACATCCGCCGATGTTGTATATGGGGTATGTCGGTTTTTCGGTGGCGTTTGCGTTTGCGATTGCCGCTCTTTTATCAGGCCGTTTGGATGCGGCCTGGGCAAGATGGTCGCGGCCTTGGACAAATTTAGCCTGGGCATTTTTAGGCATGGGTATCACGCTGGGCAGTTGGTGGGCGTATTACGAATTGGGCTGGGGCGGCTGGTGGTTTTGGGACCCGGTGGAAAATGCTTCACTGATGCCCTGGCTAGTCGGCACGGCGTTGATTCATTCCTTAGCGGTGACGGAAAAACGCGGCGTGTTTAAAAGCTGGACAGTGTTGCTGGCGATTTTCGCGTTTTCCTTGAGTTTGCTCGGCACCTTTTTAGTACGCTCCGGGGTTTTAACTTCGGTTCATGCGTTCGCGTCCGACCCGAAACGCGGCCTGTTTATTTTAATGCTACTAGCCATCACAATTGGCGGCTCTTTAACCTTGTATGCGTTCAAAGCCCCAAACGTAAAAAGTGCGGCGTTGTTTTCCTGGCTGTCGCGCGAAACTTTGTTATTGGTCAATAACTTGTTATTAACGGTAATGGCGATGACCGTGTTATTAGGCACGTTGTATCCGTTATTGCTAGATGCGCTGGGCGGCGGCAAAATTTCGGTAGGCCCCCCTTATTTTAATGCGCTGTTTGTGCCGATTATGGGGGCAATGACAGTGGCATTAGGCTTTTCTGTGGCGGCGCGGTGGCGGGAAACGACAATCGAATTATTGATTAAGACCTTGTGGAAACCTGCTACTGCCAGTCTGCTATTTGGATTAGTGTTTGCATTCGCTTATGGCAAAGAGTTTCATGTTGCGGTGTTAATCGGCATGATGTTAAGTTTTTGGGTGATTTTTACCACAGGGCAAGATTTGGTCAGTAAATTTAAGAATGCCAAAAGCGTCATCGAAAAATTAAAGAATTTACCGTTAAGTTATTACGGCATGATGGTTGCGCATTTAGGCGTAGCGGTGGTGGCGATAGGGATTACCTTGGTTTCCCATTACAGCGAAGAGCGCGACATTCGGATGGCGGCGGGTGATAGTCTGGATTTAGCCGGTTATCATTTTGAATTTAAAGGCACCACTCAAGTTAATGGTGAAAATTATGTTGCTCAGCAAGCGGCATTATTGGTTACTCAAAACGGCACGGAAGTAACCACCTTAAATCCTGAAAAACGCAGTTACAATGTAAAAGGTTCAATGATGACCGAGGCGGCGATTGATCCGGGTTTGTGGCGGGATTTATATGTGGCGTTGGGTGAGCCTTTGAACAATGGCGCGTGGGCGGTGCGGATTCAGTATAAGCCGTTTGTGCGTTGGTTGTGGTTAGGTGGGATTTTAATCGCGTCGGGTGGTTTATTGACGGTGGCGGATAAGCGTTATCGGAAAAAAGCTTTAGCATAAAAAAGCCAAAATTTAGCACTATCGCAATCTTTCTCTCAGGAGTTCACAACATGGCGTGGTTTAAAAAATCATCTCCTATTTCTACACAATCGCCGGTTAGCATTCAGTTTGACCAGTGCTGCTACACCCTGATTTTAAATCACCTTAATGACGAACACACCAATGCCGAAACCTTATGGCAAAAAGAACATACCCCCTATCCTGAAATTTGCGAAAAAAATACCCAAAATACCAAGTATCGGTTGCAAGT
Organism: uncultured Pseudomonadota bacterium; assembly: GCA_903875455.1. GTDB lineage: Bacteria > Pseudomonadota > Gammaproteobacteria > Methylococcales > Methylomonadaceae > CAIQWF01. The sequence continues at coordinate 4,761 of CAIQWF010000191.1, forward strand.
CGCATTAGATAAAAATCCCGCCAAAATTCCGCGTTACGATGACAAACTAAAGCGTTTGCGTCCTGAAGATTTTGTTTACAGTGATGTGGTGGTCTGGTTGCCCCAGGCCGTGGTTGACAAAGAATTGCGACAAAACACCGGCGCGTTAAGTTTTTTGACCACCAATTTACCGGCCTTGCATCGCGATAAATTTAATCCAAAATTGTTAAAAAAACGGCCGCCGCATTATGTCGTGATGCCTTCCAGCCTTTTGCAGGCCGATGAAGTAGCGTTTCAGTTCGGGTTTGGAATTTATGTTGCCGAAGCGCATGAAATAGCGCAAATGCAGGTGGAAGCGGTTTATCTGGATGAGCAGGATAAAGCTTATCCTTTTACGCCGCAGGTTTCTTATCAGCAGGACAGCAGCGGTGCGAGCAACAATATTTATCCTGATCAAGATAATGTGCTGGTGATTAAACCCAGTGAACATTTATGCGCCGACTTACCTTACAGTGTCTGGTTTTCGGATTTATGCGGTCATATCCAGTTGCAGCGCAATAAAGATCAATGGAAGGCTTTTGCCAGTAGCGGCAGCGCGGACAGCATTAAAATCGACACGCAACTAAAGGGCAGGGAATGGCATTTTGAATTCACCGACACCACTATCATGAGTGTGAGCGGTAAAATTCCGCGATTGCAATTAGTCTTAAAGCCGGTCGGCAACCATGCCAGCATTAATCCGCCGGAGATTCACCGTGAACCGCCGCCGGCACCGCAACCGATTGTAGATATACCGCAGCTGGAACAGAATGTCAGCTACAACCAGGCCTGGAATCGCACGGTGATTCCCGATATTAACCGGCAACAAACCTATCGAACCATTATTCCGGGTTGTAATAACGAGCCGTTGTTAATTCTGGAAGGCTTGGCGTTGCCGCGCATTGATAATGCCCAGAGGCGGGTGAATGGCTTGAAACAGTGGACCATCTGGTTTGATGGTTTGGGCAATATTGTCGATGGCAATAATCCGATTGAGCGCAGTCAGCTGGCGGCGGTTGCGGCAAATCAGCAGCAGGGAAATGCTTATTTTAAAAAGGCAGGTCAGGGAAGTTTTGCGCCGCTTGGCGTTGATAGCGATTTAAGACTGGGTAATCAACGCGCTTTGATTTTGCCCTCCCCCCAACATGAGCGTTTTCATGCGATTGTGAAGCTGATTAATCCGATGAGTTTTGTATTGCATTCAGGGGTAAGTTATACCGTTGGCCGCAAAGGTGATGATGCGGTGCCGGAGATTGATTTAACCTTGCTGAACGATCCGCAGGGGATGGACTGGGAAGCCGGTAGTCCTTATGCGGGTAGCGTGTTGAGCATGTTGTCGCTGTCTCGTAATCATTTAAGTTTTAGTTTGCAGAATGGGCAATTGTTGCTGACGGTGCCTGCAAACAAGCAGCCGGTTTATCTGCTGAACAGTAATTTGTCTTTGAAAGAAGTCTTACAAAATTCTCAGTGCGCTAGCGAGTCGGTGTTAAAGCCGAATGAATTTTTATTGCTGGGTAGCTTTGTGCTGCGGTTTGCTGTGTGAACGATTGCGGGATTAAAAGAAAGGTCATTAAAAATCAGACTGAATTTGCAAAATATCGGCCCCTTCAGAAGTTTATGCTTTGGATTTGAAAACCGCCTTTAGGGCGCGTAAATATACGCGCCGGATTATCTGAATCTGAGCATGTTTAATTGCAGCATAATTTTGCTGAAAGTATTGGCTGATTTAAGCCGATTCTGTTTCAGCATCAGGATATTGTTTCAGATGTTGCTTACATATCCAGAATATCAAGCCATTATATTTAATCGCTTTATGTGCTGTTTTTGTACATTGGCTATTGTTGGAAGTAATGCGCTGGCAAATATGGCTGGTGGCGCTTTTTAGTTTCAGTTCGGCCTCCTCCAGCTGTTTTTTGCAACTCTCGGCTTCCTGCTTTTGTTGCTCATAATGACTCTTTGCTGTTTCTAGTTGCAGCTTAAGGCTGTCAACTTCAGCTTGCTGTTCTGCCTGACTTGCTGTCTTATTCAATGTTTTTTTATAACTGGTGGCCAGAAAGTTTTTGAAGCTTGATTCATCAGGGGTAAACGGCGATTTCGGAGGTAATTGCTGTTTTTCGGTTATTTTTTCTGCGGGGGCGGGGTTGTTTGTTGTTTGTGCTGATGGTTCGCTCATTTTTAGTCTCGATGCTGATATTTATTATTGTTGGATGATGCACTCGCTTTATTGGCGATGAGTCAAACTTTAGCCTTTTGTTATCCCGACTGCAAATATGAAGATTAGATTTTTAAATTTAATTAATGTCGGGCTTTATCCTCAGTCGGTTGCAGGACTTTCTGAAAGCGCGAATATAGACAAATATATGTATTCGACCACTGATTTTAGCAAGGGCGATGCAGTTAAGCCGTGTTTGCTGGCGTTGCCTGAAAATTGTCCACCGGGTAATGAGCGTGGCAAGGTTTATTCGGTGACAAATTATAAAAGTAAAAGAACCTTTGTCGGGATAGATTCCTGGCATTCGTGTGGCGGTGCATAGCTGGAGCGATTGCGCTAAATCGCCAGGATGGATTTTACTGGCCGATGTATTTAACGCCTGAAAGCAAAAAAGCCTCCAACGATGATAACGATAAAAACCACCCCTTCCTTTGTTTGAAAAAAATCAAGCAACGGCGTGAAAGTCTGCTGGAGCAATGAGCCAAAATTGCCGCCAATTAGATTGATATATTCCACCATAATTACGATACTCCAAAGCTTGAATTCAGCAATTTTCTTGTAGTTGATCAACTAAAAACAGACACCGTTTAAAATCGGGTATTAGCGATTAATTTATCTGTGGTTATTGAAATTTTGATTTTAACTTTTGCTAACATCAAAACGATTAAAAGACCAATTCAACACAGGCAACACCAACAATGCCATCAAGGTTAGAATCAGCCAGGCCGCCACTGCGAAACCCAACCATGACCCAGCCATCGCACTGATTATCAATTGCGCCGCTTTCGCAGCCAAAAAACAGCATCCCATTAGGATAGTGGATTTCACTACGAACTCCAACAAAGTCCGTCCCAGAAAGTCAAAATCAGCCCGTCCCACCGGTACCAACGGCGCCGGGAATAACAAGAAAAACAGATTTTCAAGTTCATACAGCAGCAGGTTGAAAGGCAGCAGAAAAGGGCTGATGCCAAGCAGAACAACACGCCATTGACTGTCCACAGAGATGGTCGTGCTCACCAAGAAAAACAGCTCAACCAGACTGGTTAACAATACTGGCGTAAATAATTGGCCGACACAGATTTTCCAAGTTGATAGCGGTAACATTTTGAAATTTTCCATACTGTCCAGATCGCTACGAAAATCAAACACCAGCGATTTAGGCAACACAAACACTGCGGCAAAAAACACTGCACCAATCAGCGACCATTTGGAAATCTCGGCGCTGGCAATTACCAGCGATGGCCCTGCGAAAACAGCAATGACGGCGAACACTGATAACACTTTGCTGTAGTTGCGGAATGCGCTGAGTAACTGTCGCCAAGCTAGAGGGCCGATACCTGCAAGCACTGGCGCAGGAATAAAGCTGCTGACAATAACAGGACTGACTCCCCACAGTAAGCCGGTGCGGCGCATTTGCTCCCATTGTTTATGACGTGCCAGACTGGAAGCGGTAGAGACTTCACAAGACTGGGCATCCAGCACAATCACGGCAGCGATAACAGCAAGGTTCATCACAAAACCGCTGGCTGACCAGAGTAATAAATCGGGAAAAATGCTTTGCGCCAGAAAGATATGCGTCAGCACCTGAAAAGGAGCTAACAGCACAATACCGATTAGAGAGCTTTGAAATTGAATCAGACCATCTTTCAGACTATTCGCGATAGAAAAATAATGACTGCCTGTTGTTACCACTAGCAGCAATAAGACAAGTATCAGGTAACGAGATGAAAAACGCAGACACAAGAGTTTTGGCAATACCTGACCGAGTAATCCAGTTACAACGGTAAGCATCTGGATGAACATCAAAGTCAGAAAAGTGCCGATAAAATTGGCTGAAGGTACAATCACAGAACTTGGAGCCAACAACATAATCAATAAACTGCTCAGCAGCACGCCAAAAGCATAACAACACAGCTTATAAATCAGCAGGGCGCGACGCGTAAATGGCGCACTGAACAGTAAATTAATCTCGGTGGGACTGAAATATAAGCCTGGACCGGGCGAAACTAAGATAGTTAACAGAAATGCCGCCAATAAACTGACCGGCATAAACTGCGCCATTTGTGTTCGGATTTGTTGCGGGCTTGTCGCAGATAAACCAGCAAGCGGATTATTGGCAGTGAACAGTGATAATTTAAACATCAGCGCAACTACAGCCAGCATCGCCAGCAATAAAAACAACCGTCGGCGGGTTTTTAGCTCCTGACAGCGTTGTCGAATTCCCCCCCGGAAACGTAATAGCAATAACTTAACAAGTCCAGTATCCATTGTTTGGGTTAGCCTTCATTATCAGCATGAGTAATCGAAAAAAACACATCTTCAAGCGAGCTATCTTTTTTGACTTGGTTGAATGTTTGCAGGGCATCGGCCATTCCGCCAAAATACAGGCATTGGCCGTGATGCAAAACTAACAAATGGGAGCAAAGTGTTTCTATCATCCCTAACAGATGAGAGCTGATGATAACGGCTGCACCTTGAGAGGCCCGTTCCTGCATGGATTGCTTAATCGAGCGGATCCCGGCGGGGTCTAAACCGGTTAGCGGCTCATCAAACAGAATGACTTGTGGATTGTGCAAATAGGCACAGGCAATCGCCACTTTTTGGCGCATTCCGCGAGACAGGCTTTGCACGACATGGAGACGCTTTTCATCCAGATTAAATAATTTCAGCAAAGCTTCAGCGGCAGTCTTAAAATCGCTGACCCGATAAGCGGCGGCAGTAAATTCAAGATGCTCCCAAACCGTTAAGCTTTCAAACAAATGCGGCTCATCAGGAATGTAGCCCAGCGCTTGCTTGGCTTGCAGCGGGTTTTGCACTATATCATGCCCCGCGACAGACAAAGAGCCTTGCGTGGGCGGGACAATCCCGGACAGAGTGCGCAGCAAAGTGGTTTTGCCTGCACCGTTGGGGCCTACCAAGCCAAGGATTTCACCAGCTGCAACGTTGAAAGTTAAATTTCGCACCGCACTGAAATCATTATAAGTTTTGCTGAAGTTGTTAATGCAAATCATATCAGTCATTCATTATAAATTTTGCTATAGTTTCTCGGATTAGAAACGATAACTTTCGCTTAGTTAACGGTAAAGTTATTTTGATAAAACAGAGAAAGTTTTAACTCAATTCGATTAAAATTAAATAGTTAAAATTCATTGCACAATGCAACTGGATAAAATAATAAAAATCCAAGTCCAGACTTAGCAGTAGTCATCAGGCAAGCTAATAAAATAAAAAAACTTTTTAAAAGCAAAAGCTTGGCTGCTCAGAGTCTATTTAAACGGACAAAAACTTCTGGGGATAAAAAGATGAATCTAATTCACTATCATTTGAAAGTTTTTTCATTTTCGGCTATTGCAATGGCTGCTTATGAAACCTTGAAAGAGCCGTTATTTCTGACTCTCAGCAGTTGGGAATCCCGTGCCATCAACATTCTTGTGGTTTCCACCGGTGTTATGCTGGCCTCTTTTTTATTGGTTAAAAAAAACAAGATTAAGCTATCCGCTACATCGGTATTCAGTCAACAACAGCCACTTTTTTCAACAACACAGAATAAACAGCTGTGGCTGGCGGCAACGGTTTTTGATACTTTGGAAAGCGCAGTGATAATAACCGATCAGGACAATCAGATTATTGCCTTTAATTCTGCATTCACCAAAATCAACGACGAACCTGAAGATCAGGTGCTTGGACAGAAGCCCAAAATCATTTCCAGCGGCAGATACACGGCGGAATTTTATCAGGAGTTTTGGAATACCCTGACCAATACAGGACGCTGGGATGGAGAAATCTGGCATCGCCACAAAGATGGCGAGATTTTTGCGTTGTGGTTTGCCATGAAGCGGGTTTATGACGAATTCGGACATTTTTCCCATCATATCGGTGTTTTTTCAGACCTTGATCAACACAGTGCTTCATTTGAGCGAATTCAGCACTTGATGTATTACGATATTCTCACCGATCTTCCAAACCAGACACTTTTTATGGATCGTTTTCAAAAGGCCATCGCCAATGCGAAACGGGAAGAGAATCGGGTTGGGGTGCTATGCCTGAAACTGGATAAGTTTGAGCATATTACCAAGGAGTTTGGCTTTGATATTGCCGACCAGATTTTAAAAGAAGTCTCTAACCGCTTGCGGGAGCTTATACAGCGAAAATCGGATACGGTTTCGGTTTCACGGATGGGCGGGGATGAGTTTGTGGTGCTTTTAGCGGTGATTGAACAGGAACAGAACGCGGTTATGGTGGCAGAAAATATTCGGGATCTTCTCTACAATGCCTTTGAAATCCAGGGCCATACTGTGCATCTTTCGGTAAGTATCGGAATTGCGGTTTTCCCGGAACATGGAAACAATGAAAGTTTATTGCTTGCAAATGCCAACAATGCCCTGGAAGAGGCAAGGTACAATACCGGCGGCAACAGGGTAAAGCTTTATCAAAAGTGGTAAAAGACTGTTCGTGGAGAACTTGTCGAAAGGGGCAAACAGCTCTCAAAACTTTCGAGGGCTCTTTGTTCATGGCGCTAATGCGCCCCCATGATGCTATCAACACTTAGGGATTTATCCACACGAACGCTCTCGCCGGCTTTCACCTCTATCTTTTGCGCAATTTTACCCAGGCGCCAATACCAGAAAATCAGTTCATACTGCCCCGGATTGAGATTTTCAAACTGATAGGTTTCGCCATTTTTTAACCGTTTCACCGCCATATTTTTTCTGGAGAGCAGGCTGGTTTTTAGATTTACATCATTTTCCGAAAGCAACTCTAACGTCCCTGCAAGCAGGACAGGATAATTTGCACTGCTGCCCGCTGCCAGAGCAGGAAAACTTTGAATGCCGTCGCCATTGTCTGGGGTTTGGGTAATAAAAAAACTTTGCTCGCGGCCTGTGTCATTATAAACCCGCAACACATCGCCCACTGCCAATGCTTGCGAACGCGGTGACATACCTTCAGCAGTCACATGAACCGTGTATTGTTGCGACGATAAAGCCTGCCCCACCAGCCCTACATATAACTCATCCAAAGCCGGATAATTCAGCATGTCGTCTTGATAAACTATTCCCGTTTCTTTTTCTGTGCCATAAACCGAACTGGTATCGGACTGACGGTATTTTTCTCTAAAAGCAGAATTTGCTTGTGCCGTCAAAACCCCATAGACTGCACCTTTATCGGCGGTGACGCGGGGAGTTTGGGCAGAACAGGCCGCCAACAATAATGCGCTGAGTAAAAATAAATGTTTCATCTTTTCACCAGTTTCAAAGTTAAGTTTTGCGCAGGAGATTTGCCAAGCGTTAAATTGACTGGCTCGGCTTTATAGCGGCGATGAAAGATGATGGCATTTAACCGCCATTTTCCTTCTGGAATTCCGTCAAGTTTAAAATCGCCCGCCTGCTCCAGCAGCTGATAATAACGGCTGGGCAACACCACAATTTTGCCTTCCATGTTTTTATGAGCAGAGCAATAATAATTGATTTCACCCGGTTGACTAAAAGTCTGCTCCAGCCTTGAACCTTTCGGGCCCAGACCTAAATCAAAATGACTGATTTCACTCAGCGAGTAAATATTATGGTCAATTTCCCTGGTTTCATCATTTACCCATTGCACCTTATCGCCTACAGTTATTATTGTTAGCGGCGGATTAAAGCGGGTATCCTTTTGTGAAACCTGATACGTCTGGCTTTGCTGTTGCCGGGGTTGCTCCGGGCTTAAATAAACAATGATTTTTTTGACCGGGCTTTGCGCTTCAATTTCAATATGTCCGGTAACAGAGTGGGCGTAAACTGGCAGACTTGGCAAAAGACCTGCCAACGCCAGCAAAGACGCGGTGAGATTAAGCGTAAAACGTAATGTTTTCATTTTGACCTGATTCCTCTGATTCTTAAATTGTCCGGCAAGCAACCCTTGAAACGATTATGAGCCTTAGCAAAAAGATATTTGTCACTTTTTTTCTGGCGGTGACGGCATTATTAACTGCGGTCTTATACCTGATTGACACACAGGCAGAACAGCGCGAAACACAACGCATTATTGCAAATCTGGATAAAACCCGACAACAGTTTCAACATGATTTTGAAACCGAGCAGGTTCAGATTCAAACTTTGACGCGGATTATTTCTTCTGACCAAAAATTCCGCTCTTTTCTGTCGCATATCAAGGACAACTTTTATCCTTTTACGGAAGAAATAGGCAAAGATACCGGCGCAGATTTTGTGTTTATGCTGGATGACACACCCAGCGTTAGAGCGACTTATATTGCTGCCAGCAATCAACCATTACTGCTGGAGCGGCATTTTGCCGATTTTGAAATAACCGCGCACCTGAATTCCGGTTTGATTCAGTCAAAAATGGTCAGTTTGACAAGTGGACTTTATAGCGGCCATTTTATCCCGCTGAAAGAAAACCTGATGGATGATTATGCGGTGGGGCTGTTGGTAGTTTGCAACGTGATTAATGATAAAAGGCTGAGTCGGTTGCTGGTGGCCGGTGAAGATTTTCAGGCGGTATTTTTTAATCAGGGACAAGTAGTGGCCAAAAATACCCGGGGTGATTTCGCTCAGGCGGTTTTGCAACAACGCCCTGCTATTTTGAAAAGCGGCGGCTTTGTCTGGAATAAAAAACGCTATATCGCTAAACAGATTTTATTTGATCCCCAAAATCCTCAGGCCGGTTACATCTTAAGTGCCAATCTGGATCAGGCTTTAGAAACTTTCAAGCAATTAGAACGGCAAATTTTATGGACCGGCAGTGAAACTTTAGCACTGGGTGCATTCTTGTTTATGGTGATTTCACGCCGGATTACCCGGCCATTGCGGATGATAACCGCCGGAACACTGGAAATTAAACAGGGGCATTACGATCATCGCATTGCTTACCGCAGCGGTGATGAAGTCGGGCAGTTGGCGGAGGCTTTCAATATCATGGCAAGCGGATTGCAGGAAAAAGAACTGATTCGCAGTACTTTCAATAAATATGTGGATCCGGTGATTGTCACTGAATTATTGAGTCAGCCGGATAAACTGAAAATGGGCGGCGAACGGAAAAAGCAAACCGTGTTATTTAGCGATATTGCCGATTTTACCCATTTCAGTGAACGGATTCCCGCTGAAGAACTGGTAAGTTTATTGAATGAGTATTTGACTGCAATGACGGCGGAAATTACCCGCCAGCATGGGGTGCTGGACAAGTTTATCGGTGATGCGATTATGGCATTCTGGACCCCGCAATTGTGCGGCGAAAATCACGCGCTGTATGCCTGCCACACCGCGTTGGCCATGCAACAAACCTTGCAAATCTTGCGCCCGCAATGGATAGGAAAAGGTCGGCCTGAAATTGCGGTGCGGATTGGCATCGCCACCGGTGAGATGATTGTGGGCAATATCGGCTCGGATCAAGCCCGCAGTTATACCTGTATTGGCGATAAAGTGAATTACAGTTCCAGACTGGAAGGGCTGAACAAATATTATGGTACGCAGATTATTATTGACCGGCAAACGGCAGTGGATGCAACGGGATTATTGATTCGGGAGCTGGATACAGTGCGAGTGAAAGGGCGAGAAGATGGCGAGGCGATTTATGAGTTATTAGCCTTGTCAGAACAACCGGATAACGAGGTCTTGGCCAAGATTGCACGTTATCAGCAGGCGCTGGAGTTGTACAAACAGGCCCAATTTCAGCAGGCCGCAGAAATTTTTGCAGTAATTGTAAATGATCCGCCCAGTTGTGTAATGCTTGAGCGTTGTCATCAGTTTATCCAACATCCGCCGGTATTATGGGACGGAGTTTATTCGATGCTGGATAAATAACAGGTTTAGTTTTTTACCGGAAGGAGTCGGTGATTACCGGCATTGATGATGTTTTAACTTATGTTTTTGGTGAGCTTTTTTATGCCGGGTTATTTTAAGCTTATGTTTCTGCTTTGGTTTGTGGTGATATGACTTCTGTTTTTTATAATAACAGTAAGGCTTGCCGGTTTTATTAAAGCTGCAAACTTCTGTGTCTTTGCGGATGTGAACTAACGCCGCACTGGCGGTGTAAGTAAATGCCAATAATACCAATAGCAAAATTGATTTTTTCATGCTTTTCCTATCCTAAGTAATGAAGCGTAAGTTTTTAGGTATAAAATTTCAGCAAGCTTAAAAAATACAGGACTCTGAGCGGCCTTTATACCGAAAAATTTTTGTGTAATCACTTATTATCGGTTTTGACAACTAAGGCCTGGTGATAGTTATTAGTCAATATATTCTTATCGATTTTCAGCAGTACCGGCACAGGGACAAACGTGCAAACCAAAGCAGGAATCAAAAAACAGGAAATGCCAACAAAAAATCTGCCAAAAACTAAATCCTTTCCAATTCCTTTTATTGGGCAATATTGTGTTATATAGCCCTCAATTAAGATAATTAAAATGGGCGAAAAAAGATAGATATGAAATATCAACAGAAAATCTGGAACTGCAGTTAAGCTCATCAAATCGGAAATTATTAATGCAGGCTGTGGTATAAAGTTTTTAAGAACGCCATGATTAATCATCGTAACATCTACGTTATTAGGCCAAAAATTTACGATTACCCAAACAAATGCCAGCATACCGATCATATCGATGTAAGCAAATAATGTTTTATTTCTGACATAGGTATAAGCCAGAGAAAAAAAAGGCACCACAATAATTATCCAGTGCGGATACCAGCGGATAGCCGAAAACATTAAGCCATAGGCCATTATTGGCACAAAAACTGCGATTTTTTTCCATTCAGACCGGCTTTGTTGCACAAATCGACCAAATAAAGCAAACTTTCGGGAACAACAAGCAGACCCTAAAGTAGCATTATGACCCA
>CAIQWF010000192.1 GCA_903875455.1 uncultured Pseudomonadota bacterium
CATTAATTTATTGAAAAAAGAGCCTTCCAAGCTGAGTATAAAACGAAAACGTTTTAAAGCTTCTTTAAGTGATAAATTCCGCGAGGATGTTATTTTTGCGGCATGAGATTTATATGCGCTTACCCTGAGTTATTCACAAAATCCGTAGCGAAATAGAGTCTAAAATCATCCTGATAGATTCAACGCTGCGGTTTACTGCCGTTGTTGAAAACAGCGCCGATTTGCTTTTGATGGCAGTCAGTCGATTTTATCCGCATAGATATTATCAACCAGCTTTTTAAACCAGTTTGGACGAAAAATCACGATATACAAACCGATGCTACTGGTGATGGGAAATAGCGGGATAGACATGAAGATAACCAGAATCAGCCCACACTTTATTCTGGCGAGAAGCGAAGCTATTTTCATTTTTTTCCTCCACAGGTTTGATCGATAACCGGCTTGGAACGGCTTCAGCCGGGTTTGAGTAATGTTAGTTGTTTTCCATGCGGGCGACTGACAAACTTTAAAGCTGTGAAAATTCTATTCGTGTAACTAATGAATCATGTATGTGCTTGTTAATCTCCTTGTTGACCGCTCAAAGCCGTTATGAATAAACAGATACTTCTGTGGATATTCGGCATTTCAGGATTTTTACCTCCTTTCATGGGGGCTGCAGTTAATATTGCTCTTCCTGCTATCGGCAAAAACTTTAATCTTGATGTCATAACCCTTGGCTGGGTGGCAACTGCTTTTATTCTCACTGCCGCAGTATTTCTGGTGCCGTTCGGCAGACTGGCGGACATTTATGGCAGAAAAAGGATATTTTTAACCGGCCTGACGCTATTTGTGATCGCCTCGGTTTTTTGCGGGCTTAGCACTTCTGGGCTGATGCTTATCAGTGCCCGCAGTTTGCAGGGGCTGGCAAGTGCAATGATATTCGGCACTTCCATGGCAATATTGACAGCGGTTTTTCCGCCACAGCAACGCGGTAAAGCCATCGGCATTATCACCGCATCGGTTTATCTTGGCAGCTCACTCGGCCCTGTGCTTGGCGGAATCATTACTCAACAGCTTGGCTGGCATGGCATTTTCTGGTTCAGTGCTTTTCTGGCCTTGATGGCTTTTGTGATGAGCATTATTTTCATCAAGGGAGAATGGGCAGAAGCTCAGGCTGAAAGTTTTGACCTTTTGGGGTCTGTTATTTATGCGTTTGCCTCGATATTTACCCTTTACGGCTTTACCCCGCTGCCGCATTTGCACGGTTATGCCTGTGTCGGTAGCGGCATTCTGCTATTTGTTCTGTTTGGCCTGGTAGAAAACCGCCGCCAATATCCGGTATTCAAGATAAATCTGCTGTTAAAAAATCGCGTGTTTGCTTTTTCCTGTCTGGCGGCTTTTATAAATTACAACGCCACCTTCGGAATAGCGTTCCTGTTAAGCCTTTATCTTCAGTATGCCAAGGGCATGGAGCCTGCACATGCTGGCCTGATTCTTCTGGCCCAGCCGGTGATGATGACAGTCACTTCGCCGTTTGCGGGTAGATTGTCCGACAAAATCGATCCCGGTCGTGTGGCCTCTGTCGGCATGGGCTTTGTAGCTGTGGCACTTTTCGCGCTGACTTTTCTGACGCCTCAAACCACACTCTGGCAAATAATCCTTGTGCTTTTGCTGCTTGGCACCGGTTTTGGTCTGTTTTCCTCGCCGAATACCAACGCCATCATGGGAGCTGTTGAAAAAAAATCTTTAGGGGTTGCTTCTTCAATACTTGGCACGATGCGGCTGTTCGGGCAGATGATTAGCATGGGGCTGATAATGCTGGTGCTGTCGGTGATGGTCGGCAAGGTTAATATGTCGGCGCATATTGTGCCGCAGTTCATGGCAAGTGCGCGGCTGCTATTTCTGATATTTGCCCTGCTTTGCACACTGGGTATTTTTGCCTCACTCGCAAGGCATGGCTATTCAGAGAAAAAACCAGAACATCGAAAAAAGCCGTAGTTTTGTAATGCGAATTTTTGTGGTCTTTGCAGATGACTTTGCAAAGAAAACTCTTGATTTCAAAATAAACGCGGTTTCAAATGTCCCAGCATGAGCTCAATTCCAAACTAAAATTTATTTTTAACGGGGTGGTTTAACGCGGCCAGTTTGCAAAAATCAATTGTTCTGTAAATTATTTAATTACGCAACTATCTTAGAATAGAAAGCGATATAATATGAGTTAAATAATCAGTGATTGAAAACTAAGTAATTTAGCAAAAGTTTTTAGGTGTAAAATTTAACGTATTTTTTCTATTTTAGAATGTAAAAAATTGAAATTTGCAAAAACAACATCGGAAGCCGTTTTACAGGAACTTCACCAAATTTAC
>CAIQWF010000193.1 GCA_903875455.1 uncultured Pseudomonadota bacterium
CGACCATTTTTGACCATATCGGTTATAAATGAAATTTCATTTTCTTTGAGCGTAAAGTTTATCGCTTTTGAAAGAGCCATTTTTTATCGCCTTTTTTCAGGTTTCAGCATAAAAAAATTTATGATGGTTTTTGTTACCACTCTACACATCTTACGAGTTTACTTTATTCGTGGGAGTAGAAACCCAGGTTTGTACTCCTGATGACTTTTTATTTGGCTTTAGCGCGAAAATCCGCTAAATGTTGATTTAACTCTTTCACCAATCCGGCGCTTAAACCGCCGCTTTTGACCAAATCCAGATCAGCATCTTTTAATAAAGCTTTTATTTCAGTGGCGGCTTCTGGAACTGGGTCGATAAACTCAACGCCCTGACTTTTTAAGGTTTCAGCAGCTTTCTGATTATCATCACGACTATGTTGATTAATATCGCCCAATACTCGCGCCATCACCTGACTGGTCACTGCCTGGTCTTCTTTGGACAACTTATCAAAATCCTTTTTATTCACCGCCAGCACGCCGAAAACATAAGACATCGGCAGATTATTCACATATTTGATTTTGGTTTGCCACTGCAATGCCAACGCCCCGACCGGAGACGCAGCAACCACATTAATCATGCCGGTTTGCAAGCCCATCAACACATCACCCATTGCCAATGGAATCGGCGAAACACCTAAGGTTTTTTGGGCATTAAAAACCAGCTTGTTATTATCCGGCGCCCAGGCTTTTTGATTTTTTATATCGGCAAGATTACGAATCGGCTGGGTTGACATCAAATAGCTCAAACCTAGTTCAGCAAACCCTAAAGCGGTCATGCCTTTTTGATTTAAACCTGCCACAATTTTGGCATCCATTTTTTGCCGGACATAATCAATTTCCGCCAACGAATTAAACTTTAAAACCAGACTATACAATTGAATATCAGGATAGACCGTGCTTAAACCGCCGCTGGTCAAAGCCGCGCCGTTTAGCTGGTTAAAGCGCATTTTTTTAACACGCTATTATCATCACCCATCACACCGCCGGGATAAAACTTGAAACTGACCCGTTTATTGGTTTTGGTTTCAATTTCGGTGGCACCTTCGCGCATTTTTTCCATCCACACCGAACCGTCCGGCGAAAGGGTGGCGATTTTAAAGGTAAAAGCCTGAACATAACTGCTGAATAAAAACAAGGCTGCAACAGCGAATAGATTGCGTTTCATAATGAAACTCCTGTTAAAACAAGGGAGGCGGTGAAAAGATAAATTATCTTTGGTGCATTCCCACGCCGAATGCGCGGGAACCATATCTTAAATTTTAAGCTGCGGATGCTTGCAGATTTTCAAGGGTATTTTTTAGGCCGTTACGCATCGCGCCCAGCAGATTAACCAACGTTTCATTATCAACTTCCTGCAAGTCGGTTTTAATCACATTATCTGCGGCTGCAAAACCCGATTGCCATAAGGCGTTGCTGCTTTTTATCTCCGCTTCGTTAAAGTGATATCTATTCATTAACAATTCAATGATTGCCAAAGCATCCTGGGGATTGGCGGCATTATAAGCATTTTCAAGCTGGTGACTGTAATTTTGCAAAGCGTGGTTGTTTGCCAGCACCGCCGCTGAAAACGCCGGCACCGCATCATAATTGTGCTGTGGCGGCAGATAAAATACACAATCTCCACACAACTCTTCTTTGCGAGTGCTTGCACAGCATAAACTACAGACAAACTGATTATTGACGATGCCACACTTTCTTTTGCCTTTGCGGATGTTGCATACCGGGCACTTGGCCATGTTATTCTCCTGCGTGTAAACGCTCCAGTCGCGTAACTAAGGTTTAAAAATAATTATCTGCTGATTTTAACAGTTGTTTCGCCTGTTGTTGGGCAAGAATATTGATCAAGGTCAAATTTTCCTGCTTTGCCGGTGTTTTTAACACTTCATTTAATAGGCGGTCATGTAACGGGCGGTCAAACAGCATTCGGGCATAATTTTTCGCATACAGCACTTTCACCATCAGATTTTTATCTTGGGATAATTTTATCGCTTGCTCAAAATGCTGTTTTGCCCCCGCTGCATCGCCGCCCATTGCGGTCGGCAACAGACTGGCTAAAACTCCTAAATACAGGTGCGCGGAACCGTGTTCATAACCCTCATCCAATTTGATGATTTGCTGCATAATCGCTTTCACCTGCGCCAATTGCGCCACGGCATTCCAGTCGCTTTTATGTCCTTGAATCCATAATGCCCAGCTTGCCCCTAAACCATATAAACTCGGTAAATCGCTGCTATTGCTGGCTTGAATGATTTTTTCAAATTCTGGGTATGGCAAGGTTTTCAACTGGCAGAATTCAGCTTTTTGTAAACAGGCTGCCTGAAAACTGAAATCCAGAGCTTTTTCGCTCAACGCCGTCAGTCGCGTTTCGTTATCTATCATCCCCGCGTAAGAGTCGTATAACTTTGCGGTTGACAGCAATAATGCCTGATTATCCGGTTGCTGTTTTAGCAACGCCTCTTGCAGCAATAAATAACTGGGCATCGCTGCAAAAACTGTTTCGGGGTCGTTGTGATTTAACATCACGGAAGTTAAATTGTTGCCCAATTCTTCAGTCGCAGAAGACAGCATGGAGCTACAACCTGTCAGATTTAACGCAGCCAGCAGAGCAATGGAAAGAGATAAACGTTGCATGATATGTCCAAAAATCACGGATTGAATTACAGTTCGGCTAATAACGTGGCAATCATCGTCTCGGCACGGCTTAAATAACTGCGGCCGAACAAATTCAGATGATTGAGAATATGATAAAGATTGTACAGTGTTTTTCGGGTTTGATAGCCAGAATCCAATGGATAATAATCCTGATAAGCTGCATAAAAATCACGCCCGAAACCGCCAAACAGTTCAGTCATGGCAATATCGGCTTCACGGTCGCCATAATAACAAGCCGGATCAAACATCACCGGATTATTATTGGCATCCGCTGCAATATTGCCGCCCCATAAATCGCCATGCAGCAACGCCGGTGGCGGCGAATAGGTTTCAAAAAACCTGCCAATCCCGGCACACAGTTTTTCGCCCATCGTTTGCAGATTTCCGCCATAGCCATTTTCAGCCGCGATTCGTAATTGCACCCGTAAGCGTTGCTGTTGCCAGAACTCAATCCAGTTTCCATAGCGGCCATTATATTGCGGTGTGCTGCCGATAGTATTGTCGGTATGCCAACCATAAAAAGGCTGCTTCTGTTGATGCAATTGTGCAAATTGCTGGGCGAATAACCGTTCTGATGCTGAATTTTGCGGTTTCAGCTTCAGATATTCCAGAACCAGATAGGCATAATCGGCAGTTTTTCCGCAGGCAATTACTTTGGGAACCCGCACGGTTTGAGTATCTGCCAACTCTTTCAATCCTGCGGCTTCCGCTTTAAACATGCCTGATAATGACGGCTGATTCAGTTTGATAAACCACGAAATTGAATCCGTTTCTAAATGATAGGCGGAATTAATATCACCCCCGCTGACAGGATTTAGGCGATAAGAGTCAAGCCGTTGTCCGGTTTTTGCGGCAAGTTGTTGAATAAATTGTTCAGAAAGACGCATTGACACCACCGTTTAGAACTTCATTCAGGAGATTAGGATAAGTGGTTGAGCATAAATTTTCCCGTATATTTTGGAGTTCAAACTCGCGAGTTTGGACTGCGGCCTAGCAACTAAATACCGAAGAACTTTTGTTCTGTTATTTATAAATGGCTTTTAAATCATCTAGCCTCATGCTGTC
>CAIQWF010000194.1 GCA_903875455.1 uncultured Pseudomonadota bacterium
ATGCAGCCAATGGCGTAGGAAATCAGGCGTTGTGCATCTTTTTCTTTGTCGGCACGAGTTAATGTAATTTGTTCTTCTGGAACCTCAGGCGTAAGTTCATCTTGCAGCCCGTAGATATCAATAAATATACGATTGTTTTCTTCTTCAATGGCCCTTAAACGCAAATTTTGTTTTTCTGTAAAAGTTGACCATTCACTCCATGAAGCCAAGTAGTTTTTATGATTAGAAGACAGTTTTACAAAATGTAGTGATTTAAATTCCCAAGATGTCTCGAAATTATCCCAGTCATTTTTTGCTATTCCCACCGCTTCTAGTTCGGAAGTTTCAATTTTAGACAGCTCTTGAGGTATAGGAAACTGCTCAATTACACCAGGAGAAAAGCTGACGGTAGGAGTAAATATTGATCCTAAATAAGAACTGACCTTTGAATTTAGAAGACTAGCTAAAAAAATTGGTGCATTCTCGTTTGGAAAAAAAGTTGGTCCATTTATATCAAAAATAACTCCGTCTGGCACCACCCTAACAGAAAGATCGCCAGCAGTTACTAAAGACCAACTCAGACCACCTTTAAAATATCTTTCTTGATTCCAACACTTAGAATTGTTTTGAGTAATAAGACCAGCGGCTAAATCGTCTGATTTTCTTTTTTTTATATTTGCTCCATCATGATACCAATCAACCACATACTCCAAATTTCCATACCATTTTCTAAACCCACCGCCTTTATTGCATGGAAACCATTTAAAGTCTGTACTGGCAGCTGTTTTTCTATCTGAAAATCCAAATCCTATCGATGTAAAAGACACTTCAAACCATCTTTTTAGAAAAAGATTTGTGTCTCCTGTCTGAAGTCCAGTTAGCGCTCTACCAAAACTTTGTAAGGTATTGCCAGAAAAATGCTGAACCAATTTTTCTGGCAGCCAATAAGCTATTGGTGTACTTGGAATTTTTTTGAAGTCGTCTGACTTGTTCCTTATGTGACTATTGCTTTTACTAATCAAGGCAATACGTTTCATTTCTTCATTGCCATTAATCAACCGAAAGAAAATTGGTTGATAATGATAAAAATGATTCTTAGCTAAAACAAACGCAGTAGTTTGGACTACTTCACCAGATATTTGTCCAAAAGCTCTTGCACCTAAATGTGCCATTGTAATAAATGTGTGGGCATTGAGTAGCTTTCTGCGTAAATTTTCATAGCTCGATAAGAACATCCAGCTCTGCATATTTACTTGTGCGTTGTAGCCTTTGTCATTTAATAGTTCAAAAGCTCTCTCCATAAACATCGCAAACAAATCCGATTTACTGTCTGGAAACTGCTTTTTGGCAAACTCTTTCAAAGCGGCGTTCATGCCTTTACTGCCCATATACGGCGGATTAGCTACCACCGCATCATATTGTCCCGCCAGCAGCCAAGCCTGCTGAACAGATGGCAACAAGGCCGTCGCCGCCTGTTTCTGCATCGAGTCGCCTTGTTCCGACAGCTCCCGCAACTGGCTGGTCAAATTCCGCAAATACTCCGCCTGCTCATGCGGCACTTGAATCAACGAACCCAAGGTTTTAGCCTGCTCAAACAACGCCAAGATAGCCCGCAGTTGCTTGAATTCGATGTCGTCCACGCTATCGACCAGATTGCTTTGTACGTCGTCAAAAATAGACTCCATGCTGCCGCGTTTGGCATCCTGATTTAACGCCAGTTTGCGCCACAGGTCGGGCAGATTGAGATTTTGGGTGGATTGAATTGCCAGCACGTTGAGCTTGATGTCGCGGCTAAAGATGCGGCGGTCGTCTTCGCGGGCTTTCATCAGCAAGGCAAAACCGGCCAATTGTGCGGCACGGTCGTCGATGTCCAGGCCGTACAGATTCTTTTCCAAAATCAGCTTGGGAATGTCGCGGACGCGGTAGCCGCGTTCTTCGTAAATGGCTTTGAGGATGTCGTAGGCTTCCACCAAAATATGGCCGGAACCGCAGGCGGGATCGAGGACTTTGAGGGCTTCGGGGTCGATGCGGGTCGGAGTGATGGCGGCCAGGGCTTCGACGACCGACGGTTCCTGTTCGGCAGGCTCGATGTAGTACTCCATCTGCGCCTTCAGCCCGGAATCGGGATAGGTCATCAGCCATTGCCGACCGACCGAGTTTTGCACCAGGTATTTGACGATCCAGTTGGGGGTAAACAGCTGGGTGGCGGCGGGAATGTCTTCGCTTTTGACCACACTGCCAATCACTTGGTCTTTCTTTTCCGAGATGTAAAACTGGTACAGCCAGCCGATGATTTCGACG
>CAIQWF010000195.1 GCA_903875455.1 uncultured Pseudomonadota bacterium
ACAAGGGGGATATTGTTTCATTATTTACCTCCTTATAGTCCCGAACTCAATTTAATTGAGATTTTATGGCGTAATGTTAAATATGAATGGTTGCCTTTGTCGTGTTACGTCAGTTATGCAAATTTGAAAAAAACGGTGGTGGATATACTTTCAAATTTTGGAACTAAATACCGTATAACTTTTGTTTAACTACTTAGCTTTCTTTTTAAACTCTTCCAACTCAATTTCACACTGATTTAACCGCTTTTTTTCCTCGGCAAGCTTGATTAATTCTGCTTGTTGTTGGGCGGTCAAATCATCCATTAAGGAATCAATCCTTTTTTTGTTCAAATCTACGTAGTTTCTAGGCGGCTCTGCTTCGGCTGCTTCTTGGCTGCGAATGCTCGTCACAAGATATTGCACATCTACACCAGCGGCAGCTATTGCCTGCAAATAGTCGGCATTTGGCGACCTTTCACCATTTTCATAACTTACTTGCGCTTGCCTGCCAACCCCTGCAATACCGGCCATTTCAGCTTGATTTAATCCTAATCTTTTCCTCTCTTCTCTGAGTCTTTCAAAAAAAGTCGTCATTTGTAGATAAATATTTATTGACTTGTCGTGTTTTGACGACAATAATCATTATTAAGAGTTCGTTGTTTGTTCGTGACAAAGCAAACATACTCTTTTAGTGCATGAAATTCAATTTCTAGGGCTGTAAGAGTGGCGAACTCGATAAATAAATTTAATTTATTCATTGAGGCAAACCAATGGACACACAAATTTTTCAAAACTTGGGCGAAAGCCCAGCCCCTTCAAACGATTTCCAAGCTGGTGAGTTTGCCAAGCTGCCGGATGTTTCACCAGTTGCTCTACATCCGGCGGCTACTATTGGCTCGCTCGTTCGCATTACCAAAGATTATAGAACCCAGCAAGTTGGGCAGTTTGGCATTGTTACCGATTTTCACAAGGCCGTTTCCGAACTCTACCAATATTATGATGTCGCTTTTGGTGCTGGACATGACGAATATTTAGCTGCCGATTTTGAAATTCTTTTCCCTTTTCCGGCTCCTTTCTATGATTTGCAATCTTGTCTTATTCAGCACTTAAACACCCTCCTTGCTTTGCCAGTTGTTGAATCTCAACACGAACAGGCACTGCTATTCATCACTTCAAAACTACATGACGTTATTTTATTTGATGCTGACGGCTTCAAGCGTGAGCTTGAAACGCAGCAATTTAACGCTTGCCAGCTTCTGCGCTTTGCCCATGAAGATTTAACCAACGCTTTTAAGTTCGGTCGGCGCGTTTCTGATGTTTTTAAGGATGCCGCTTTTGAAAAACTCAGAAAATCGGCGGTGATTCTTAAAGCTGATTCTGTCGCGGTGGTTTCATCATGATTCAGACATTACTTGATGGCATTTATGATTGTGGTTCTCCAGTTGTTCCCAAGGTCAAAAAAAGGCTTTCAAAACGTTTTGATTCTTCATTTTTACCAGTTCAATTAACTATTTTTGACGTTGTTCAGGAAATTCTTGTTTCTGGGTTTAAGCGGTTACAAGCTGTGTTTTTCCCATGGTCTGAAACTGTTGTGGATACCAAAGGACATCCAAAACCTGAATTTAAGGATGAGTATTATTCCAAATATGATGCTTTGAATTGCGCATATTTTGAACTTGATGAATTTCGCTCAATGCTGGCGGTGTCATCATGATTAGCTTGCCTCCTGTTGTTGCGCATAAAGATTTAGTCTTAAAAAAAATTTCTCAACCGATTAAATCCTGCGCTATTTGCTTTAAACCGCCTCATTCCCTCAATGCTTCTTCCTGTGCAGATTGCCTATACCCTTATGACAATCAGCAATTTTTTTCGGCCTTTGATTACTTCGATTATTTGGAATATCAAGCGGTTAATTCGAGCAAAGCCCGTAATTTTTTTATTAATAACGCGGATTTAAAGCCTTGCGCATTCTGCGGTGGCGATTCGGTTTTACAAAGCAAATCAATTTCGATTTATGACCGCTATTATCCAGCCGAAAAAAACGAATGCCCCAAATACAAAGACAGCCTATCAGTGGAACTCTTTTATTTAACCTGCACCGGCTGCACGTTTTCAACAGAATATCTTTATTTATACGAATTTTACGTTTTTTATCATGCGTTGATTAATGCCTGGAATAACGGCAAAAGCCGATTGCCATTAATTAAATATAGCGATTTACGCCTACCTGAATGGTCAATCAATTTCCAACTGCTGAAAACCGTCAAGAAATATGCGGCTGAATATCAAGAAAAATTCAGCCCACAACAAAGCTTGTTTGATGATCCACCACCGCTTTCAAAACAACAACAGGCTGCGGTTACTTTAGCAAATATGCTTAATTTATATGCTTTGTACGGTTAAAAAAAATTAGAGAGATTAATTATCAATTTTTGCGTAGTAAAAAATCATGGAGTTTACGGAATGATTTTTTATGTAGTGAAAATTGTGCTAGGGGGATTTGTAAGGGGGGCTAACAGTGCCCCTCTTACATAGTCATGTGACTTAAGTATTTATTGCGCATTTTCGCGTAGAGAAAATAAAGCGCACTCTACAGAGTTGAATGAAATAAATGATTACAAATAATCTATCACAACAAGAATTTTCACCCAAACGCTCGGCTTTTTTCCAAGACATGAAAGCAGCAGGTTTATCACCTTATCACCACCCTGTTTATGATGCCTTAGAGAAACACCTTGCTACCCCCATAGCTAATAGGGGGGTAACGATTTCGGCTCCGGTGGCTCCTGAATACTACTCGACCCAAAAAATTGAAGCCATGGGATTTTCTCCAGACAAGGATTATCAGCCCAAAGAAGATTTTAGAGTGATTGCCACAGGTAATGAAGCAAAAGCCAAGTTAATCCGCGTTCCTGTTTGCCTGAATGACATTAATGCCAATGTCTCATTCATTGACTGGATAAATTTCACCTTTAAAAAAACTGATTACTTTGGCTCGGTATTTTCTATGGGCGTTTCTGAATACAAAGATTTGCAACTGGATATGGACACGCAAATTGTTTATGACCTCTCGCGGTTTTTGGTCGGTATTTTTGGCTATGGCGTTATCTCTGAACGTCCGAAAGGAATGTATTTTTATCAACGTGGATTTGATTTAGGAGCTGCTGATAAGCAATGGGGTCAAGTTTGTATCGGTGGTCAGGCTGAAACCGTGATGGTTTCCATTCAAGCACAAGGTTTACTGGCTGCCAAATCCGGCTGGGAAAAACGCCTATATGACTTTGCTACCAAAATTCCAAACGCCAGACTCACCCGCATAGATTTGGCACACGATGCCTTTAACTCACCAAAATCATTGACTGATTACTTTCAAATGTACCTTGCCGACCTGTTCAGCCTTTCATGGCGGCGGCCCAGTGTTGAAAAGCGCGGTGACTGGGTAAATGAGAACGATAGAGGCCGAACGCTTTATATTGGAAAACGTGAATCCGGCAAGCTGTTAAGAATCTATGAAAAAGGTCTGCAACTCGGCGGCGGCTTTTCAAAGATGTTTCCTAACTGGGTTCGGGTTGAGTTGGAATTACACAATGAACAGCGTGATTTGCCTTGGGATATTTTATTAAAGCCTGGCTCTTATTTAGCAGGTAGTTATCCAGCTTTGCAGGTGATTTGTAAAAAACAGGAGGTGATTGAAACCAGAAAAAAGTCTTTGAAGCTAACTGTTGACAGGCTCATCGAAGTGACTCGCCACCAGTTTGGCAGATATATCCATTTTGTTTCCAGCCTTTTTGGTATTGAACAGGCTTTCCAAATTTTAACCGATGATAAGGACCAAACCCCAAAACGATTAGACCATGATGATTATGCGAGTTTTGACCCAGAAAGCTATTTAAACAATGCTCGAATTACTTTTAAACCTATGAGCGAATTATTAGCCGCTTTCGGAAACTCTTTTTTGAATTATGAAGATTTTAAAACCCCTGTTCCTTTTTAACTTAGGAGATTAATTATGTCAATTATGAACGTTATCGGTGTGCAAAAAACCGATTTTACAACTAAAGAAGGTCAACATTACCTTTTTTCAAAAGTTTTTTGTGTCGCTCGACTGGATGCTAATGAAACACGCGCAGGTTTTGCAGGTATTGAAATGCGTGGTATTCCGGCAATTGCTGATAAATATCTTTCATTTCCTTTTAAACGAGATGGAATACCTTTTGAAGTTGAAATTGAGGCAATTGCAACAGGTAAGGGCGAATTTAAAGACACTATTGTTTCAATGATTCCTGTCTCTGAAATGCAAGTCAAATCAGCGGCTATTCCATCTAAAGCAGCTTAATCATGACTTGGGTTCTTACCTGTACCAATTACGATACAGTTAAAGCTACTTGTAAAACACAAGAATGGGTCGATGCGACTATTTCTGTCACTTCTTCGCCGGTTCAACTTGATCCAGTTTTGATTGTTACTTACATCATGCAAGGTTTTTTGACCGCTTTGCCGGTTTTCTTTGTCGCTTGGTGCGGCAAAGTGCTGGTTAATTTATTGATGGGTAAGAAGTCTTAAAAAATATCCGAATATGCCTTTTTTCTCGTTTTTTTGACCTATTCAACTTTTATTAATTTTTTGGAGATTTACCATGAAAAAATATTTGGTTCCTTTTGCTGGCTTTTTCTTGGCTTTGTTTGGCATTGATGCTTTTGCAGTTACGCCCACTTCGTTGACTGACGTTGCCGTTGCTATTGATACAACTGATATCAAAACGTCTCTTTATACCGTCTTTGGTACTTTGTCTACTGTTGCCATTTTAATTTTGGGCGGCTCTTTGGTTTTGACAAAGCTGGGTCTTCGTCGTTAAGACAGGATAAGCCGAAAAAACAGCCTATAGATAAATCTTCTGTTCAACAAAAGCCAAGTGAGAAAAATAAAGCTTCTTCCGGCGGTTCAGTTTTCAGCTTTGGCGCCATTGTTAAGGTTGAGGTAAAAATCATTACTCAGGTTGGAGCCTGTAACCGATATCGAATTATCATCCTTGTAATAGACATCAATATCAATCACTTCACCGTTCTTATAGGAACCATTCGTTTTTTCACTGGTGATCTGGTCGATAACAGGGGCTATGCCTTCCTTTGACTGGATTATTGAAAAAACCACAGGATCACAGTCAGTGGCTGTGATCTGGTAAACTGATGTTCTATTGGTTGTCCCTGTGTTCTGCGAGTAATTCACTGTAAATGAACCTCCATTCGATCCGCTGGCACTGGAAGGTGTAGCCCAGGTACCATTGAGTCTCGTGGCAGTCCATCCATTTCCGTTTGAAGTGTTAACTGTAATTGACACCGAACCTGCCGTATATGGAACATTGGTCGATTCGTTGGGATCCGTAGTAATAGTCCCCTGGGCCACTGCAAATTGAGCAACAGTCGCAGAAAAAATCAATAATACCAGGATAACACGTAATTTGATTTCGAAGATTGTTCTTACCTGATGAGTA
>CAIQWF010000196.1 GCA_903875455.1 uncultured Pseudomonadota bacterium
GTTCACCATGAAACCTATTCGACTCGCGCTGTGGCTAAACAGTCGATTTTTGAATATATTGAAGTTTTTTTATAACCGGCAACGTTTACATTCCAGTAATGGTTATTTGTCACCGGTTGATTATGAGTTGCTGCGTAAAGCGGCTTAACAGTGTGTCTGGAAAAGTGTTGACACATCAAAACCTTATGGATTCTAGCTATAGCGCATAGCCATCGTAAACCTGAATATTGGGTTAAACGATTACCTAAACATTAACCCGCCACTATTGCCGGATTACGCTTTTTAATAAATGCTCCTCATCAGCCTGCTTTTCGCCGCTTTCGGTTTGCTGTTAGGCTACGCCGCAGACATTTTCAAAGTTGCAGGCGAGCCGCTGGTTGAAAAAATTGAAAGCCTGCTGCCGCAAACCCAATGCGCCCAATGTGGATTTCCAGGCTGCAAACCTTATGCTCAAGCCATTGTCAAGGATGAAGCAGATATAAATCAATGCCCGCCCGGCGGTGAAGAAACCGTTATCGCGTTAGCCAATTTACTGGGAAAAGAACCTAAACCGTTAAACAGCCAATTTGGCGAGCATAAACCCAAAAGTGTGGCGGTGATCATTGAAGCCGACTGTATCGGCTGCGCGAAATGTATTCCCGCCTGTCCGGTTGACGCGATTTTGGGGGCAAACAAATTTATGCACACGGTGATTGCTTCTGAATGCACCGGTTGCGAATTGTGCATTTCGCCCTGTCCGGTTGATTGTATTGTGATGCAGCCTGTTCCTGAATTGCCGATGCAGGTTGCCAGCCGCTTTGAGAGTAACTTTGACCAATCCGCTCTGCCCTGCATTCGTTGTGGCGAATGTGCCAATGTTTGCCCGATCCAATTACTGCCGCAACAACTTTTCTGGCATAGCCAGTCTGAAAATCTGGTCCAACTGCAAGCTTATAACTTATCGGCTTGCATAGAATGTGGCAAGTGCGATGTGGTTTGCCCCAGCCATATTCCATTAGTACATGATTTTCGGGAAGCGAAAGGAAAAATCGCCGTTAAAAATCAGCACGCCGAACAAGCAGCCTTGGCAAAACAGCGCTATGAAAATCAGCAGCAGC
The DNA here is from genome assembly GCA_903875455.1 of uncultured Pseudomonadota bacterium. Lineage (GTDB taxonomy): Bacteria > Pseudomonadota > Gammaproteobacteria > Methylococcales > Methylomonadaceae > CAIQWF01. The sequence goes on from CAIQWF010000196.1 coordinate 1,098, forward strand.
GCAAACAGCGGCAATTGGAAGAACAGGCAGAAAAGGCACGGAAACAAAAACAAATGCTGGAGGAAATGAAGGCAAAATTGGCAGCCAAGAAAAATTTGTCGCTCTGATATTTTTTTAGCCTAAACTCTGCACACAAAGTATTTTTAAAAACGCAGGCTTCTGTTGTCTCGAAGCTCAGCCCAAACGCCCAAAGGAGTTAAGTCGTGAGCAAAAAAATTTTCCTCTTCCTGTTTTTCTCTGTTACCGCAGCGATGGCAGCCGAACATACATGGCTTGATTCTGAAAAAATCGGCGAGTTTTCAATGGGCATGTCTGACAAAAATTTAAAACAGAAGCTTAACTGCGCTTTTAAACTTGGCGAGGATACGATGTGGGGTGCCGATGGCCTGTATCATCAAACCTGGGACTGTCCGTCTTTGGGAATCAGTTTTGATATGAGCTCAGGACGCAAGGGCGGCAAAAAAATCATCAACCAGATTAGCATTGCCGCTCCCAGCAAGTTGAAAACCAGACGCGGAATTCAGATTGGCAGCAGTGAACAACAAGTTATCAAAGCTTATCAAGATGTCAAGGATATGCAGGGAACAATCCCGCACGAAATGTTTGTCGCCGGCTCTGTGTATGGCGGGTTATTTTTTCAGTTTAAAAATGACAAGGTGGAATCGATTATGCTGGGGTCAGGCGCTGAATAACGGCTAACGCGGCTTCATGCTGTTGGTTATCATAAATGAGGGGGAGTGAATAAATGCGTATCCTGTTAATTAACGTCCCTCATTCAGCGATTGGCAGCCGTCTGGCTGGAGAGCATTTACCGCCTTTAGGTCTGTTATCGATTGGCGGCGTGTTAATCGACCAGGGACACAAGGTTATTTTTTCATCCTGACGTTGGACTTAGAAAAGCCATGTTCTGGTATACAAATATCGGTCGGCGGGTTTGGTTTTATGAGCTGTTTCAGTTTTTCTTTAAGGATAAACACCAAACAAATGGAATGAAGTTAAGCGAGTTTTGGAAGTAATTCCATCCTGTTCTGAATGGCAAGATTGGTTAATCCCAATCCATATCATCGGCAGGTTTGGCCGCAGAACGCGGAAAAGGCGCCCGTGAAGCCAACACCCGCAACAACGCAACGCCAAAATCAGGCACCGATTGAATCAAATCCAGCAGCATTTGCCGGTTAATCGCCAGTAATGAGCCATGAGTTTCAGCCACTACGCTGGCAGTACGCGGCTTTTGGTCAACCAGTGCAATCTCGCCGATAACATCACCCGGCCCGCAGCGGTTGACAACTTTATTGCCAACGCACGCCAGCACTGTGCCTTCAAGAATCACATACATCAACATCGCCGAGCCGCCCTCTTTAAAAATGACCCGCTGCGGCGGCACTGAAATAACGCCCTCATCACCCAGCTTATCTACCAAATCCTTTAACATCTTGGGGCTTAACACCACATCTTTTTTGACCTGATGTCCTGAAGCTTTTGCCTCAAATTCGGGAGCGCTAACCGGTTGGCGCAAAAACCTTACAAAAAGCCCCATCAAGATCAGCAAAAACTCAGGCTTATTCTTCAAACCGGTCAAAAACTGCTTTTCGCTCAGCGCCATTAACTTGCAGGCGGTCTTGGCAGTGGCTGTAAAGCTATGGGCGGCAAAAGGCGTGTGTTCGCCACATACGTTTCCGGGTTTGATCTCGTGGCTTTTCCCGGCCGCATTTTTAACTTCAATACTGCCTTCAGTTAGCAAATACGTTTTTTCCGAATGCAGAAACGAAAAAACCGATTTTTGTCCTGATGCAAAAATAACTTCATCGGCTTTTGCTGATTCTGCGGAGCCAAACTGTTTAAAAAATTCCAGCGCCGCATTAGCATCATAATCGATGTTTTTTTCAGGGCTATCTTGAGTCATTGTGGAACTCCTTAACTATTTCGGTTTAACTATTGCACTGAGCCAATAGACAGTCTGTTCAAAACTTTAGTGCGTTAAAAAAAGCCGCGCGAATTTTTGCTGTTGCGGAACACCAGCGGTTTTTCATTGCCAGTCAACGCTGTCTCTCTGGCCGAATCAATCGCCTGCTGAATTAGATGTCTTTGCGGCGATTTGCTGCAAACCGGGTCGGTGGCGTACATATCACCCGCCAATAAATACGCCTGACAACGGCAGCCGCCATAATCTTTGCCCTTCTCGTCACAGGAACGACACGGTTCCTGCATCCATTCAAAACCGCGAAAGAAATTAAACGCTTTCGATTCTTTCCAAATCTGCTCAATACTAAAGTCGTTGACATTCGGACAATTCAGGCCCGGCAACTCGCGGGCGGAATGGCACGGCAACGCTACCCCATCCGGGGCAATGGTTAAAAACGTGGTGCCCCAGCCGTTCATGCAGGCTTTTGGCCGACCTTCGTAAAAATCGGGGACGACATAATAAATTTTCATTCTGCCGGCGACTTTCTCTTTAAACGCCTGGGCAATCGCCTCGGCTTCTTCAAACTGTTCTTTGGTGGGCAACAACGCATCGCGATTAATGTGCGCCCAACCATAATATTGGGTATTCGCCAGTTCCAGATAATCTGCGCCCAATTCTTCTGCCATTGTCAGAATATCCGCCATTTGGTGAATATTTTCCCGATGTATCACCACGCATAACACCATCGGGTAGCCGTGTTTTTTGACTAAATGCGCCACCTGTTTTTTATGTTCAAACGATTGGGTGCCGGCTAAATGGTCGCTTAAATCCGCGCTGCTGGCTTGAATGCTAACCTGAATATGATCCAGACCGGCGGCTTTCAAGGCAAGAATCCGCTCTTCAGTTAAACCGTAACCGGAAGTAATCAGATTGGAGTAATAGCCCAAACCACGGGCATGTTGAACAATTTCTTCCAAATCCTGCCGCGTCAACGGCTCACCACCAGACAAGCCCAGCTGTACCGCGCCCATTTTCCGCGCCTGCGTTAATACCCGTTTCCAGTCTTCAGTGCCAAGTTCCTGAGAATGTGCGGCATAATCCAGTGGATTGGAGCAATAGGGGCATTGCAACGGGCATTTGTAAGTTAGTTCTGCCAATAACCAGCGTGGCGGGGTGATGTTAAGGTTGTTTGATCCAGCCATTTTGTAGGGCAATCTCTAAAAAGTGGGTAATGTCGTTTTCAAGACCGGTTGTCGAAAACTTTCTGTGTAACTCGTCAATAATTTGTTTCAAGGTCTTTGAGCCGTCGCAGCATTTTAAAATTTCAGCGGAACTGTGATTCAGCTCAACCATTCCTTCAGGATAAAGAATCACGTTGCGGTTTTGGGCTTCTTCCCATTGCAGGCGGTGCGTGGGTGAGAAAGAAATCGTCAATTCAGAATTTATAGTCATTATGATACTCTGAGTGGAGATGGTTATATTTTTGTAAGTGTATTTGGCATATTAAACCAGGCTTTTGATTGGAACAAGGCAAGAATGGATTGTTTCCAAGAATCCTGAAGAAGAGTCTTGATTTTAGATTGGCTGTCCAAGTCACGCTGAAATAGCGCAACCTTGCTATTTTTGATATAGTTAGCGGTTTCATAAGTGTTTTATCATACTTATCCCCACAATAATTCATCCCACCACTCTATTTTCGGAGAAATTCTATGGCAATTAAAGTTGCAATTAACGGTTATGGTCGTATTGGTCGCAATGTGATGCGTGCGCTGTACGAGTCAGGTCGCACCAATGAAATCCAAATCGTGGCAATTAACGATTTAGGCGATTCAAAAACCAATGCACACTTGACCAAATATGACACCGTACATGGCAAATTCCCGTTTGATGTCAGCGTTGACGGCGATTACATCGTTATCAACGGCGACAGAATCCGCGTTTTGGCAGAAAGAGATCCTGCAAAATTGCCTTGGGCGGAATTAGGCATTGATGTTGTCCATGAATGTACCGGTTTTTTCACCAGCAAAGCCAAAGCTTCTGCGCACATCGCGGCAGGTGCAAAAAAAGTGATTATTTCAGCACCAGGCGGCAACGATGTTGATGCAACTATCGTTTACGGCGTAAACCACCACACTTTGAAAGCCTCAGACACTGTTATTTCTAACGCATCTTGCACCACCAACTGCCTGGCTCCTTTGGTTAAACCTTTAATGGACACTATCGGTGTAGATCACGGCTTGATGACCACCATCCACTCTTACACCAACGACCAAGTATTAACAGACGTTTATCACAGTGACTTGCACCGTGCCCGTTCTGCAACCCAGTCGATGATTCCAACCAAAACCGGTGCGGCGGCAGCTGTTGGTTTGGTATTGCCAGAAATGAAAGGCAAACTGGACGGTTTCGCAATGCGCGTACCAACCATCAACGTTTCTGTGGTTGATTTGTGCTTCCAGGCTTCACGCAACACCACCAAAGAAGAAATCGACAGCATTTTAAGAGAAGCGGCAGCCGGTTCATTAAAAGGCATTCTGGCCGTCAATGACGAGCCACTAGTGTCTATGGACTTCAACCACAACCCACATTCATCAATTTACGAATCAGGCTTGACCAAAGTCACCGGCGGCAACTTTGTAAAAGTGCTGTCCTGGTATGACAACGAATGGGGCTTCTCAAACCGTATGTTAGATACGACTGTCGCGTTTGCAAACGCAAAATAACGGATACTTCAATGGCATTAAGAAGAACTAAAATTTTAGCGACCTTAGGCCCTGCTACTGACAGACCGGGAGTTTTGGAAGGTCTGTTTAAAGCTGGTGTTGACGCGGTGCGCTTAAACTTTTCTCACGGCAGTGCGCAAGATCATATCAACCGTGCCAATGCCGTGCGGGAGTTGAGCAAAAAAACCGGGCGTCGCGTCGGGATTCTGGCGGATTTACAGGGGCCAAAAATCCGTATTGAGCGTTTTAAAGAAGACAAAGTCTGGCTGGAAAACGGTCAGGCTTTCGCGCTTGACATCAATATGGGCAAATATGACGGTGATGTCAATCAGGTCGGCATCAGCTATGAGCCGCTGCCCAGAGAAGTAAAGCCCGGTAGCCGTCTGTTATTGGACGATGGCAGGGTGGTGTTGGATGTGGTTAATGTTGAACCCAACCTGCGCATCAACTGCACCGTGATTGTCGGCGGCTATCTGTCGAACAACAAAGGTATCAATCTGTTAGGCGGCGGTTTATCGGCTGCGGCATTAACTGACAAAGACAAGGAAGACATCAAAACCGCCGCCTTAATTGGTGTGGATTTTGTTGCGGTATCTTTCCCGCGTTGTGCTGAAGATTTGCACGAAGCCCGTCGCTTGTTGGCCGCTGAAGGCAGTTACGCCAGCATCGTTTCCAAAGTGGAGCGTGCTGAAGCGGTGATTCAACCGACGATGGACGAAATTATTTTAGCTTCCGACGTAGTGATGGTGGCGCGTGGTGATTTGGGCGTGGAAATTGGCGATGCGAATTTGCCGGCGATTCAGAAAAAACTGATTCAACGTTCCCGCGCTTTAGACCGTGCGGTTATCACAGCGACACAAATGATGGAGTCGATGATTGAAAATCCGATTCCAACCCGTGCCGAAGTATTTGACGTGGCGAATGCGGTATTAGACGGTACTGATGCAATCATGTTGTCAGCCGAAACTGCCAGCGGTAAACATCCTGTGGCTGCGGTTGAAGCAATGGACAGAGTCTGCAAAGAAACTGAACAGCAACCCAGTATCCGTACTTCCAAACATCGGGTGGAATGTACATTCCAACGGGTGGACGAAGCCATTGCGATGTCGGCAATGTATATGGCGAATCACACCGATGATGTGAAAGCGATTGTGGCTTTAACTGAATCTGGAGCAACGCCATTGTGGATGTCGCGGATTAGTTCCGGAATTCCGATTTATGCGTTCAGCGGCCAGGAAAAAACCTTGGGTAAAGTGACTTTATACCGTGGTGTATTCCCAATGTTCTTCTCACTGGAATCACAAGACCATGTCACGGTTAATCGTGAAATTGTCGATTTGTTAAGAGCAAAAGGCCAAGCCGACACCGGTGATAAAATCATTATCACTAAAGGCGATTTAACCGGCCAGAAAGGCGGCACCAATGCCTTGAAAGTCGTGACTATCGGCGAAGGTTTGACACCTTAAACTTAAATCTTTGTAAGTCTTCTGCATTTAGGTATTGCACCTAAGTGCAGAAAGACTTCCGTTCTGCAAAATAGCCTCTGCTGTTCACAAGCTTGCAATAAACTTGGGCATTTTCATCAGCATTCAAACTTTTTCCCCGTTGTTTTCCTGTCACCGCAATACTTCCTGCTGTTTTATCAATCCGCACTTTCATCTGCTTCAAACAAGTCATAGCAAATTTTGCTTATTCGGTAGCGCTTGCAGTTTGGCTAAAATACGGACAGTGCGGGTGTAAATTTTTCTCAGGAACAACAGATATGTCGGCAAAGGGTTTCATACTGTTTGGTGGTGTTTTTAGTTATCAGATTGTTCTTAGTTTATCAGCGGTTATAGGACTTACGCATTGACGAGTAGTATAAAATATGTGCCATCAAAGCTATGAAAAAACACTGTGCTTAGAAAAACGACTCGTCCACCCACTGCGCGCTGTACTTTGCCAACTTATATGGGGTTTATTTTAAGTGATTCAAAATCAATCGCGTGCTGTCGTTTGGCAGAGATTATGAATATCTCACATGATAGTGCAAACCGTTTCCTGTTGCGCGAGACTTATGAGCCCGAAGACTTGTTCAATGAAGCCAAAACCAATCTTAACCTGATTGGCGGTGCTTTAAACGTTGATGACAGTATGCTGGATAAGCCTTACAGCCAAAAAATGGCGTTGGTTGGTTATTTTGGTCAGGCAAACATCACAGAGTCGTGAAAGACATCAGTCTCATCACCCTCTACTACACGGATGTCGCAGGAAATCACTTTCCAGTCAGCTATCGGGTGTACGACAAAGAGGACGGGAAAACCAAAAGTGACTACTTCCTGGATATGTTGGCAGAAGTGTTGGCATGGGGATTAAAACTGGCTTTCGTCACAGGAGACAGTTGGTACTGCAGCATCGAAAACCTTGAAACCATAAAAAACCATGGTTTGGGTTTGCTCTTCGCTCTGGAGAGTAATCGTCTGGTATCCATTGAAAAAACACAATGGAGTCAGGTGCAAAAACTGGAGATTCCTGATGAGGGCTTAGAAGTTTGGCTGCGTGATTTTGGTCAGGTGAAACTTTTTCGGACGTGGTTAAGAGACGAGCCGCGCCATTATGTTGTTCACTTAGTCGATGTCACCCAGCTTTCTAGCTTTAGCAGAAAATCATTTTGTGAAATACATGACCAACACTGGAAAATAGAGCAATATCACCGTGTCATTAAGCAGGTTTGCAATATTGAACATTTTCAGGTGCTTGGAAAGGCTCCTGTTTTAAATCATATATTTATGGTAGTTTGCGGCTACGTCCACTTGCAGAAATTATGCGCTTTGGATGTGATTAGTCGTTGTTATAAGTTACAGCATGATTTGTTTCTGGAGGTGATTGCATCATTTATTCATGAGTTTGTTGTTGATAAAAATCATCTGAATCCAGAATTTTCAAACGCTGTCAATGCGTAAGACCTATCTTCCTATAAAGACCACTGCAAAATAAAAAGTCTTTCCAGTAAAATCTAGTAAGAAACAACTACGGTTTTACTAATTTGTGTCCATATCTGTATACACAATAAAAATAGTTATAGATAATATCTAATAAAATCAGTACATTAAAGGAGGTGCTATGATTTTTGGAAAACATCAAAAAGTTGTACTTGCCAGCGGCAACCCCGGCAAGATTCGCGAAATTCAGGCTATTTTGAAAAATCACCCGATTGTGCCGCAAAATCAGTGGAATATTGAAGAAGCTGAAGAAACCGGCACCACCTTTGTTGAAAATGCGATTATTAAAGCCAGACACGCAGCTTTTCATTGTCAGTTGCCAGCGATTGCCGATGATTCCGGTTTGGTAGTTGATGCGTTGGATGGAGCACCAGGGGTGATTTCCGCGCGTTATGCCGGAATTGGCGCCAGTGATGAACAGAATGTAGCTAAATTATTAGCTGCGTTAGAAGGCGTTCCAGAAGAACTGCGCACTGCCCGGTTTATTTGTGTGCTGGTGTTTATGCAACATGCGGATGACCCGTTTCCGATTATTGCCCAAGGGGTTTGGGAAGGGCGGATTTTGCAGCAGACGGCAGGTGAAAACGGTTTTGGCTATGATCCGGTGTTTTGGGTGGATGAGTATCAGTGCTCATCGGCGCAATTGCCGGCTGAGGTGAAAAATGCCTTAAGTCATCGTGGCAAGGCTTTAAAAATGCTAACTGCGGCGTTAGCTAATTTTTAGCCGGTCTTAAAAAAACAGGGCATCAAAAGATGCCCTGAAAATCAAGCTTGAGATGAAAAAATTACAGCTTAGCTTTTAGCTCTGTAAAAGCCTTTGCGCCGCCGTCCAGATGTTCAGTTGCCAGTTTTGAATCGTTTTCTTTCAGCGCACCAATCGCTTTAGATAGATGTTGTGCTGCACGTTGTATTTCCCCTGCCATTTTATCGCTGGCACCAAGAGTTTTGCTTTTACTTTTTGCCTCAGCAATCAGCGTAGCGACATCGGCATTCGATTTTCCGGCAGCGATAGCCGCTTTAGCTTCGGTAATTTTGGACATCACGGCATCAACTTTTTCAGACGCGACTGCCACAGCCGAAACACCGGCTACAGAAACCGCCAAAAAAAGAGAGAGAAGAGTATTTTTTAAAGCTTTCATAGAATTCGGACCTCATGATATTTAGTTATA
>CAIQWF010000197.1 GCA_903875455.1 uncultured Pseudomonadota bacterium
ACGGTCTTTGTGACCTTGCAACTGTTCGGGATCACCTGACTTACGGACACGGCGATCCTGCTGCACGACGGTCTTACCTGACGACCTACCTGACATCGATCTGCCGTGTCCTCTCTTAAAGATACTACCTGACGCTGGGGACTCTGTGCACATCTCAAGCAGTTTCCTACGCCTGAGCCTTTATCTGGTTGGACGGCTTCGCCGTCCCCGCCCCAGCGCAGGTAACGCATGCCGTTGGCACGCCCCTTGCAAAATGGAGGATATAAAAGTCAATGTACCTATCTGAATTCATCTCACTAAATTATCGAAGTTGTAAAAATATCCATATCAAACTTGACAATGATTACCCAAATGTTTTCATTGGCATAAACGACTGCGGAAAATCATCAGTATTGCAGGCTGTTGGATTGCTACTAAACGCAAAAATGAAGTTCTTTTTTGCAAACGAAGATAAAAAGAAAAACGATATTTCCAATACCCCATTGAGTGAACAAGAAATGAACAACTTCCTTCACTCATGCGGCTTACCGTCTTTTGAGTACAAGCCCCAACAAACTATTTTTATCGGGAAATTTATTGCTGAGAACGCAGATTTTAATTCTGCCAACGAAGAAGGTTTATCAAATCATCTAAAGTGGGTTATTGGAAGTTCCAACGAAAAGTCATTATGGCTAGCAAAAGTATTCGATGGGGAAAAGCAAAATTTTTCGAGTTACCTTTTGACACCAGACAAAAAAGATGAACCTTTGTCTTTGTATAAACAAAATGCAAAAACTTTAGAAAAAGCAAAAAAAGAACACAATGTAACCAATGACGAAGTTGAAAACGAAAATAAAGTTGGGCGGTTCAAAAACATTGAATTGGTCAGCGCAATATATAAAAAACACACACTTGATTCTGTATGGGCAGAATATACCGTAGATAAAAACTTCTGGGTGGAATATAGGTATTTGGACTGGAATTTCACACTCGAAGAACTTACGCAATTTGCAAATGATATTGTAAGTCAAAATATATCGGCTCAAATTGACATTGCATCGAAGTTTGCAAAGCGCCAAGCAACAAAGGCACAAAACATTATCAATCAAGAGTTAGCCAAACTTGCTATTGTGCTTAAAGCAGATTTGCAAAACATAAAGGCAATTCAGGCTAATGTAAATTTCCAAATAACTTCTTTAATAACCGACATTATGGTTAATAAAGAAAATTCAGATGGAGCAGTTCACCTTGATTCGCAAGGCGATGGTGTTAAACGCCAGTTGTGGTTTGCCCTGCTGAAATGGAAAGCATTTCGGGATATGCAAAACGGTATTACTGATACCAAATTTATTTGGTGTTTTGACGAGCCAGAAACGCACTTGTACCCCAAAGCCCAAAGAGAGTTTTTTGAAATCATCAAAACCGTTTCTCAAACAAATGTACAATCTTTGATTAGCACACATTCAACTGTGTTTATTGACCGTGCTAAATTGAAAAATATAAATAAAGTAGATTTAGCAAACGGCTACACAGTTTTTAGTAAATGCGATGACGTTGACGATATTTACAATTCGTTGCAGATCAAAAATAGCGACTTTCTTTTTTATGACAATTTCTTGGTGGTAGAAGGGGATACAGAGCAAGCCCTAATCCCCTTTTTATTTGAATTGCACTATGGAAAGCCTTTGAGCGCAAACAGCGTCCAAATCATTAATTTGGGTGGCAAAACTAAACGCCAAGAAAATCAAAAAATCCTGAAAAATATTCTTGGAAGTTTTCGGAAAGAAACCAGCGGAAAGATTATTTATATCTTCGACAATGACGCATTAGCCGAATTTACCAACTCGGAAATACAGGAAATGAATTGTGTCTTTGTAGGAAAACAAGATATTGAAGATTCGATTGAGTCATCCGTTTGGCTTTCCTTAATCACCGAGCAAACAAATTGCCAACTTCCTATTACTCTTGAAGAAATTGAGCAAATAAAGAGCAATATTCCCGTTGTTTCGTCAAATCAAAATTTACAATCCAACCAAAAATTTTACGAACAATTAAAACGGTTAGTGAATCGTAAAGCAAATGACGCTAATCTGTTAGAATTTCAACATATATTACCGAGCAAGGGTTTAGATTCTGGAAAGCTCCTTGCCAAGCACATTAACTCGATAGAACAAATTAGCCCGCAGATAAAGTTTGCTTTTGAAAGGCTAGAGTCGTCTTAAGGCAAAAAGCGTGCCAACAAAGCGTGCACCTGACGCTGGGGAGTCTGCGGCAATCTCAGGCAGTTTTCTACGCCTTATCATTTTTCTGGCTGGACGGCTTCGCCGTCCACAGCCCCAGCGCAGGTAACGCAAACCGTTGGCACGCCCCATGAAAAATGTGTTCTTAGACCTGTTTAAATCTCATTGAGATTAATTGGTGGTGCAACATGACACAAAAAGATTCAAATAACGACAAGATACTTACAACTGATGACTCAGGTGTGCTCATTTCAATTGAGGATTACGCGAAACTTCATGGTGACCCAAATAATTCCACCGCAAGCGAAAGGAATTATTTTGACTCAAATAAAAAAATTGAAAGCGAAAATATATTTCAAAAAATTTCGCAAATGCCAAATAGCCAGCCAAAAAAAGCTAAACAGCCATTAAAAATTGAATGCCGGTACTGTAAAAAAATTGTCAAGAAAAATAAAATTAACGAACACAACAGCCTTTATCATCCCGACAAATTACCGGCATCACACAAGCAAGACAGAAACTCCTTATTGCCAAAACATAAAAAGAAACATGATGGGGATGTTGATATTGAGCCTGAAGGAAAGCTTGGCAATATTGCAGAAGCATTTAAGCAGGCATTCAACGAAATTCGTTATGGCGCAAAAGGAATGCATCATCGCCATGAGTGGGATGGCAAATTTGGTTCTACTCCGTTGCATGATGATTACGATGACGAATCAGATAGTGAATAGTTGTATTATTAAGATGTGAATTCTACAGAAGTCAAAAGCGTGCCAACAAAGCGTGCACCTGACGCTGGGGATTCTGCGGCAATCTCAAGCCTTTTTTCACGCCTTATCATTTTTCTGGCTGGACGGCTTCGCCGTCCCCGCCCCAGCGCAGGTAACGCATGCCGTTCGACGGCTGGTTATCTGCCACCTTTACCACTCGGCAATGTTTTTGCACTTTGACATAGCAGACCGCCCTTTTCCTCTCAGGTGTTCAGAGGTCGCGGGCAAATATGACCAAATGACAAGGGAGCACTGTCCGCGCCTGCGGCGCGTCCGTCCGTGCTCCTCACGTCCGCGCGGGGCGGACACT
>CAIQWF010000198.1 GCA_903875455.1 uncultured Pseudomonadota bacterium
ATTGAAAAAAGAGCCTTCCAAGCTGAGTATAAAACGAAAACGTTTTAAAGCTTCTTTAAGTGATAAATTCCGCGAGGATGTTATTTTTGCGGCATGAGATTTATATGCGCTTACCCTGGATAATTTAACCTTTAAAAGAAACAGTTCGTTTGATACTATCAGCATAGGCCGGACCGCTTAGGCTGTAAGCTGCAACAAACCCAACTGCTACACAAAAAAACACTCTTCTTACCACACACTTAAAAAACTATGTCTGGAAACACAATAGGAACTTTATTCACCGTCACCAGCTTTGGTGAAAGTCACGGCGTAGCCCTAGGCTGTATCGTTGACGGCTGCCCGCCAGGATTAGCCCTGACTGAAGCCGATATTCAAATCGACCTAGACCGCCGCAAGCCCGGCACCTCGCGCCACACCACGCAACGGCGCGAAGCTGATGAGGTGCGGATTTTATCTGGCGTATTTGAAGGAAAAACCACCGGCACCCCCATCGGTTTGCTGATAGAAAACACCGATCAACGCTCAAAAGATTACTCCAATATTGCCCAAACTTTCCGCCCCGGTCATGCCGATTTTACTTATCAAGCCAAATATGGCTTTCGCGACTATCGCGGCGGCGGTCGTTCTTCGGCGCGTGAAACCGCAATGCGGGTTGCGGCGGGCGCGATTGCGAAAAAATATCTGAAAGAAATCGCCGGCATTGAAGTTCGCGGCTATTTATCACAACTAGGGCCAATAAAAATCGAAAAGTTTGACTGGGATATTGTCAATCACAACCCGTTTTTTTGTCCTGATGCTGACAAAATCGCGGAAATGGAAAAATACATGGACGCCTTGCGCAAGGAAGGCAACTCTATCGGCGCAAAAATTGAGGTGATTGCCAGCAATGTTCCCGCAGGTTTGGGAGAGCCGATTTTTGACCGGCTGGATGCGGATTTGGCTCACGCCCTGATGAGCATTAATGCCGTGAAAGGCGTGGAAATCGGTGATGGTTTTGCCTGTATTGCGGCAAAAGGCACAGAGTTTCGCGATGAAATCACCCCGAACGGATTTTTAAGCAATCACGCCGGCGGCATTTTGGGCGGCATTTCCAGCGGTCAGGATATTGTTGCCAGCATCGCCTTGAAACCAACCTCCAGTTTACGCCTGCCCGGCAAAAGCATTAATGCCAGCGGCGAAGCTATTGAAGTGGTGACTGAAGGCCGTCACGACCCTTGCGTCGGTATTCGTGCCACCCCGATTGCGGAAGCAATGGTAGCTATTGTGTTAATGGATCACTACCTGCGTCATCGTGGCCAAAATAGCGGCGTTAATACCGGTTTGCCTGCCTTGAAATAAAACGCCAGTTTTTTTTCAGATACGTTACTCATCAACTCTAAGCTGATACTTACGCACCCGATAGCGCAACGTTTCCCGGGTAGTCCCCAAATCACGTGCCGCCGCAGTTAAATTATTGCCGGCACGTTCCAGCGCGGTTTTAATAATAAAGCTGTCCATATCATCCAAGGCCATAGTGCCATCCAGCGGCAAACGGATGAACTGTTTATTCTCATCGCCACTGTGATTGGCGGAGAATGTTTGAGGGTTGCGTAATTGCAGCCATTGTTCGGGAAATTCTGCATCTTCTGCAAACAACACACACCGTTCAATCACGTTCCGCAATTCCCGCACATTGCCAGGCCAGTCATGCTGCTTTAATTTTTCCCAGACTGAAGACGATATTTTGCTCACTTTACGTCCGGCTTTAGCGTTGTATTCGGCGATAAACTGCGGTACTAACTCTTCCAGATCCTGTTTTGCCTCGCGTAACGGTGACAAAGCAATTTTGAACACGCTGAGACGATGATATAAATCACTGCGAAAATCACCTTCTGCTATCATTTTTTCCAAATCCCGATGACTGGCGGCAATAATCTGAATATCCACCGAAATTTCTTTTTCGCCGCCCAAACGCCGAAATTTCCGGTCTTCAATCACCTTTAACAGCTTGGCTTGTAAATCCAGCGGCATTTCGGCAATTTCATCCATAAACAAAGTGCCGCCATCGGCTTGTTCCAATAGCCCCCGATGCCGCCCGGTTGCTCCGGTAAATGCACCGGACTCATGCCCAAACAGTTCAGATTCCAGCATCTCACGCGGCAAAGCGGCGCAATTGACTTCCACCATCGGTTGCTGGGCCCGGTTGCCGCCATAATGCAGAATTTTTGCCACCAAGCCTTTTCCTGTTCCGGTTTCGCCGCCGATAATCAAGGCACTGAACGGCACTTGTGTCAGGCGCATTAACAGTTGCCGGGTTTGCCGCGCCTGCTCGCTTTGGCCAACATAAGCTTCAGGGGAATAACGCCGATATCCCTGCAAAGTTTGGTCTATCACCCGCCGCTGGATGCAGGCGCTGCGAAAAGCGCTGTTAATCACCAGATCGAGGCGTTCCAGATCACAGGGCTTTTCCAGAAAATCGTAAGCTCCTAAGCGCAAGGCTTTTACCGAATCCGGCACACTGCCATAACCGGTTAAAAACAACCATTCCGCATGAGTAATGCCTGCCTTAATGTTCTCCATAAAATCCAGGGCATTACCATCGGGTAAATTCATGTCTGACAAAATCAGTAATGGCTCCAGTCGCTGATTAAGCAGCTGCTCTTTGGCTTGTGCCAGATTAGCCGCTAATGTCACTTCCCAGCCCAATTGCCGGTAATGCCGCGACAATTCGGAGCCGAGCAGTTTCTCATCTTCAATAATCAATAAGGTTTTAATCATAATCGTTTTGAGACCCAACATTCAGAAGGAAGAATCAGACTGACGGTGGCGCCGTGAGGTAACTGATTGCTTAGTTTAAGATTACCGCCGATACTTTTTACAAAACGTTGCACCATTGCCAGTCCTAGACCGGTGCCGCGTTGGCGACTACTGCGAAACGGGCGGATTCCGTATTCCAGCATTTCCTGTGGAAAGCCGCTGCCGTCATCACTGACACTGATAATCAACTGCTGCGGATTGGCTGTCACCGCCAGGACAATTTTACCGCTTTGCTGTCCAATCGCATCAGCAGCATTCAGCAATAAATTCAACAAAGCTTGCCGCACCATACTTTCCGGCAAATGCACAATTAACTCCTCAGTGTTTTTAACTTCCAGTTCAATCGCCGGACTGATTTGATAGCGGGCCAAGGTCGCCAGGTCGCGCAACAGGGTGACAATATTAAAATCCACTGCCGCTTCAGGGTGATGACGGCTTTGATCGAGCATATCATTCAGCAACACTGCCACGCGCTTGAGCTCGCCATTAATCATGTCCAGCCGTTCGATCTGCTCGGCATCCTCTACTTCGCGGCGAAAATTGGCAACCGCCATTTGAATTCCGGCCAAAGGGTTACGAATTTCATGCGCCAGTTCCGCCGCCACTTCTCCAACCGCCGCCAAACGTTCGGCACGCGCCAGATTCGCCTGTTGCTCCAGCAACGTATGCGTGGCCAGCCGCACTTCATATTGTAGCGATTGGGCGTGCAGGCGCTTGGCTTCTTCCAGTTCAGCCAGATGTTTCACCATCTCGTTATAACTGGTAAAAACCGGCAGTAATAGCGGGTCTAAATGTTCAGTGGTGAACGGTGTAAACCGCTCTTCGGCCAAACGCTCCAGCAAGCGGCGTAAATCATGGAGCGGGTGCAAAATCCGATGGCGAAAAAACAGCAATGCCAACACAATCAGCATCCCGAAAATCGCCGATGCCATAAACAGCTCGGTGCGGGTGGTTTTGCTAATATCCTGCAACAAATCTTCGCGCTGCAAGGTTTCATCATCCAGATTTTTACTCATCACCTCCAGCACCTGAATCAGACGGGTATTTTTTTCAACCTTATCTACTTTTTCAATATCGGCTAATAACTGATTAACCGTTTGCAGGCTTTTGCGGATATTTTTTGATAAATGCGCTTTGTCGGTAGTCAATGCTTCCATTTCCAGCATGGTTTCATGAAATGTAGCCGCTGGAAACGCAGAATTCGGCGCGGTCAGATGCTCAATCATAATTTGTTGCAGACTGATGGAAAGGTTTTGAATCCGGTGTGAATAGTTAATATAAGAAAGCACCGATTCAAAACGATGCAAATTCCACCACATCATCCCGCTAAGTACACCGAGAGCCAGCAGCAGCAGACCTAAAAAGGTCAAACCGCGTACTTTAACCGGACGATAAAAAAGTGTTTTCATTTGAAATCTATTTAGAACAATTGTTTGCGTAAACGGCTTTGTTGCACAAATCAAATTTGTTCCAAGCCTCCCCAACCC
>CAIQWF010000199.1 GCA_903875455.1 uncultured Pseudomonadota bacterium
AATTCGTGCCGCTCTATTAAATCGTTTCACTTATCTTGGCACACCCATGACAGTTGCTATAGCATAAACTGTTTTGGGTTGGGGAGGCTTGGAACAAATTTGATTTGTGCAACAAAGCCCTTTTTCTTGTAACGTTAAAATATCAAACATAAAGCTTTTTTAATCGAATATTTATGAGGCGTGTCTTTTTTGTTTTGGCAATAAATTAACCTAACGGCAAATGATGCGCTTTCTTACATCAGCAGCATCCTATAACACACGCACCTTATCGTGTTACATGAAGCGGAGCGGAATGCGGAAAAGTTTGAGACACAAGTCTCTTATTTCATAGTATCCATACGGGCTTATAATCTACTTGCCGGGTACCATTTATCAACTTCGATTGAGAAATTTATACCATCACGCTGAAATTTTTGTGGGTTTTGAGTATCTGTAATCCAATCATTAATACGAGCCCTCTGCCATTCTGTAATCTGGTATTCTTGTTTAGAGTTTGCTGTAGAAGCGTCATAGCTTATTTTATAGATAGACAACTCCATTTCTTCTCCAGCAAACTCTTCATAATATCCTCGTGGAAGAGGGTGGAAAATATTAAAAATCTCAATCACAGCAACAAGTCGTCCATTTGCATCCTGACCTTGGTAATAGCCTGCACTCCATAAACGTTCTTCTCCTTCTGGAACAGGTTCTTTTCCGTTCCAATTATCTATTTCAACGTTGTTCGCCCGGAACTCGTAACACGCATTCAAACCAAAAGTAGCCTCTGGCAGTTTACGAAAAGCGGCTTGCACTTCTTGAATGATTATCTTTTGGTCTTCTGTTATATCAGGTTGGCAAATTATCCAGTTACCTAAATTTATTGCAGCTTCTATGAGCTTTTCTTCTTCGGGATGAATAACGAATTTTTGAGTCATCAAAGTTTCAGTATAGGTTTTGCCTTGAGTTTTAATTGCACATCTTTAAGTTTTTTTACTCAGGATAAAACTCTGAATGCGTAATATCCTCTAATTTCCAAGGACATTCAGCCGGAAAAACAGTTTCATCCAATTTTGTTTCTTTAGCGGCTTTAATCACCGCAAGCTGATAAGCATCACTCAGTATTTCAGGAAGCCGACTTTTTAGTCCTGGATTGGACTTAAGAACCTTTGCAAATCGAATTCGTTGACCTTTAATCGTTAATTCCCAGCTTTTCCCTCTTCTAACCGGCTGATATTTCCATTTCAAAAGATGCAGAAGTAAAACGGTTAAACGGCTTTCTAACTCTCTTTGCTCTGATCGCCCCATGCTTTCAACTTCCTCAATCAAATTGTTCAAATCAAGCTCGGCAAATTTTCCAGCTTTTAATAACGCGGCTTGCTGCAAAGTCCATGAATAAAAATCAGCTTCATATTGCTCAGGTAATAAATCCGGCAAATGCCCGTGCCGCTCAACATTTGTGTGCGATAAATTATATTCTTTTTGCATAATGACTTCCTTTATCTTAACCGAGTAAGGCGTGCAAGCTGCTATGCACACCCAAACAAGGTAGGCAAAAAATCCTGCCTACCTTACTTAAAAACTAAGGCTGAACCTTAAAAGTTTCAGCATAAGTTTTGCCTTTAGTACAAACTGCCCGGCTGGTTGGCGACTGACAAGACGTATCGCTGATTTCGGCTTTCAACTCACCCGCTTTGGTTGGCACAAAATAGAATCTAAAATTCGGGTCAGTGCTAATCGCAATATCGGTTTTCGCAGTTAAAACCGGCTTACCATCAAACGAAATTTTCATGTTTTCGATAAAATGCGATGGTTTCACAAAGCGCGTGACCTGATCCATCTGCATTCCGCTTAAATTCGGATGGCTAATCAACAATTGCACCAATGAAGGTTCGCCCACTTTCACGCCCTCGTCCAAGCGGAATTTCATTTTGCCCAAGCGTTTCATGGCTTCGTCATAATCAGTGCCAATCGGCGCAGAACAACCACCGCTGGCTTTAACGAATTTTTTATCCATGTACAACTTGCCGTCATTCATTTGCGCAATCGCCCGCACATAGCTGTAAGTGTTGACGCGAATCCGCATCGCAATATCCGCTTTGCCGCTTTCGGGGGTGAATTCAAACTCGCCGACATACGGGAACGGGTTTTTATCCACAAACACCAAGATTTTTTTGATGTAATGTTCTTTAGTTTGTTTGATTTTAGCGGCGACTTTAATCGGCACAATCGCAGGATCTTCGGCACGATACGGGGTTTCCAGCTCAATCACTTTGTTGGATTCCTCAATCGCCTGTTTAGCAAAATATTCCGATTTTAACGTGCTGTTCCAGGCGGCTTCATCTTCCGCCGCCATTGTTACCATAGGTAACAAAACCAATAAAACAGCACAAGAGAGTAGTTTTTTTTGTATTTTCATCGTGATTTCTCAGTTAATCATTTTATTCAATTACAGATGATTATTTTATGACTGACAGTCCTCAAAGGACTGCCAGTCATCGGCACTAAATTAACTAGGCCTGTAACTCTTTCAAAACTTCCTGCAATTTGGCATTGGCATCGCCAAACAACATTCGGGTATTGTCCATTACAAACAGTGGATTACCGACACCGGCATAACCGGAGGCCATACTGCGTTTCATCACAATCGTGGTTTCACCTTTCCAGCATTCCAACACCGGCATTCCGGCAATTGGACTGTTTGGATCATTCAACGCCGACGGATTCACAATATCATTCGCACCAATCACAATGGTGACATCAACATCGCCAAATTCTTCGTTGATTTCCTCCATTTCAAACACAATGTCGTAAGGCACTTTCGCTTCTGCTAATAACACGTTCATATGTCCTGGCATCCGTCCGGCTACCGGATGAATCCCGAACCGCACAGTTTTTCCTTTGCTTTTTAACAGCTTGGTGATTTCATTCACGGTATGCTGTGCTTGCGCCACCGCCATGCCGTAACCTGGAATAATCATGATATTTTTAGCATCACGCAGCAGCTGCACAGTTTCAGTCACATCAATCGGCTGCACCTCACCCACAACTTCTGCCGCTGTTCCACCTGCCGAACCGAACCCGCCGGCAATGACACTGAGAAAATGCCGGTTCATGGCACGACACATGATGTAACTCAAAATCGCGCCGCTGCTGCCGACTAACGCGCCGGTGACAATCAGCAAATCATTGTTAAGCATAAAACCGGTTGCCGCAGCCGCCCAGCCTGAATAACTGTTGAGCATTGACACCACCACCGGCATATCCGCGCCGCCAATCGCCATCACCATATGCACGCCAAACAGCAACGCCACCAGAGTCATTAATCCCAGCGCCATCAAACGTTCATCAACATCGACACCGTTTAAAAACACATAACCGAAAGCGATTGCCGAGAACAGTAAAATTAAATTCAGATAATGGCGACCGGGAATTAACATCGGTTTGCCGCTGATTTTTTCGCACAGTTTGCCGAATGCAATCACCGAGCCGGAAAACGTTACCGCTCCAATTAAAATCCCTAAATAAATTTCAACTTCGTGGATAGTTTTTTCAACACCAGTCAGGCCGGATTCACCCAAAAAGTTGGCATATCCGACCAAAACCGCCGCCATCCCCACCAGACTGTGCATTGCTGCCACCAGTTCCGGCATTTGCGTCATTTGCACACGCAATGCCGCCTGACTGCCGATAAAACCGCCGACCAATAAAGCCACCACCAGCACCGCATAATTTTCCGTGACTGCCGCACTTAACGCAGTGGCAAGAATCGCAATCACCATCCCGACCATGCCGTAATAATTACCGCGTCGGGCGGTTTCCTGATTGCTTAAACCGCCTAAACTCAAAATAAACAGAATAGAAGCACCAATGTAAGACATTGTAACTAAACCTTGTGACATCATCTTAAACGCTCCTATTTTCTAAACATTTCTAACATCCGGCGCGTGACCAAAAAGCCGCCGCCGATATTAATTGAGGCAATCAGAATCGAAATGCCCGCCAAAGCCATCACAATGGTATTGGTCGAGGAAATTTGCACTAATGCCCCCACCACAATAATTCCGCTAATCGCGTTGGTCACACTCATCAAAGGCGTATGCAGTGATGGCGTAACATTCCAAATCACCTGATAGCCCAAGAAGCAGGCCAGTACAAACACGGTGAAATGCTCCATAAACGTAATAGGCGCGACGGCTCCCAATGCCAGCAACAGCAAACCGCCTATAATCATCGGCGATAATTGTTGTAATAAACTTGTTTTTTTCTCTTCTTTGACCACAACAGCCGGCGCTTCGGTCAACGGTTTATGGCCAACCGATAAAGTAGGAGGCGGCGGCGGCCAAGTAATTTTGCCTTCCTTAATCACCGTTGCCCCGCGCAACACTTCATCTTCCATATTGATATTGATAACGCCGTTTTTCTCTGGACATAATTCGGTCAATAAATGGCGTAAATTTGTACCATAAAGCTGGCTGGACTGATTCGCCAGGCGGCTGGGTAAATTGGTGTAACCGATAATCGTCACACCATGTTTCACCACAACCTTATCTTTTTCAGTCAATGGACAGTTGCCACCCTGCTCTGCCGCCAAATCCACAATCACACTGCCGTCACGCATGGTTTCCACCATCGCTTCGGTGATTAAAACCGGCGCCGGCTTGCCTGGAATCAGTGCCGTGGTGATGATAATATCGACTTCCATTGCCTGTTTTGCAAACATGGCTAATTGAGCATCCTGATAGCCTTTTGACATGACTTTGGCGTAACCGCCGGTACCAGAACCTTCTTCCTGATAGTCAACTGTCAAAAATTCCGCATCCATACTTTCAATTTGTTCTTTTACTTCCGGGCGGGTATCAGAAGCCCGCACGATTGCGCCCATCCCTTTCGCTGCACCAATCGCGGCCAGTCCCGCCACGCCGGCACCAATCACCAAAACTTTTGCCGGAGGAATTTTTCCGGCTGCGGTAATCTGTCCGGTGAAGAAGCGGCCAAAATGCTGGGCCGCTTCAACCACGGCCCTATAACCGGCGATATTCGCCATTGAACTTAACGCATCCAGTTTTTGTGCCCGTGACATACGCGGCACACTGTCCATCGCCAACACGTTGACATTTTTGCTGGCCAGTTTTTGCAACAGCTCAGGATTTTGCGCCGGCCAGATAAAACTGATTAACGTTGCCCCTTCATGCAGCAGTTCAGTTTCATCAAGAGCCAATTCAGGATGCACTTCTGGAGCACGGACTTTCATCACGATGTCTGACTCCGCCCACAAAGTTTTGGCATTAGGAACAATTTTTACCCCAACTTCTTTGTATGCTTCATCAGAAATATCCGCAGCCAAACCCGCGCCGCTTTCCACACTGACTTCAAAGCCTAATTTGATGATTTTGTCTGCCGCCTCTGGTGTGGTGGCGACCCGTTTTTCGCCGAGGTGAACCTCTTTGGGAATACCGATCTTCATACAGTCCTCACTTATGGTGTTCATGATGGTTAAGAATCGAAAAAATTCTAGGAATGAGAATAGGGGAAAAGCGCCTGACTTTCAATCATTCAATCTAAAATGCGGACAATAGCTAAGTTTTCTTAATCTTTCACTACCTTGTCATGTTCATCGTTTAGAATAGGAAATCTTTTATGTCCTACAGTTTAATTCGCCATTTATGGATTTTATGCCTGTTTTTCCAAGAGTTTTTCTGATTTGCCTGTGCTGTTTTTTTGCAGCGTCCTCAGCTTGCGCTAATAGCCCTGAATCTATACCAGAGGAAAATACGCCTTCGTTAATGAATCTGCTTTCTGAAGCCGGATGGCATAACTTTAAAGATGAACGCTGGAATGTTTATGGGCAAGCGACCTATATTTCAGACTGGCACAGCAGCTTTCCTGCGGCTTACACCAATTTGAACGGCTCACCAAATTCTTTGTTCAACCAAAGTGAACACGGCTTCACCGCAACACTGACCTTATTTGCCGGCCTTAAAACATGGGAAGGCGGAGAGATTTATTATGTTCCTGAGATGATTGCCATGAAAGCCTTTTCCGAATTAAAAGGCGTGGGCGGCTCAATTTATAACTTTGAACTGCAAAAAAACGGCTCTGCCACACCGATTGTTTATCGTTCGCGCTTATTTTTTAAACAAAATTTTGACTTGGGCGGCGAAAAAATTCATTTGCAATCCGCGCCTATGCAGCTGGATAGCACGGTTGATAGCCGTCGTCTGGTGTTTAGAATAGGCAATTTTAGCATTCTGGATTTTTTTGATAAAAACAGCTTTGCCGGTGATTTGCGCCGCCAGTTTACCAATATGGCGTTTATGACTCATGCCGCTTATGACTTTGCTGCCGATGCACGCGGCTACACAATGGGCGCGGTGTTGGAATATTTTCACGATGACTGGGCGGTGCGCTTTGGACATATTTTAGCTCCCCAATTGCCCAATCAGCTGAAGCTGGATTTTCGTGCCTTCAAATATTATGGTCAGCAATTGGAAATCGAACACCACCATAATTTGTTCGGTCAACCTGGTGCGATAAGGATTTTAGGCTATCGCAACCATGAAAATATGGGAAAATTTACCGATGCCACTGCGGCTTTTCAGGCTGATCCTAATAAAAATGCCGCTACTTGTCCCGGTTTTAGTTACGACAATCCCAATGCCAACGCGCCCGATCTTTGCTGGGTGCGAAAAGCCAATAACAAAATGGGGATTGGTTTGAATATGGAGCAGCAAATCAGCGATGATATTGGCCTGTTTTTTCGCGGCATGTATTCAGATGGCAAAACCGAAGTTTATTCTTATACTTCGAGCGACCATTCAATCTCTTTTGGTGGTTTGGTTAAAGGCAGTTATTGGGCTCGTCCGAAAGATACATTCGGTTTAGGTTATGCGCAAAGCTGGATTTCCAAACAACATGCGGCATATCTGAATGCCGGCGGTGTTGATGGCTTTATTGGTGATGGAAAACTCAATCACAAACCGGAACAGCTGATTAATGTTTTCTACAGTTTCAATATTCTTGAAACTCTTTGGTTCAGTTTAGACTATCAGCATCTTGTTAATCCGGCCTATAACGGCGATAGAGGCCCGGTGGATTTTTACACCGTCAAAACACACCTTGAATTTTAGCCCGTTATTTTTTATCTACATACGATGACTTTCGCTGCTGGCTATTTACGCCAGCAAAAAATAATCGCCTTATTAAAGTTCAGACAGAAACACAAAACTCTGCTTCTAGCATTAATAGAGGTTATGGTTTCAGCTGGCTTTCAATCATCTCAATGGCAAAAAATGAAAAACAATTGATTTATGCGATATAATAGTCGTTTATTGCTCGCGTTTTGATGAAGGGCAGAATGTTTGAGCGTTTATTTAAGCTTAATTATACGGGTCTGTTGGCTGTTGTTTTTTAGGAAAAAAATATGAAAAAAGTTAATGTTGCGTTAGTGCGATTACTCCAGTTTCTGGTGTTTGTAGTTTTCACGTTTACCGTACTGGTGTATTTTTCTGCGATGGTATTATTGCCACTGGATGCAGTAGCAATCATGATTAAATTCTTCGGCTTGTTTGGCTTGAATACTTTGATTGGTGCATTGATTGCAATTCCTGTGGTAGGTTATTTGGCCATGGCAGCCTATAAAATTCCAGGCTTAGCCAAAATGCTGATTGATACCGGTCTGGATTTGGTCAGCACTGGAAAAATCCGCGTTGAAGCCTTCAATAGCATCGTAGAAAGCGTTAAAGCTTAAATTTTTAACGCTGCATACTTTTAAGGGTGTTTGATTAGCTTCAAACGCCCTTTATTTTGCCTAACGGTTTATGTCATAGCCTAACGGCTTTTTCGCCACAATTGGCAATTGTCCCTGACATTTCATCACACATTCATCCACCGATTTTTTTATAATCGCCGGCCAAAAAGCTTTATCGACTTTTAGCCACCTCTCAGCAATAGACTCAGACAATCCTTCCGCCAAAATTGCCTTGCGCAAAATCCTGGCCCGCACCTCCGACATTTCCTCGGTAATAAACATGTGCATGTGCACGAATGCCGGAGTATCACCAGTATAATTATTCTGTCCGCCAAAAGCCGCGACCATAAACTGGGTTTGTTTGATAATCAAAGACTCTTTCGACTTACCGAAAAAGAACTTTTCCAGCCAGGGCTCATCAAATAACACATCATAAAAGCGCTGATGCACTTTGAAAACCACTTCCTCACCACCAATTTCATCCAGCAACCCGACATCGTAACCCGTTTCATCATGTGCTTGTTGCACCGTGCCAGAACTTTCCAGTTTTGCCATCGCCTGTTCCATGATTTTCGCGACATCATCAAACACTTCAATCCAGGCCGCTTCCAGTTCAGGGCTGAATTTTTCAGCCAAATAATCTTTTAAGGCCAATAACAGCGCGGTTTTTACGGTAGGAAAATGTTTGATTTCCGCACCATATCCAACGTGTCGTTCGCCCATTTTTTCCAAAGAATTGCTGATATTTTCCAAATGCTTCACATTCTTCAACGTCCCCAGCATATTGATAAATTTGCGGTTTAAAAAAACCACATTTCCCGGAAAAACGTTTTTTAAATGAATGTCCAAATGAAACAACTCTCGATAAAACAACTGCGAAACCTTTTCAACATCCTTATTTATTTCATCAATGCAGGTTTTGACCAATAACCGGTTTTTTACTTTCATTTTGCGCCCCAGAAGGTTTATTTGCTGCTATTTTACCTTAAACTGCGTTTGTTATACTTTTAACCACACCAACCCTAACTCTAATACTTGAAACGATGCTGAAAATTTTACAAATTCCGGTTTTAACCGACAATTATATTTATCTGATTCACGACTTAAATAGCAAACAAACCGCAGCAATTGATCCTGCGGTAGCAGAGCCGGTGCTCAATGAGCTTGAAAAACAAGGCTGGGAATTAAGTTATGTTTTTAATACTCACCATCACGGCGACCACGTTGGCGGCAATCTGGCACTGAAGGAAAAAACCGGCTGCAAAATTGTTGCTGCTAAATCAGATCAGCACAGAATTCCAGGTGTAGATATCACAATGCAAGACGGCGATAGTTTTCAATTGGGGGAGCATCGGATTACGATTATTGAAACTGCCGGACACACTACAGGGCATGTTGTTTATCATTTTCCTGAGGATAATTTGCTGTTTTGTGGTGATACGCTGTTTGTGATGGGCTGTGGGCGATTGTTTGAAGGTACTGCGCAGCAAATGTGGCAGTCGTTACAGAAATTAAAACACCTGCCAGAACAGACCAAGGTTTATTGTGCACATGAATATAGCTTGAACAATGGCAGGTTTGCATTAACTGTAGAGCCGGATAATCAGGCTTTGCAAAGCAGAATGGCACAAATAAAACAGCTGCGGGAGAAAAACCTGGCAACTGTGCCCAGCACCATTGCCGAAGAATTGGCGACCAATCCTTTTTTTCGCGAAGATAGCTTGTCCATCCAAAAAAATCTAAACATGGCAGGCAAAACAGCGGTGGAGATTTTTACAGCGTTACGGAAACTAAAAGACAATTTTTGACTACTGTGGAGTACAAACCTGGGTTTGCACTCCAAAACAGATTCTACGGATACAAGGCGACAGTTTTTAATCCTGCATTTTCGGCAAAACCAAACATCAGGTTCATATTCTGCACCGCCTGCCCTGCTGCGCCTTTCACCAGATTATCAATCACCGACAGAATCACCAAGGTTTGTTCGCCTTGCGGCTTGAACAGGGCAATCTGGCAATTATTGCTGCCGCGCACATTGCGTGTATCAGGGTGCGAACCTTGCGGCAACACATCAACAAAAAATTCATTCTGATAACGCTGTTCAAAAAGCCGCTGAATTTCTTCAATACTGCTTTGAGTTTGCGCGTATAAAGTCGCATGAATCCCGCGTATCATCGGGGTTAAATGCGGCACAAAGGTTAGCCCGACCGGCTGCCGTGCAACCGCAGACAAGCCCTGCCTGATTTCCGGCAAATGCCGATGGCCAGCCACCGCGTAAGCTTTAAAACTCTCGCCGGTTTCGCTCATCAAGGTCGCCAATTCCGCTTTCCGCCCGGCCCCGCTCACCCCTGATTTCACATCGGCAATCAGGTTCGACACCTCAATCAGGCCTTTTTCAATCAACGGCAAAAAACCCAGTTGCGTAGCGGTGGGATAACAGCCCGGACAGGCCAACAACCGGCTATCTTTAATGGCTTCGCGATTAATTTCCGGCAAACCATAAACCGCTTCTTTAATCAAATCAGGGCAAGCGTGTTCCATTCCATACCAATGCTGCCATTCTTTCGGGTCTTGCAGTCTGAAATCAGCCGACAAATCAATCACTTTCACGCCACGCGCCAGTAATTGCTCAGCCATTAACATTGCGGTGCCATTGGGGGTGGCAAAAAACACCACATCACAATCAGCCAAATTTTCAACATCAGGAATCGAAAACACTGCATTGCACAAACCGCGCAAACTTGGATAAAGTGCATCCACCCGTTTGCCGTC
>CAIQWF010000200.1 GCA_903875455.1 uncultured Pseudomonadota bacterium
GTTTAAAGGTGCGGTAATTGATCGTTTCAGGTTTTTTTACTTCGCCGTAAGACCAGGAGCGGATCATGTCAGGTGATGCCAAACCGATACGGATTGCATTAAAGTCGTCTGAACGACCTTGACGCTTTAAGAAATTCATTAAATCTTTCAAGAGCTTGTCCTCTTTGTACTTATCTGTAAAACCAGAATGGGGCTAAGAAAATTGTCTAACACCAGACAGAGTTAGTCCTGCTCTAATTCAATATTTACGGCCAATGAGCGTATTTCTTTAATCAAGACATTAAAGGACTCTGGCATTCCAGCTTCCATTGTATGATTGCCATCAACAATATTTTTATACATCCGGGTTCTGCCGGTGACATCATCGGATTTCACGGTCAGCATTTCCTGCAAGGTATAAGCCGCACCATAAGCTTCCAGTGCCCAGACCTCCATCTCCCCGAAACGCTGCCCACCAAACTGGGCTTTACCACCCAACGGCTGTTGCGTAACAAGACTGTAAGGACCAGTGGAACGGGCGTGCATTTTGTCATCCACCAAGTGGTTCAGCTTCAACATATACATGTATCCAACTGTGACTTTCCGCTCAAACGGCTCGCCGGTTAAGCCATCATACAGAGTAATTTGTCCATCTTCAGGCAAATCAGCCAGTTTCAGCATGGTGCGAATTTCTTCCTCGGTGGCGCCATCGAATACCGGCGTCGCCATTGGCACACCTTTGACCAGATTAGAAGCCATTTCCAGAATTTCCGCATCAGAGAAAGAATTCAAATTCTCTTTCCGACCGCTGCTGTTATAAATTTTCTCTAAAAAGCCGCGAATGGTGGCAACTTTCTCTTTTTCCGCATCATAACGCGCTTCCAGCATCTTGCCGATTTTAATCCCCAAGCCTTTTGCCGCCCAGCCTAAATGGGTTTCCAGTACCTGCCCCACGTTCATCCGTGACGGTACGCCCAATGGATTCAATAAAATATCCACCGGATTGCCATCAGCGGTATACGGCATGTCTTCAATCGGTACGATTTGGGAAATAACCCCTTTGTTACCATGCCGACCCGCCATTTTGTCACCAGGCTGAATGCGTTTTTTTACCGCCAGATAGACTTTGACCATTTTCAACACACCCGGAGGCAAGTCATCACCCATAGTGATTTTTTTCTTTTTGACTTCAAATTTTTCGTCAAAATCCTTGCGTTGCTGCTCAACTTGCTCGGTTACAGTTTCCAGTTGCAGATTAACATCTTCATCTTTTAATCTGATTTTCAACCATTCGGATTGTCTGATGCCGTTCAAATACTCTTGCGTAACGGTATCGCCAACTCGCAAATTATTAGGCCCAGACTGAGCCACTTTACCAATCAATAACGTTGCAACCCGCGCAAAAATATCCTGTTCCAGAATTTTTAACTGGTCATCCAAGTCTTTTCTGAAACGTTTGATTTCAATTTCTTCAATTTCTAACGCCCGTTTGTCTTTTTTCACGCCATCACGGGTAAACACCTGTACGTCAATGACCGTACCACGCACGCTTCCTGGCACCCGTAAAGAGCTGTCTTTGACATCGGCGGCTTTTTCACCAAAAATCGCCCGCAGTAATTTTTCTTCCGGGGTTAATTGGGTTTCACCTTTTGGGGTGACTTTTCCAACCAGAATATCGCCACCTTTAACTTCGGCACCGACATAGACAATCCCTGATTCATCCAGTTTAGACAGAGCTTCTTCGCTGACATTTGGAATATCAGCCGTAATCTCTTCTGGGCTATGTTTGGTATCTCTGGCCACACAGGTTTTTTCTTCGATATGAATAGTCGTAAAGCGATCTTCTTTCACTACCCGCTCAGAAACTAAAATCGAGTCCTCGAAGTTATAACCATTCCAAGGCATGAAAGCGATCAGCATATTTTGCCCTAACGCTAACTCACCCAAATCAGTAGAAGGACCATCTGCCAGAATATCGCCGGCGTTGACAATATCGCCCTGTTTAACCAATGGTTTTTGGTTAATACACGTATTTTGGTTAGAGCGGGTATATTTGGTCAGGTTGTAAATATCAACACCTGGAGTGCCGGTTTCGGTTTCGGTATCATTGACCCGAACCACGATTCTGGCCGCATCCACCGCTTCAATCACGCCACCACGGGTTGCAACCACCACCACGCCTGAGTCTTTCGCTACCACACGCTCCATACCCGTTCCTACTAAAGGCTTCTCAGCTCTTAAGGTAGGTACAGCCTGACGTTGCATGTTTGATCCCATCAAGGCACGGTTCGCGTCATCATGCTCCAAGAACGGAATAATCGAAGCCGCAACCGAAACAATCTGTTTAGATGACACGTCCATATATTGTACAGACTCAGAGTTTGCCAAAGTAAACTCATCTTTATAACGACAAGACACCAAACCTTCCATCAGTTTGCCGTTTTCATCTACCGCCACACTGGCCTGTGCAATCACAAACTCGCCTTCTTCAATCGCTGACAGGAAATCTACCTGATCAGTCACATGACCATCAACCACTTTCCGGTAAGGCGTTTCCAAAAAGCCATAAGAGTTGGTACGCGCATAAACTGACAATGAGTTAATCAAACCAATGTTTGGTCCCTCTGGCGTTTCAATCGGACAAACCCGACCATAATGAGTGGCATGTACGTCACGCACCTCGAAACCGGCCCGCTCTCTGGCCAATCCACCAGGCCCTAACGCAGAAACCCGACGTTTGTGGGTCACTTGCGATAATGGATTGTTTTGATCCATAAACTGTGACAGCTGGCTGGAACCAAAGAACTCTTTCACCGCCGCAGAAACCGGTTTGGCGTTAATAATTTCTTGCGGCATATAGCCTTCAGAATCCGCCAAGGTCAAACGCTCCCTTACCGCACGCTCAACACGAACCAAGCCCACCCGGAATTGATTTTCAATCATTTCACCGACAGAACGCACCCGTCTGTTTCCCAAATGATCGATATCATCAACAATACCGTTGCCGTTACGGATATTAATCAGCTCTTTCAAGACATCAATAATATCTTCTTTGCTTAATGTGCCAGTGCCTTCAATTTCTTCCCGCCCTAAGCGACGGTTAAACTTCATCCGCCCTACCGCCGACAAATCATATCTTTCGTCAGTAAAGAACAGATTTTCGAACAGGTTTTCCGCAGATTCTTTGGTCGGTGGCTCGCCAGGACGCATCATCCGGTAAATTTCCACTAACGCTTCCAAACGGTTAGTAGTGGAATCCAGACGCATTGCATTAGAAATGTAAGGTCCGCGATCCAAATCATTCACGAACAAAGTCTTGATTTCAGAAATACCAGCATCAATGATTTTTTGTACTAAATCAGCGGTTAATTCATCGTTAACGCTAACCAATAATTCGCCGGTGGATTCGTCAATCAGATTGTGACCTAAAATTTTTCCATACAAATACTCTCTAGGCACTTCGATTTCAGTCAGACCGGCTTTATCCATCTGTCTGATATGTTTTGCGGTAATCCGTCGCCCTTCTTCAACCAGCACTTTATCCTCGTGCTTAATATCAAACGCAGCAACTTCGCCACGCAATCTTTCTGGCACAATGTGGAATAAACATTTTTCTGCTGTTACGGTAAATTTATTCATATCGAAGAAAATGTTAATCATTTCTTCGTTTTCATAACCTAAAGCTCTGAGCAGAATAGTTGCGGGAATTTTACGCCGTCTGTCTATCCGCACAAATACTGCATCTTTGTGGTCAAACTCAAAATCCAACCACGAACCACGATAAGGAATCACTCGGGCGTTGAACAACAACTTGCCTGATGAGTGGGTTTTACCTTTATCATGATCAAAAAATACGCCTGGAGAACGATGTAATTGCGAAACAATAACCCGCTCTGTACCATTGATAACGAAAGTTCCATTATCAGTCATCAACGGAAGCTCACCCATGTAAACTTCTTGTTCTCTAATATCCTTGACTACTTTTGCATTAACAGGTGCGTCTTTATCATAAATCACCAACCGTACCAACACCCGCAAAGGCGCTGCAAAAGTCGCGCCGCGCTGTTGACATTCTCTGACATCAAAAACGGGCTCACCTAAACGGTATCTCACATATTCCAGCACCGCATAGCCTGAATGACTTGCAATCGGAAATACACTGGAAAATGCCGCATGTAAGCCTAGATTCAGCCGTTTATCCGGCTCCACACCTAATTGTAGAAAATTGGCGTAAGAATCAATCTGTGTCGCCAAAAGATAAGGGACTTCTAGTACTTCAGTACTTTTCCCAAAGTTATTACGGATACGCTTTTTTTCGGTAAAAGAATAGGCCATATTGCTTCCATACCTTTTCGTCAAGAATTGTTACTACTATTTACTTTTTCAGCAAACAGTAAAAGGCCGATGACAAAACTGCCATCAGCCCTACTAGATTTGGGATAAACCCGGATTTTTAGTCAAAAAACTACTTGATTTCGACTGTTGCGCCTGCTTCAGCCAGGGCTTTTTTAACTTCTTCTGCTTCAGCTTTACTTACGCCTTCTTTCAAAGTTGTAGGAACGCCTTCTACTGCATCTTTTGCTTCTTTCAAGCCTAAGCCAGTAATTGCACGAACTGCTTTAATAACGCCCACTTTGTTTTCGCCGAAAGATGTCATGATAACATCGAATTCAGTTTGTTCTTCAACAGCTGCTGCTGCTCCTGCTGCCGGTGCTGCTGCCACAGCTACTGCTGCTGATACGCCGAATTTTTCTTCCATTGCTGAAATTAAATCAACGATTTCCATCACAGTCATGTTAGAAACTGCATCCAAGATATCTGCTTGTGAAATTGCCATTCTGTATTCCTCTAAATAATTAGGTTTTTTAAAACTGGTTGTATGTAAAATTTAAGCTTACGCGGCTTCTTTTTGTTCTTTGACAGCTGCCAAGGTACGAACAAGTTTGCCAACAGGTGCTTTCATTACAGACATCAACATAGCGATGCCTTGGTCGCGGGTCGGCAATTTAGCCAGTCTATCCAGCTCAGATGCACCATAAGCTTGACCGCCAATTGCCACAACTTTGGTGATTAGTTTGTTGTGCGTTTTGGCAAACTCACTGATTAAGCGAGCAGCGCAGCCTGGGTCTTCCATTGAAAATGCCAGCACTAACGGCCCAACCAGACCCTCCTGCATACATTCAAATTCAGTTCCAGCCACAGCGCGTCTTGCTAATGTGTTTTTCACCACACGCAGATAAACACCTGTTTCTCTCGCAGTTTTACGCAGTTCGGTCATTTCCGTTACTGTTAAACCACGATATTCTGCTGCAACAGCAGAATAGGCTTTAGCGGCGAATTCAGCGACTTCTTCTACGACAACTTTTTTGCTATCCAAATTGAGTGCCACAATTTACCTCCAATATTTCTGACTTACATCAGAATCAATAAAACGTATCTTTCGATACCCCTCACGGTCCCTTTCACCAGCTTTGCGGTTTAAGCTTCCGTCTGCGCAGGACACATTAAGTTATTTACTAACTCCTGCGGTCTTTGACAGTTGCAGAAAAACCTGCAACCCAAAGTTTGTTACACTTATTCTTTAATACTGCTTTGATCAATCCACAGCCCTGGCCCCATAGTAGAAGACAGAGTGATTTTCTTGATATAAACGCCTTTCGCGGCAGTCGGTTTAGCTTTTCTTAAATCTGCTAATAACGCATCCAAGTTACCTGCAATCGCATCAGCATCAAAAGAAACTTTGCCTAATGTGCAATGGACGATACCGCCTTTATCAGTACGGTAACGTACTTGACCTGATTTGGCATTTTTCACTGCCGTGGCTACATCAGGTGTTACAGTGCCGACTTTAGGGTTAGGCATTAAGCCTCTTGGCCCTAAAATTTGTCCTAATTGACCGACAACGCGCATTGCATCAGGAGAAGCAATCACCACGTCGAAATTCATTTCACCTTTTTTAACCAAATCAGCCAGATCATCCATACCAACGATGTCTGCACCTGCTGCTTTTGCGGCATCTGCATTTGGTCCTTGGGTAAATACTGCCACTCTGACAGTTTTACCAGTGCCGTGTGGCAATACGGTTGCACCACGCACGTTTTGGTCTGATTTTCTAGGGTCAACACCTAAGTTAACACTGACATCCACTGACTCAACAAATTTAGCCGTGCCTAATTCTTTCAACAAGCCTACTGCTTCTGCAACAGTATACTGTTTAGCTCTGCTAACTTTAGCTTTGATAGCTTTTGCTTTTTTAGATAATTTAGCCATTACAATCCCTCTACATTCAGACCCATGCTACGCGCACTGCCTGCAATAATTCTGACCGCTGCGTCCATATTGGCAGCATTCAAATCTGCCATTTTGGTTTTGGCAATTTCCTCTAACTGTGCACGAGTAATCGTGCCGACTTTAACTTTGTTAGGTGTTTTGCTACCAGATTTAATGCCCACTGCTTTTTTCAACAAAATAGAAGCCGGTGGGGTTTTTGTAATGAAAGTAAAGCTTTTATCGCTGTAAACAGTAATAACGACTGGCAGCGGCAAACCGGGTTCTACATCTTGAGTTTTGGCGTTGAACGCTTTACAAAACTCCATGATATTAACGCCATGCTGACCTAACGCCGGCCCAACCGGTGGACTAGGTTTTGCCTCGCCCGCTTTCACTTGCAGCTTAATATAAGCTTGGATTTTTTTTGCCATGATTTACTCCAAAATGGGTGCAATCGCTTATGCAGCTCCCCAATAAACAAAAATCCCCATCTCAGATTAAGACAGGGATTTCTTAAAAAACTTATAATTGTCTAATTTTTTTCAACTTGAGCAAAATCAAGCTCAACAGGAGTTGAACGCCCAAAAATCAGCACGGAAACTTTTAATTTGCTTTTCTCGTAGTTCACTTCTTCGATGCTGCCATTAAAATCCTTAAAGGGACCGTCGATAATTCTTACCACTTCACCAGCTTCAAATAAAAATTTAGGCCGAGGCTTGTTCACGCCTTCTTCAACTTTATTTAAAATGGCATTCGCTTCTTTGTCTGAAATAGGCGCCGGACGATCAGATGTTCCACCGATAAATCCCAGTACTTTTGGCGTATCTTTCACCAAATGCCAAGTCTCATCAGTCAATTCCATTTGCACTAAGACATAACCTGGAAAAAACTTCCTATCACTTTTCCGCTGTTGTCCCATCCGCATTTCCACCACTTCTTCAGTAGGGACCAGAATTTTTCCGAAATGCGCCTGCAAGCCTTCCCGCTCTATACGCTCTTCCAAAGACTGTTTAACTTTGTTTTCAAAGTTAGAATACGCATGTACCACATACCAACGTAGAGACATTATTCCACCTGCCCGGTCAGGAGGCGAATCCCCCAAAAAAGAAACATATCAAGACACCACAAAACCAGCCCTACAATAAAAGCCATTAAGAAAACCATTAAGGTTGTTCTGATGGTTTCTTCACGAGTTGGCCAAACCACCCTTCTGACTTCCTGCTTCGACTCCAGAACAAAACTCCAAACGCTTCGCCCCATATCTGTAGTCAAAACCAATCCTATTGCAGCAACAACCACTGCAACAAGACTCAACACTCTATAAAGCAAGGAGACTTCAGAAAAATGATAAAATGCGGTCACACCAGCAACCACAAAGATAATAGAGATAACTTGCTTAACAACATCAAGCACTTGTGTTGTTGACTCTGCTGCCTGTGCGCTCATTAAATAACTTTGGGTAATTATAGAAACATTGAATATTTTGAATGGCAGGCCAGGAGGGAATCGAACCCCCAACCTGCGGTTTTGGAGA
>CAIQWF010000201.1 GCA_903875455.1 uncultured Pseudomonadota bacterium
AGGACAGATAAAACAGCAATTGTTTACTATTCATTGGTTGTCCCGACATTTTATAAGCAATATAGTTATCCACCGATTGAATAGACCAGAGTATCAATATAGCAAAACTGCTAATACCGAACATAAACTTAGGGTTTTCCAAAGTTATTGTTTTTTCTTTGCTAACAGGAACTTGCTGATAGGCAATTGCCAAATAAAACCCGGCAAATAAAGACAAACAGAAATTATAAAAAATAAAATCTGCTACCGCATGAATAAAAAAAGTGCTGCTGGCTAGTGTGAACCCTGCGGTAATTAGCGGCTGTTTTAACACATTTAAACGACAGGCTTTAAGCAACAGAGAAGCTTGCAGCCATAACGGTAAAATCAACAAAATCAATAAAACAGGACCACCTTCCTGTAAAAACTGTAAATAATCATTGTGGACATACACACCAGCAGAATGTTCAGCTGGATTTCTAGTGCTTGGATACACCACTTTAAAACTATTAATACCCGTGCCTAATAACGGATATTGTTTATAAACTTCCCAAGATGATTGATATATCATTAAGCGTTGACTAATCGAAGAAGCTCCTTGAATAGTTGAGATTTTATTGGATAGCGGTTGTTGGTCTTTGGTTATTAGTGCATACCCATACACACAAAAGCCACTGCTGATAGTGAGCACGATTAAAATTAGCAAGGGCTTCGTAATACTAAGTTTTTGCTTATAAGCAATAAAAAACAAAACTGGCAGAGTGATTAAATAACTAAGAATAGCTCCGCGTGAATAGGTGGAAAACAATGCTGCTAACAATAAAAATAATATGGCAAATTTTAAAGACCGTTTATTGTTTGATTCGAGGATAAAGTAAGCACTCGTTGGTAATAACATAGCCGCAAATAGCGCACCAAAATTACCTTGATAAAGCATGGGGCCTAAAGTAGGTTTTGAAGTTTGTAAAAATTCCAAAATAGCCCATAGTCCATAAAATAAAGTAACAGCTAGCAATAACTTATAAAAAACATTTTCACTCAGATAAGGTTTTATCCATGGCCATAGCAAAAAAGCAAACGGAAAACCACTAACAACCCAAGCACAGATATGCGAAATCATAGAGGCTTGACTCCAGAGAATGCTGGAAAATACCCAAATAATCCAGACCACGCAAACAATATAAGGAGCTGAGAGAGAGATTTTGCCGTAGGTTGTTAGAACTGGATGAATGGCAATGCCAGCAGTCAAAAGCAGTAAAAACGTGGCATAGCCAAGATAATTCAGATTGATTGTAGTGCCGTTAAAATGCGCGGCAGAAATCATAGCTATAAATAAAAAGCTAACGATAAAATAAGCTCGAGTGAATTTAAAAGCCATATTGGTTTTAGTAAATGTGGATTAAGGTAATTACCAGTCAGGCTTTAGGATAAACCTTCACCCGCACAATCTGGGCCCTGTTCATTTTAAGCACTTTCACATCAAATCCCTCAAAACTGACAATCTGCCCTTCCTCTGGAATATCACGCAATTGCGCCATGATTAATCCGCCTACGGAATCAATGTTTTCCAGTTCCAGCTCCTCATTTTCAATATCCAGTCCTAAAATGCGCTCCAGCGAAAAAATCGGCAAACTGCCCTTCCCTACTAACGTGCCATCCTCCTGCCAAATCCAGTCATTCTCATTTTGACCAAACTCATCACGAATACTCCCCACCATCGCCGCCAATAAATTATCAAAGGTAATAAAACCCTGCGGTTTCCTACCCACTTCGCCAATCACGGCAAAATGTGAGTCGCCTTTGGTAAAGCGGCGAAACAGCTCCAAAGCCGGACTATCGCTGGAAATAGAATGCACCGGACGCAAATATTGCACTAAATCATCCAGAGCCTGTTCCTGCTGCTGCGCGAAAAACAAATCCTTTAAATGTATGACGCCCAATACATTAATGCCGCTACTGTCAAAATACGGATAACGACTGAAATGACTGTTTTGGATGGTTTGCAAATTTTCCGCCAAGGTTTTGTTTTCGTACAGGGCAACAATCTCGTGAAGTGGCCGCATCAAATCAGACACCTCTAAACTGCTAAAATCCAAGGTTTTTGCCAGAATATTCCATTCTTCGCGGGTAAATTGCTCACCCGGACGACTGGAGCGCAAAATCATTTTCAGTTCCTCGGCCGAATAATGACTGTCATGGCCCCGCGCGGTGCTAAGTCCCGCCAAATGCAGCACCAGATTGGCACTGGCATTCAACAACCAAATCGCCGGGTACATTAGCCAATAAAAACTATACAGCGGAATTGCGCCCCACAAACCGATCCCTTCCGGGTTGCGAATCGCCATGGATTTGGGCGCAAGTTCGCCCACCACAATATGCAAAAATGAAATTGTGCCGAAAGCAAAGGCAAAAGAAATCGAGTGAATCAATTGTGGCGAGGTAATTTCCAGATGGGCAAATAACGGATAAAGCAGCTGGGCAAACGCAGGTTCACCAATCCAGCCTAAACCCAGTGAAGCCAAGGTAATTCCTAACTGGCAAGCCGACAAATAAGCATCCAGCTGGGAGTGAATTCTGGTCAAAATTCGCCCGCGCAAACCGCAAGTTTTCGCCACCGCCCGAACCCTCGTCGGCCTTAGCTTTACTAGACTGAATTCAGCCGCAACAAAAAAACCGTTCAGCGCAACAAAAAATAATGCCAGCACTACAAGAAAAAAATTTGTCATATCAACTGCTTGAGCTTTGGATAGTCGCTCATTTTAATTCATCGCCTGTTTAATAGCATCGATAGCTGCCACATCCAACCGCCCTACCCTTTCATGCTGCCTGCACAGCGCCCCTCTAAATCCCAAATAATCAGGATTTAAAGGCAACAGCAGCGCTATGTCATTCTGCCGCAGCGAACCGGCTAATCCACAGAGTAAATCACAACGACGCGCTAAACTGACAAAACTTTTCAGTTCTGCCGACGCCATCAACTGCGTTAATGAACCGGCTTTTTTATTCATAGTATCCAGCATCACGCCTTTGAAACCCGCATTTTTCAAGAGCGGTAAAATGGCTAAATCAGGTTGTGCATCGGCAAATAACACGGCAATCAAGGCCCTGCCCCGCTCAGTTAAAACCGCCAGCTTTTCAAGGGTTGCGACACTGTCGCCTTCAGGAAAAAAACCGATTTTCACATAATCAACGCCGGTCGCCGCCATAGTCTGCACCGCATTAAAAACCGGCTCAGGCTGCATTGGCAAATCTCCAATAGTCGCACTCACCGGAATTTGCCGGTTAACCGCCCGCACAATTTCCTGCACGGTTTGCAAATCCAACGCCCCCAATGCTCCATACTTCGGCTGCTTCAGGTCAATAATATCCACCCCTGCCTGCCGTACCAATAACGCCTCTTCCAGACTGTTTACGCTTGCCAGCATTCCACTCATGCGTTTTTTACCTCATGTTTATACTCTTCAATAACTGCCATTAACCACCCCCAGGCTTCCAGCTCCGGTTCGCCCGCAGTTTTTTCCAAACCGATGCGTAAATAATTAATTTCGGATTCAATTTTTTCCAGCGGCAGCATTTTTAATCGGCTGATTAAAATAGCTGCTTCTAAAACCGCATATTGCGCCCGATTAAATCCGGTAAAAGGAGCGTGATTAACGCTGTGTACTGCTTTGCAAAACAATTTTGGCCGGGTCTCATCTTCTTCAACCCGAAGCAATTCCACTTCAACATGTGCCAAAGTATTCACCAACACTTTGCCGTTGATTTTTTCTGCCGGTTTTAACTCCCAATCCCTGCGCCCGGTCAAGCAACCGGCAAACACCCGCACATCATTGCAATAATTAATCACTGCGGCTTGGCTTTCCAGCAAATTGTTTAAGGTTGTCGATGGCCTGAACGGTAAAATAATAAGCTCATCATTGCCAACGTGAATCCCCATCGGCGCGATATGAGCAACCCCTTGATTATTAACGGTTGTGACTATGGTTTCTTGTATCATATAAATATAAGTTGTTTGTGTTATGTTGATAACAGCAAATTCACCTCAAACCTTTGAGATGCTATTATCGTGGGCAGTTTACCGCGAAACTGGCAAAAACTCCTGTTTGTAAAGACACGAAAGCCGATTAAGTAAGCGAACAAAATTTTTCGGTATTTTATTGCTAAGCTGGAGTCAAAAACATCTTTTGAAGTCTCTGAACACCTACCACACACCCTATGCTTGCCAGCTTATGGAAAATTTATTTGTTGTTTGAAGCCTGCGTTATCGAGGCAACTTCTGCAACAAAGTCGTTTCAAAGTCTCATAAGTAGCGTTGTTTTTTGATAGAATAGCCTTTAGGGAATAAGCTCGAAGGAAAATAAATTTATAACCTTGATGTGAGATTAAATGTATGCCGAAGATACTACGATTGATATTTTTATCATTTTCACTGATGTTAGCAGATTATACAGAAGCGAATGAAGCAGAAAAGTCAGCGCCAGAAAGTGCTGTTATGCAAATGGCAGAACAAGGAAATGCTTTAGCCCAGGCTAAATTGGGAGCTATGTATCTTTTAGGTAAAGAAGGGAAAGAACAGGATGATAAAAAAGCGGCTGAATGGTTATTAAAAGCCGCTAATCAAGGAGTCCTTGAAGCACAGGTGATTGTAGCCGCAATGTACGACCGGGGCATGGGAATGGAAATGGATGTGCACAAAGCCACTTCATGGTACGAAAAAGCGGCGGCCCAAGGTCATAAACCTTCATTGGCAATTTTAGGCAGAAATGATGTCGCTAAAGGCGGTATCGCTTTTGATTACAAACGCATTCGGTTAGGCGCTGCCAAACAAATTCCCAGCGAATACGCAAAACAAATTTTGAGAAAGAAATCTCTGTACATGACAAAAAATAACTCGTTGAAAATGTGACAAAATATTATATTTTTGCGAAACGAAAGATTATGTCCCA
>CAIQWF010000202.1 GCA_903875455.1 uncultured Pseudomonadota bacterium
CTTGCCGGATTTTTAACGATTGCTCTAAATACCGCAACGCGCTGTCATAATCGCCGCGAGCCTTATAAATTTGGGAGATATAATTCAGCGTTGCGCCTTCGCCTTGTTTGTCGCCGATGTCTTGCTGGATTTTTAACGATTGCTCTAAATACCGCAACGCGCTGTCATAGTCGCCGCGAGCATCATAAATTTGCGAGATATTATTCAGCGTTGTGCCTTCGCCTTTTTTGTCGCCGATGTCCTGCAGAATTTTTAACGATTGCTCTAAATACCGCAACGCGCTGTCATAGTCGCCGCGAGCATCATAGATTTGCGAGATATTATTCAGCGTTGCGCCTTCGCCTTGTTTGTCGCCGATGTCCTGCCGGATTTTTAACGATTGCTCTAAATACCGCAACGCGCTGTCATAATCGCCGCGAGCGTGTGCAGTGGTCGCAAGATTATTCAGCGTTGCGCCTTCGCCTTTTTTGTCGCCGATGTCTTGCCGGACTTTTAACGATTGCTCTAAATACCGCAACGCGCTGTTAACATCGCCGCGAACCTTATAGATTTGGGAGATATTATTCAGCGTTGCGCCTTCGCCTTGTTTGTCGCCATTGCTCTGTTGAATAACAAGGTTTTGTTGATAACAAGCTAAGGCTTTATCGTATTTTCCCAACGAACCATATAGCAGCCCTAGCCGGTTTAATAATTCGGATTTTGTTTTCGATTGCTCATCGTCTAATTCCGCTAATAAATTTTGTAAATTCAAAATCCAGCGTTCTTTTTCTTTTAACGTCAATTGTTCAACAAAATTTTCATTGGCTGTTTGCCAAGTGGTATTTGCCAACGATTGTTTCTGTTCCTGCGGTAAACTAAATTCATAAACCCCGCTACGCCAATCCATAAAAT
Organism: uncultured Pseudomonadota bacterium; assembly: GCA_903875455.1. Classification (GTDB taxonomy): domain Bacteria; phylum Pseudomonadota; class Gammaproteobacteria; order Methylococcales; family Methylomonadaceae; genus CAIQWF01. Next base: position 892 of record CAIQWF010000202.1, read on the forward strand.
CCGGCGAGTTTTGAAACAATTCCACCAATAAAAACTCTGGCAACCAAAACACCACCGGATGATTCATCCGCCCGTAAAAACCGCGCCGCCAATTCAATTCCGCCAATAAATGCCGGTTTTCGACATAAAACAGCTTTTCAATATCGTAAATAAAAACAATCGCATTTTCGGGAGCGGTTTCTAAAAGCTGTGCCATTTGCACATCAATAAAAATATCGTTTTCAGGACTTAACGTTAATTCAACAATCGGCGCGGTCAGATTTTCCTTTAAGGTCGCCACTAATTCATCACGCAAAGACGGCGTGTTACAGCGCGCAAAATACAAGCCAAAACCTTTGCAGCGTTGCAAAGCGCGGCGTATATATTGCAAATTAGGATGCTTATCTGCGGCTAATATTTCAGTCACGCTGCGGGATTCTCAGCTAATTTAGTTTGCAACCAACTGATTTTATTTAAAGCCGGATGTAAAGCCGCCCAAAACTTACCGTTTTCATATTCATGCACTAAACGATTGGTTAAAAGGCGTTCATATTTTTTATCTTCGGATTTAACCACCCGTTTTTCTTCTATTACCAACTTTAACAGCGGCACATCCTCTTCTTTCACCATCCGGTCATATTCTTTCACCAGCATACTAATCGCGCGTTGAACATCAACGGCTTGAATTTTCGGACTATCAGTATCCGTTGCAGAACGAATCAAACGCAATAAATCCCGCACTGAACCGCCACTCATGGCGATACAATCATCCAATAACGCCGGATTCTCAAACAATTGCGCCACATTCATGCGCTTATTCACCAGCTCCGTTAAATGTTGCTTTCCTTCCTCTGTTTCATATTTCACCATCGGAATAAAAAACACCCCGTTAGCAAAAAAATTACCGATATTGGTATCAAAACCTAATGCGGCTGGAATGGTGTAAATAATATGACTGTCTATGGCTGTTAATTGTTCAGAATGTTCTAAAAACAATTCATCATAAACAGCTTTCTTTTTAATTTTTTCCAAACCGTCCACAATGATAACCAGGTCTTCAAACTCTTTTTTGCGTAAAGCAATTCGGGCGGCCAGTAATAAATCATTGAGTTTGGCAATAAAAACTTTTTGCTCTTTTTCAATATTTTCGCGGATTTCAAGGCGGCGGCTACTGCCACTACGAATTTCACCGGTTAATGAAGACATCAGTTTAGCCACTGAATAAACATCAATGCCTACTTCTGCACCGGCTTTTGCTTCTATTTGAGCTTCATCAACATAGTCTTGTGTCACTATGCGTTCAGCAAACCATTGACGTAAATCATTCAAAAGTGAGGCATCTAATTTGATAACGGCTTTTGCTAATTGCGACATTAACTCTTGAGCGATATTCAGCAATACATCCTGATAAGTAATTTCGTTTAAATCCAAACTCGATTCCACGTCCAGATACACCGCAAAATAACGCGCCTGTTCCAATTGGCTTTGCAGACGCTTTAATTCAGTGGATTTACCGCTTCCAGTATGTCCTGTAACTAATTGTTTACAAAACTCACTGCTTTGAGTGGTGCGTCTGATAGTTCTTAATAGAGAACTGACATTTTGATTGTTTCTGACTTCTTTTAAATCTAAATAGCGTTCATCCCCAACCTCTAAAGGTTTATCAGGATTGCAGACTAAGTAAGCATCATCTAAATTATCAACCGGATAAATCATAATTTTTTATCTCTATTTTTAGGGCGGGGAGAAATATCTTGATAAGATATTTAGTCATTATAGCTGAGCAAAGCTTTGAAGCTTATGGATTCTGGCAAGTTAAATTGTTTGTATGGAGAATGAACACAAGCTCGTAAAACTTAGGACATGGCTAAAAATAACTTCCCGATTTTGAATATCCCGTTCATCCTGAGCTTGTCGAAGGATGTTGTGGTTCGACAAGCTCACCACGAGCGGATTTAGGGATGTTATTGTTGACCATATCCTAACA
>CAIQWF010000203.1 GCA_903875455.1 uncultured Pseudomonadota bacterium
ACGAAAAAGAAAGAATTGATCGGCAACTTCGCACGCGAAGGTCAAACTTTTACCCAGGCCGGTGTGGAAACGCTGGATCATGATTTTCCTAGTGCGGGCGAAGGGAAACTTATCCCGCACGGCATTTACGACCTGGCGCGAAACGAGGGTTATATTCACCTCAACACCAGCCACGACACCAGCGAATTCTGTTGCGACAGCATTGCGCATTGGTGGCAGCAGCACGGCTGCAACTATTATCCGGCGGCGGTTTGTGTATTGATTTTGTGCGATGGCGGCGGCAGCAAGGCCAGTAATCGTTATGTGTTCAAAGAGGCTGTGCAAAAACTGGCCAATCGGCTGGGGCTTACCATTCGGATATCACATTACCCGCCGCACTGCTCAAAGCACAATCCGATTGAGCACCGGCTATTTCCGCACATCACCAAAGCGTGCCAAGGCGTGGTTTTTCATTCGGTTGCGATTGCCAAGTTTTTTATGGAAAAAGCAAAGACCAATACCGGCCTGAAAGTCACTGTCGATGTTTTGACGAAAGTTTATGCAACAGGGAAAAAATGCGCTGAAAATTTTATCAAAACGATGCCGATTGTTTTTGATGATTTTCTGCCAAAGTGGAATTATCGTGCCCTTCCGCAGCAGAATTAAAATCGGGAAGTTATTTTTGACGGTATCCTAAGTAGTTTTATATTTTTAAGTAACTTGGATTTTTATGAAAAATGTTTTCGAGTTCCGCGATGATTTAATATCTGATTACAGCTCTTTTTCTCGCAGTTTTACAGAAATTGCCGCTGCTGACATAAAACAGGAGGTTGAAAAGCAATATGCTGGAGGCCGCTATTGGCCGGAAGCATTAATACAAATAAATCCAAATTATCAACGCCAAACAACGGTGCAAAAACTGGCAGAAGAGGGAGTTTTACATAAACAATGCGCCGATGTTTTTCAAACCGGCAAGCAAGAGCATCATCCCCAGTCATTACATCTTTATAAACACCAGTTGGAGGCTATTGCCAAAGCTCAAACCGGACAAAGTTATATTGTTACCACAGGAACTGGCTCCGGCAAATCCCTGGCTTTTTTTATTCCAGTGATCAATAAAATCTTGCGAGAAAAGGAGGTAGATAAAACTCCAAGAACGCGAGCTATTGTTATTTACCCAATGAACGCTTTGGCAAACAGCCAACTGGAAGAACTGAATAAATTTCTATGCGACTATCCTGATAATAACCCCCCCTTTACAGTTGCTCGCTACACTGGCCAAGAGTCCCCAGCAGAACGTGAAAAAATTGCTGACAATCCACCTGATATTTTATTGACCAATTTCATGATGCTGGAGTTGATTTTAACCCGTTATGAAAATGTAGATCGGCGTGTAGTCGAACATTGTAAAGGGCTTAACTTTTTAATTCTGGATGAATTGCATACTTATCGAGGACGGCAAGGTGCTGACGTTGCTTTGTTGGTGCGGCGGTTACGCGAAAGATTACAGGCAGACGAAATGCTTTGCATTGGTACATCGGCCACCATGTCAAGCACAGGAAGTGCAGATGACCAAATGAAAACCGTGGCCGAAGTTTCCAGTAAATTGTTTGGTACGCCTATAACTGCCAACGATATTATTCGTGAAACTCTTGAACGTGTTACCGACCCTGCCCAAGATGTGGTGACAGTTCAACCCCAGTTAGCGCAAGCGGTTTCCAGAACTGTTTTTGCTTGGGAATCATTTGCTGATTTTCAGCGCGACCCAATGTCTATTTGGGTGGAATTAAATTTAGGTATTGAACTTCCAACTAATGGTGACAAACCACAGCGAGCAAAACCGTTGAGTTTATCGGATGCGGCGGAACGCTTGGCTAAGGATGCTGCCTGTACGATAGAAACCGCAAAAGAAAGTTTGCAAAAATTTCTTGTAGCCGCCCAACATGATGTCAAAACGCCACAAGGAAAATCTCCCTTTGCATTCAAGCTGCATCAATTCATTAGCGGCCCAGGTAAAGTCCATACAACTTTGGAAGCCAATGGAATTAGGCACATTACGCTGGATGCACAACGCTTTGCTCCCGGCAGACAATCCGAAGCAGTGCTTTTATATCCTGCGCATTTCTGTCGCGAATGCGGACAGGAATATCATCCAGTCTGGCGAGAAGAACAGCCTAACGTGCATTTTACGCCACGAGAAATTGATGATGTTAGCAGTGATGATAGCGAAAATGTCAGATTTGGATTTTTATGTCCTGCTAATAATAATCAGCAATATCAAGGCAACCTGGAAGACTTTCCTGAAAACTGGCTAGATTTGAGTAGAGCCACGCCTAAAATAAAAAGCACTTATAAAAATGCAGTGCCAATTGCCACAAAAGTAGATGCAAACGGTACAGAGGGACGCGGTGAAGATTATTGGTTCATTCCTAACAAGTTTCGTTTTTGTTTAAGTTGTGGTTATGTGCACGAGGCGCATGGCAAGGACATCAACCGCTTATCAAGTCTTTCAGGGGAAGGTCGTTCATCAGCAACAACTATGCTGGTGTTAAGTACCTTGCGACAATTATTTTCTGATAAAGATATTCCTGAAGGAGTACCTGACCCCAGAAAACTCTTAGGTTTTACCGATAATCGTCAGGATGCCGCGTTACAAGCCGGACATTTTAATGATTTTATTTTTTTGCTCACTTTAAGGGCTGGATTACTTGCCGCGCTGCAAAATAATCATGGCAACTTAAATACACAATATTTAGCTGATGAAGTTTTTAAGGCTTTAGGTTTTGATAAAAATGATTTTGTTATTCTGGCAGAATATTTGCAGAATCCAAAGCTAGATGAAGATACTAGAACTCATGAGGTACATCCTCTTTTACTGTTCATTTTAGGCTATAGATTGTTTAGAGATTTAAGACGAGGATGGCGTATTAATAATCCTAATTTAGAGCAACTTAATCTCTTAAAAATTGATTATCGAGGATTAGAAAGTTTTTGTGCGAAAGAATCCGCATTTGGACAGCCTGATTCTTTGTTGCGCAAACTGGACGCAAAAAGCAGAGAAGCCTTTTGTCTAATTTTATTTAATGAAATGCGTCAAACTTTATGTATAAAAACTCGTTACTTAGATGTAATTGAACAAGAAAATATTAAAAATGATGCTTATAACTATCTAAATGATCGCTGGAGTTTTTTATCTGATGAGACTTTAATTACATCAAAATATTTGGTTAAAGATACAAGCTCTGTAAAAAAAGGAAAAAAGAATAATGATTTCGTTAGTTTTGGGGCACGCTCACGATTAATCAAACAGCTAAAAAAAGCAGAGTTTTGGAAAAATACTTCTTTTGCTGAACAAATTTTTACTTGGAAAGGACAAGAATTAGTTGATGCTGTGCAAATTGTACTAAATGCAGCCTATGATAACGGTTATGTACATATGCAATCTATTGATAAGTAGTTAAACAAAAGTTATACGGTATTTAGTTCCAAAATTTGAAAGTATATCCACCACCGTTTTTTTCAAATTTGCATAACTGACGTAACACGACAAAGGCAACCATTCATA
>CAIQWF010000204.1 GCA_903875455.1 uncultured Pseudomonadota bacterium
ATCCATCCGCGCCTTGTTCCAGCGAAAGTGTTGGTTTAACATAGTTGATAGCTCGTTGAAGTGGGACATAATCTTTCGTTTCGCAAAAATATAATATTTTGTCACATTTTCAACGAGTTATTTTTTGTCATGTACAGAGGTTTTCACTACAACTCTGCTGGTTTTAATCATTTTATTTGCAACATGGCTTCAATAATCAAAATTCGGTAACGCGAACTCATACAATGAGAGCGACACCTCGAAAGTAAAAGGTAGGTAGGCCGACAAAAACCAAAACTAACGAGGCACAACATAAGCCCCCCCATCCAGATCAAGAAAAAAGATACCATTTAAAATGTTGCCTAAACAAAAAATTTCTAATTTGTATACGCATTTACGCCATCAGTCTAAATCGTATCGCAAACGTTACAGGAAGTACGACTATCGTGGTCGTATTTCCAACCGTGCCGACATTGACCATTGGCCGGCGATTGTTGACGAGAAAATTCGTCTGAATGACTGGGAGGCGGATACGGTCATCTGTAAAGGGCATCAAGGCTTATTCGTGACTTTGACTGAGCGCGTTTTCCAAGCTGAACCTGGCGATTTGCCTGTCTCGCAAAGAATCGGAATTGGTCAAAGAGGCGATTATTCAGGCTTTACCATCATTTAAGGACTGAATGCCCCTCTCACTTTTGATAATGGGTGTAAATTTTGCCAATACAATGAAATTGGGCAAAGACTTGCTTGTAAAACGTATTTTGCAAAGCCTTGTCATTCCTGGTAGCGCGGATTGAAGGAAAACCATGGTGACTTATTGCGACAGTATTTTCCAAAAAAAGCCGCCGGATAAGGTCAGCCAGCACGAAGTTGACCATACGATTGACGAGATGAAAAACTGCCCAAGGAAACTTTTGAAATAGAAGGCTCCCTGGGGAGTTTCTAAAAAAGCATTGCCCAAACATTTCAGCTCTTACTGTAGTTTCAACAAACGTACAGACCAATACCTCAACTTTGATAATATTCCCGGTTTTTGCCTCACTCTTGATATAGTATTCTTTCTAGTCCGACATTAAAACGCAGCAATCCCATGAGCAGAAAATTATCCCGGCCATCCACAGGCTTCACCTTGGTTGAATTAGTGATGATTATTGTCATCCTCGGTATTTTAAGCGTGGTTGTGATGCCAAAATTTTGGGACAACTCCACTTTTCAGGCTCGCGGCTTTGCCGATCAGGTTTTGGCGACCTTGCGTTATGCACAAAAATCGGCGATTGCCCAGCATCAAAATGTTTGCGTTAGCTTAACCACTACTGCCATCGCGTTAAAAATTATAGGGACGCCGCCTTGTACTACAAATTTAAATCTGCCAGGCGCACAATCAAACAGTTTAACCGCTCCTTCAGGAATTACTCTTAATCCTGCAATCAGCTTAACTTTTGACGCATTAGGCCGCGCCAGCACCACTGCGACCATCGCCATTTCAGGCGTAACCCCTTCAATCACTGTAGAAGCAGAAACCGGCTATGTACATCAATGAATTGCAGCGTGGCATCAGCCTGATTGAGCTGATTTTATTTATTGTTATCATCAGTATCGCCCTGACCAGTTTGTTGATGGTAATGAATGTGAATACCAAAAGCAGCGTTGATCCGCTGCTACGCAAGCAGGCATTGGCAATCGCCGAATCTATGCTGGAAGAAGTGGAGTTGCAGGATTTCTCCAATCCTGTCGGCGGGTTTGCAGGCGCAGGTGTGGTTGCTAATCGCAACAGTTTTGACGATGTTTTTGATTACAACGGTATTAATACCAGTGCTGATGTTATTACCGGAATTGCGGGCCTAGCCAGTTATAGCGTGGCTGTTGCAGTTGCCAATCCCGCTGCTGCATGGGGAACTATTCCGGCAACGGATGTTGCGCAAATTACGGTGACGGTCACAGATTCTAGCGGGCAAGTCATTCAAGCGGTTGGTTATCGGGTGAATTACTAATGTGCAAAAATCAACACATTCAAACCGGCTTTACCCTAGTCGAATTAATCATGGTGATTGTGATTACCGGAATTCTGGCGGGCATGGTGTCGATTTTTATTAAAGCGCCGATTGAGCAATATATCGGCATTGCCAATCGTGCCGAAATGACTGACATAGCAGACACTGCTTTACGGCGGATGGGGCGTGATATAAGAACCGCCGTGCCAAATAGTGTGCGTTTACCGGTTGCGACCGGCTCCAGTTACATTGAGTTTTTGCCCACCAAAACCGGAGGCCGCTATCGGGCCAGCAGCGACGGCACCGATACCTTGTGCGCTTCTGCGCTTGGCAACAGCGAGGGCGATAGCTTATCGCTCAGCCAGGCTGATAGCTGTTTTGAAATCACCGGCCCTGCCATCACTTTTGCCAGCGGTGATTATATTGTGGTTGGCAGCACGCAAAGCGACGGCAATCCGCCTTATGATAATGTCAGCACAAATGGCGTTTTGCGAGCTTACACAGGCGCGGCAGGTTCGCAAACAACCGTGAAGATCACCGCAATGCAGTTTCCGGAATTTGCCAGTTTGGAAAGCCAGCGTTTTGAGGTGATCTCAGGCAGTGACCAGGCGGTGACTTACGCCTGCGAAAATGTCGGCGGAACAACTAATGGCACAGGTACTCTCAAGCGCTATTCAGTCTATGGCTTTAAACTTGCACAACTTGCACCAGCATCGTTAGGTGTTTCTGGCACATTGTTGGCAGACAAAATCAGTGCCTGCTCTATCAGTTATAACAATATTAATCAACGTAACGGACTGGTGGCTATTTCGCTGACCATTACGCGCAGCGGCGAAAGCATCAGCCTTTATCAGCAAATTCACGTTAATAACGCCCCATGAAAAACAAGCAACCCGGCTTTACCCTGATTTCAGCGATTTTTTTATTGGTGGTGATTGCGGCCCTGGGTTTGTTTGCCGTAACCATTTCGACCACCCAGCAACAAACTTCGGTGATGGATTTTCAAGGTTCTCGAGCCTATCAAGCAGCAAAAGCCGGGATTGAGTGGGGAATCTATCGAGTGACAAAAGATTCTGCCTGCCCAACAACTTCTCCAACAATGCCGGCAGGTCAGCTGTCTTCTTTCACAGTTGCACTCACTTGTAGTTTTAGCACTTACACCGAAGGCACAGACACATTTTCGGTGTATCAATTAACCTCAAAAGCCAGCAGCGGCACAATCGGTTCAAGCAATTATGTTGAACGGCAATTGCAGGTTGCGATTAAAAATCCCTAACAGAACTTAATCAATACAACTCGCGAAAATAAATCTGTTTTTTATTGCCTTTATAAACGCCAAACGTCGCACGCGCAGTAGGGTTTGTATTTCCTATTCCGCGCCAATTATATTGCAACCAGAATTTTGCCGCGCTAGTTGCTGTCGCGCCAATCCCGCCTACTGAGCTACATTGATTTCCTGATGCGCCTGCCAGGTTTAGGGTCAGATCAACCCAGCCATTATTGTTATTGCCAGGTTTACTTAACGTTGCGGTAAAAGTCGGTGCGCTACCTGTAATAGCCAGCGCTGTCTCGCACGCGGTCAAATTATTGCTGGTTGCAACAGGAAAAACAAAGGCAAAATTAGCGGCGGAAATGGTGGTGCAGCTATCAGCCGCATTTGTAATCCAGCCTGTGCCATTCCAGTATTGCGCAGTCAGCGGTAAAGCGAGATTTTGTAATTCCGAACCGTAAGCATTAGAAAACTGCAATCTCCCGCTACGGATGTTTGCAGTTCCTTCTGTTCCCGCTGCTGATGACACAGCGTCAGTATCAACAGCGCGTAATTTGATGGTTGCAGGTGCGGTCGGGTTGGTAGTAAAGGTAAATGTGGGGGTTGCATTGGCTACTCCCGCTGCAAAAGCGGTTGCAGCAACTGTAGTCGGTGTGAGGCTCCCTGCGACACTATTGGCCTCGGAAAGTGTTGTCAGTTTAGAAAAATTGGGGCTGGTATTAACTGAGCCATCATAATTGACGGTTGTTGTGGGTGTGGCAAGACCATTTTTGGCAGTCACTGTCACTGTAAAAGGCTGAGCGGAATAAGTAAAAGCACCAGCATTACAACCTTGCGTTACGGTGGTATTGAAGTGATCAGGAATAAATCTCAGGGCGCCGGTTATTCCGGTATTTCCTGTTGCAGTAAGTCCAGAACCAAGATAACTGCCACTTGTCAGTGTGGCGACAAGATCAATTGTGCCAACTTCGCTCCAGTTGAGATTAGAAGTTGTTGCAACCCCGTTAGTAAAAGCACCTACATTACCTGAAAAACTGCCGTTCGATGCACTTGCCCCCGTCGGCTGGTATTTGCTAAATGACAATGTAACACTTTCATGATTAGGTGTTTCTTTGCCAAAATTTGGGGTTACTGTCGGTGTGCTGAGTCCATTATAGGCGCTTACAGTCGCATTAAAATTGTTGCCTGCCTTGATGGGCGACGCGGTAACTCCAGAAAAGCCGAAATGGTGCGGCACAACTACAAAAGCATTGCTACTGCCTGTTAAAGTAATCGCAGTAGCCCCGGTAAAAGGTGTAAGCGTTTTACTTACATTGAGGGTAATTTGACCCACATCATCATAGCGTACTGCAATTGGTGCTGAAGCGTTGCTATCAAAGGCTAAACTAACTGCCGTAGCAGTAGTGGAAATGGAGGTTAAATTGATACTAGCCAGATTACCTGCCTGACAAGTCGTTGGGTTATTGCAATTATAATTTATGTTGACCGGGATGGATTGATTAATAATGGCAGGACTACAAACTGCTGGATTGGCGCTAGAGGTTTTTACAGCCCGCAAGTAAAGTGTATTCGATGTAATCCCAGAAACTTGGGGCGGAATAGGATAAGTAGTTCCGGTAGTTGTGTCAGAGAATATAAAACCAGCCGGACTTGCCGTAAAAGTGCAGGCAGGTGAACCAAAATTACAGGTCGTACCAGTCAGTGAACTGCCGAATATAATAGTTCCAGCAGTGGGTGTCTGCACTTTTTTCGTAACGGTGCTACTGCCCGCAGCAATAACAAATCCTGCTCCAGTTGCGCCTCCAGTGCTACCGTCCCAGACAACAGATGTGTCACTAGCAGTTAAAGAACCAGACACTCCGCCGGTATATGCAGTACAAGCCATATCCTGGCAGGCTTTGATGGTTAAAATATTAGAATCGCAGGTTAACCCAGTGCCGCTACCGTGCTGAATTTCAACGTGGTGTAAAGTGACACCATCATCATTCATAAGTGTTCCAGTTCCAACGCTAGGTGAACCTAATGTTGCACCAGTTGAATTTGATAGCGTGATTGTAAAGGTTTCACTGCTTTCGACAATTGTGTCCCCACAAACTGAAACAGTAATTGTAGTTGATAACGAGGTACCCAAGTTGGCAGTGCCACTGCTGGCAATATAATCAACCCCGGCCGTGCATGACGTTCCTCCAGTCGCCGTGCCATTGCCAGTTGCATAGGCTACTGAAATCCCCATGCTATTTGTAGCGGATGATGTTACTGTAAAAGTGAAATTGGTTGTGCCGCTATTGCCTTCATTAATTGAAACGTTATTTATACTTAAGGAGCGGCTTACAGGTGTGCCACATGCGGCAGGAGGGGTGGGATCATTTGAACATGCCCCCGATAATACAGTGCCGTTGCCGAAGTTAATATTCGGTGCAGTTAGATCTCCTACCAGAGTTCCATTGTTGCCAACATTTATCGTACCGCCAGCCACTAAATTTACAGAAGCTGTTGCGACATTTCCAAGGTCAATACTTCCTACTGGAGCCCAAATAGTAAACGAGTTGCCATTATTGTAAATGGAAGAATTATTACCCATTGTAAAACTGCCATTTGTCAGTTTTAGGGTCATTGAAGATGTTACCGTGATGATGTCGTTGCTGCCAATAGTAATATCACCCGTGCAGTTGTAGGTTGTGCCTGATGAAAAGCTGCAATTACCAAATGGAGAGGCTCCAAGGCTTGCAGGCAAAGAATAGGTTGTGGCATTGGCAAAGCCGTAATATGTCAGCAATAGCCCAAAAGCAATCCATCTAATCACTGTCATACGATAGGCTGAGAAAACACTCTGCGCATTAGTTATCATCAACTGTACCTCCCCCTCGACTTACCTGCAAAACCAAGGCCAGCGCTGCTTTACAACTGTAAATATCGAGCGAATATAATGGCAGCGATGCAATACCCGGAAACGAGAAAAAAGTTAAGCCACAGATTCTTTCAAGCCTGCATAACGCCCTGACAACAAACCTTGCTGGAATGAATTATCCTCCTGCCATAAATCACCGGCTAACAAGGCGATAATTTCATTTTTAATCCGCTCTTGCCGGTCGGCTTCAAAAAACAGGTTATGAACCAGATTGGAACAGTAAAACCGCTCAATCATTAAATACATGGTCTGAAAGCCTTTTTGATAGGTTTCATCGCTGCCGCTGTGTAAATCGGCCGCCGCTTCCCGGCCTTCTAAAAAGCCGCGATGGATTTGATCGGCCACCATTTCGGCTGTTTTTACCGCAAAGAAAAAGCCGGAAGAAAATACCGGGTCTAAAAAGCCTGCCGCATCACCGCAACAGGCATAACGCACACCGTGGCGTTGCTGGTTGAAATAACTAAAATCCGCTTCCGCCCTTACATCAGCCAATAATTCCGCGCCTTCCAGCAACTCTTTTACGCGCGGCGATTGGTTTGCGTAATGATTGAATAAATCCGCGCCTTTTAAATCCGCTGGCGCATCTTTTTGTACCACCAAACCAATGCTTAAACGTTGGTCAACCAGCGGAATACACCAGAACCAGCCCAACTCAGTCAGCAAAACTTCAATATGGCCGCGACAAAAAAGTGATTGCGTTGCCGGTGTATCAGCCAGTTTGTAATGTTTATAAAGCGCGAATTTGCCTAATTTACTGAGTTTATTAATCGACTGCTGTTTTTTCCCCATAATCGCGCTGCGACCGGTGGCGTCAATAAAATAACGCCCGTGATAACTGCCTTTGTCGGTTTCAACAGTTACGCCATCCGCATTGCAATCCACCTGGGTGACTTTTTCCTGTTGATGCGCCTGCACACCATGAGAAATGGCGTTTTCAAACAGGCGGGTATCAAAAACCGAGCGCTCTACCTGCACCGTGCTGTATTTGCCCTGAAATGGAAAAAACGTCCGTTGACCGCTTTTTTCATCAATAAATTCCGCACCGCCTTTACGCAAATTTCCTTCATGCCATTTTATCCCCAAGCGATTCATGATGGGTTCGCTCATGGGCAACATCGACTCACCAATGTGAAAGCGTGGATGCTGATCTCTATCCAATAATAAAATCCGATAGCCGTATTGGGCTAACAAAGTGGCAGCAGTCGTTCCGGCAGGACCTGCGCCTGCGATAATGACATCATAAGTTTTTTCTGTTGACATGATTATACGTGTAAATGAGTATGCCATACGGCGGGATGGATATTCAGTGGAATCAATCCACTGCGCTGGTTTTTCAAGGCCTGCAATAACGGAATCGCGGCAGCGGCGGGAGCGACTTTCACCAGTTCACACCAGCCCGCATCTAATGGCTGTGGACTTGCTGCGCTTTGCGGCACTGAACAACTGGACATTTTAACATCACCTTTTGTACTTAACACCAAGGCACAGGCAAGCGCGACTTTACCAATCGGCGCTGCTAAATATTGCGGCCATTCTTCGTCATAACAGACCAGTAATATATCGCCCGGAGATTGTTGCAACTGTGACCACGCTTCCAGCAATCCCATTGCAAAGCCGTCATCCGCCGCAGCAATGGCGGTGCTCGAAGCTTGGCAATGATTCAAAATTCCCCAATAGCCGACGGTAGTATTATGGACAGAATTGTGAAACTGGGTTGGCGATAATAATTCGTCGGGATTAGGCAGCAACCGGCATAACGCATCTGTGACTTGCATTTCTCCACCTAAGGACGCAAACACCGAGGGCAAAATACTCGGATTAACTTGCGCTTCGATACAGGCCTGAGTTGCCGCAGTAATTGCCATGCGCGTGGTTAAGCTGGTGCGGCGGCGCATCGCAGCGGGAATCAAATTTTTATCGACATCAATACTTTTCAGTCCGAACGGTTTCAACAGATCAGAATCAGGGCAACACAGAACCGCGCTTTTGATAAACAACGATTTGTGTTCAATGACTTCCTGTCCTTTAAAGGACTGGAAGTCATGCACTGGTTTCGCCACAATCACGCTGGCATTATTGCCACCGAAGCCAAAGGAATTGCTCATCGCAATACGGATAGCTTGATTGAATAACGGGTGCGCGACTACCTGACAATGACAGTCATCGTCTACTGCGGTTAAACCGGTGGTAGCGGGAATAAATTGATGCTCTAAAGTTTGCACGGCAATAATCGTTTCCAATGCGCCTGCCGCGCCGAGTGTATGTCCGGTAATCCTTTTGGTGCCGCTGCAAGGAACCTGATTGCTAAACACCGAATAAACCGCCCGACTTTCTACCGCGTCATTAATTTTGGTGGCGGTGGCGTGCAGATTCAAATAATCCACCTGATTGGCAGTAATTCCAGCAAAATCTAACGCATGTTGCATCGCTAAAGCCGCGCCTAAACCTTCAGGATGCGGATGGCTCATGTGATGAGCATCGGAAGATTCACCGACAGCCAATAATCGCGGACAAGTTTGATTTTCTGCGGTTGATTTTTCCAGCAATAATAAAGCGGCGGCTTCACCAATACTAATGCCGGTACGATTTTTATCCATCGGCGTACAAGGATTGGGCGAAACCAGTTCCAGACTGCTAAAACCGCGCAAGGTTAAACGACATAAGGTATCTACGCCGCCAACTAATACTGCATCACAAACGCCATTGGCAATCAGACGCTGTCCGGTGGCAACCGCTTTGGCGCCGGATGAACAGGCTGTGGAAATCGCAAAACAGACCCCGGTTAATCCCAATTCCAGCTGCAAAAACCGTCCGGTGGCTTGATAGGCATGGCGGGTGACGAAATGAAAATCTTCCGGCATTTCATCGTGTTCGAGTAAATAACCGTAAGCTACTTCGGTTTCATAAAGCCCTGAAGTGCTGGTGCCGATAATTACACCGATACGATTTGCGCCATAACGGTTTTTTGCCGCTTCAATCGCCGCCCGCAAACCATCCGCCTCATAATTCAATGCCGTTAACGCAACCTGGGCATTGCGGCTTTGATAGGCGATAAGTTCAGGGCGGATTTGCGCTAATTCCTGCCTGATTTCCCCCACAACCGTAGCAAAGTTCAGCTCAAATAAAGTTAAGGAGCTAAGAGCACTCCGGTTATTTTTTAAGGCATCCAATAAAGCCTGATTCCCAAGTCCACAAGCGTTGAGAGTGCTGTACGCAGCAATTGCTACCGGGGTGATTGATGCAGATTTATTCAACATGTAGTTTAACTGTGATGCTTTAACAACAACGCCTGCCAGTTTTTAAAGAGCTGGCAGTCGCGGCGACTTTTCAGAAAAATCCTAGAGGATTAAGATCATGGCTGACAATAATATTTTTGATTTGCTGATAATAATTCAGCATCATTTTATGATTTTCCCGACCGATGCCGGATTTTTTGTAGCCGCCAAAAGCCGCATGAGCCGGATAATGATGGTAACAATTAGTCCACACCCGTCCCGCCTGAATGCCCCGCCCCATCCTATAAGCCCGATTCATGTCGCGCGTCCATAGGCCCGCCCCCAAACCAAATTCACTGTCATTGGCGATAGACAAGGCTTCGGCTTCATCCTTGAAAACCGTGATTGAAACAAACGGGCCAAAAATTTCCTCCTGAAAAATCCGCATTTTATTGGTGCCTTTCATCAAAGTCGGCTGAATGTAATAGCCGTGCTCAAATCCAGCCCCGACCGCTTCAACGTCGCCGCCCATTAACAGCTCTGCACCTTCGGACTTGCCAATTTCTACATAGCTGAGGATTTTGTCAAACTGTTCTTTTGAAGCCTGCGCCCCGACCATGGTTTCAGTGTCCAACGGATTGCCGCGCTTGATTTGCCGGACGCGCTGAATCAGCTTGCCGACAAAAGCTTCGTAGATGGATTCCTGAATCAGCAACCGCGACGGACAGGTGCAAACTTCGCCCTGATTGAAAAACGCCAAAGTCGCCCCTTCAATACATTTACTGACAAAACTATCCTCCTGCTCCATTACATCGGCAAAAAAGATATTCGGTGATTTACCGCCTAATTCAACCGTGGAAGGAATCAGATTTTCCGCCGCACATTTTAAAATATGCAAGCCGATTGGGGTAGAGCCGGTAAAAGCGATTTTGGCAATCCGGGTGCTGGTCGCCAAGGCTTGTCCTGCCTCTGTGCCATAACCGTTCACAATATTCACCACCCCGGCAGGCAACAAATCGCCAATCACTTCTATCAGTTTCAAAATGGAAACCGGGGTTTGCTCGGCAGGTTTTAACACTACGCAATTGCCAGCTGCCAGTGCCGGGGCCAGTTTCCACGCCGCCATTAAAATGGGAAAATTCCAGGGAATAATCTGCCCGACCACGCCCAACGGTTCGTGATAATGATAAGCCACGGTATTCTGGTCTATTTCGCTGATGCCGCCTTCCTGGGCACGGATGCAACCGGCAAAATAACGGAAATGATCTACGGCTAACGGAATGTCTGCGGCTAATGTTTCGCGTACCGGCTTGCCGTTATCCCAGGACTCTGCCACTGCCAACATTTCCAGATTGGCTTCAATTCGGTCGGCAATTTTCAGCAGAATATTGGAACGCTCAGTGACTGAAGCCTTGCCCCAGGTATCTTTAGCGGCATGAGCTGCATCCAGTGCCAGTTCAATATCTTCGCTGCTGGAACGCGGCACTTCGCAAATCACCGCACCGTTGACCGGTGTATGATTAACAAAATATTCACCGTTGACAGGCGCAGTCCATTCGCCATCAATGTAGTTTTCGTAGCGGCTTTTAAAAGAAACAACAGCACCTGCTTGACCGGGTTGTGCGTAAATCATGTTTTCTCTCCTCGTTATTGGGCTAATGAACTGCGTAGTATCAATCTGGCTTGGGTATTACAGGGATTCAGTAATGATAAATTGGTTACAAAGGGTTGGAGCGGTTTTGTACAGTAATTTACTTAGTTCTACAAGTGTAACTTATTCGATAAAAACCTTGCAGCGTTTC
This sequence comes from uncultured Pseudomonadota bacterium, assembly GCA_903875455.1. Lineage (GTDB taxonomy): Bacteria > Pseudomonadota > Gammaproteobacteria > Methylococcales > Methylomonadaceae > CAIQWF01. The sequence goes on from CAIQWF010000204.1 coordinate 11,166, forward strand.
AACTGCCATCATTTCAGGCGAAAATTGTTAAAAAATATCCTTTGCATACAGGACGATGTTGCTGAGTCAGGTAGAATATACAACGCCGCTGTGCATATCTAAAATATCTCAAAACCAAAAACACATTCATGCTTTCGCTTCTTGTCCGTTTTTCCATTCGTTTTTATGGCGTTGTTATCGCGCTTGCTGTGTTATTGCTTTGTTACGGCAGCTATCGTTTTTCCACCGCCGGGCTGGATATTTTCCCGGAATTTTCCCCAAAACAGGTGCTGATTCAAACCGAAGCACCCGGACTTTCCTCCGAACAGGTGGAAATTCTGGTCACTCATAAAATTGAAGCTCATCTAAGCGGACTGATTGGCTTAAAAACTATCCGCTCTGAATCAATTCAAGGGCTGTCTATTGTCACCGCAATTTTCAACGAAAACAGTGATGTGTATCGCAATCGACAACTGGTTAATGAACGCCTTGCCAGCATTGCCACACAACTTCCCGCTGGCGTTGCCGCACCGGTGCCGGTGCCGATGTCCTCATCATCAGCGACGGTTTTAACTTTAGGCTTGAATTCTGATGCTAAAACGTTAATGGATTTACGCAGTCTGGTGGACTGGACCTTGGTGCCGCGCTTATTGGCGGTGCCTGGCGTGGCGGACGTGAATGTGTTTGGCGGCGAAGTTCAGCAGTTGCAGGTGCAAATCAATCCGCAACAATTACAGCGGTTTGATCTGTCTGTCGATGAGGTGGTGAATGCCGCCGAACAAGCCGGACAGATTCAAGGCGCAGGTTTTATCGAAAACAGCAACCAGCGCTTCACTTTACAAATTTCAGGCCAGCCTTCAACACCGGAACAACTGCAAAGCATTATTGTGAAACGTGCGCACGGACAAAATATTACCTTAGGTGATGTCGCGCATATCGCTTACGCACCGGAACCGCCGATAGGCGCGGCACAAATCATGGGTAAACAGGGCATCGTGCTGATGGTGATTGGCCAATATGGTGCGAATACCTTGTCGGTGTCAAAGCAGGTTGAACAAACCTTGAGCGAATTTAACAGCCTGTTCAAAAAACAGGGGATTGATTTTTATCCGCATCTGTTTCGCCCCGCAGATTATATCGAAACTTCGGTAAGTAACCTTTCCGGGCATTTGCTAATTGGCGGCCTGTTTGTCGTCATTATTTTGTATCTGTTTCTGTTCAACTTCCGCACTGCGTTTATTTCTGCGGTGGCAATTCCGTTATCACTGATGACTGCGGTAATTGTGTTGCTGGAAAGCGGTATCAATCTGAATATCATGGTGTTAGGCGGACTGGCAATTGCTTTGGGGGAAGTGGTGGATGATGCGATTATCGACACCGAAAATATTTTCCGGCGGCTGCGGGAAAATCAGGTTTTGGAAAATCCGCGAACCGTTGCCAGCGTGGTTTATGAGGCTTCGATGGAAGTGCGCAGCTCGGTGGTTTATGCCAGTTTTATTGTCGCGCTGGTGTTTGTGCCGTTGCTAACCTTGAGCGGCGTGGCGGGACGATTATTTTCGCCGCTGGGTTTTTCCTATATTTTGGCGATTTTGATGTCGCTGATTGTGGCTCTGACTTTAACTCCCGCCTTGTGTTATCTGCTGTTAGGAAATACCAAAAACCTGATTTCTGAAACTTCTGGGGAAATGCAAGACCCGCCGCTGATTCGCTGGCTGAAACCGTTATATCAACGCTTATTAACTTTTGTCTCCAGGCATTTTATTTTAGCAATGACGTTTTGTATCGTCGCTTGCGTGGCGGGATTGTCGGCATTTTTCACCTTGGATAGCAAATTTCTGCCGGAACTGCGCGAAGGTCATTACATCGTCCACACCACCAGCATTCCCGGCACCTCATTAGCAGAATCTTTGCGGATTGGCACACACTTAACTGAACAGTTCAAAAAAATTCCCGGCGTGGAATCGGTTTCACAATGGGCCGGACGGGCAGAACGGGGTGCCGACACTTACGGCAGCCATTACAGTGAATACGAAATTCGCCTTAAACAACCTGCCAGCGGACAACGGCAACAACAGATTTTGCAGCAACTGCGGACGATTTTGAACAGGTTTCCCGGGGTTTTATATGAAGCCAATACTTTTTTAACCGAACGGGTGGATGAAACCATTTCCGGTTACACCGCGCCGGTCGTGGTGAATATTTATGGCAATGATTTGAATCTTTTGGATAGCAAAGCCCAAGCGATAGCGACAATTTTGAATACCATGAAAGGTGCGACCGATGTGCAGCTGCGCTCGCCGCCGGCCACGCCGCTGCTGGATGTGGCGCTGAATCTGGAGTCGCTGAATTTTTGGGGCTTACGACCTGAGCAACTGATTAACGCTTTGCAAACGGCTTATGCGGGAAAAATTGTCGGCACGCATTTAAAAGATAACCGTTTATATGACACCACGGTCACGTTAAAGCCCGAACTGAAACAACAACCCGATAGCATCGGTCAATTGCTGATTCGCAGTGAAGACGGGACTTTAATCAAACTGGAACAACTGGCAGACATTCGTCACACCGAAGGCCGCTACAATATTCTCCATCAAGGCGCACAACGTAAACAAACCGTAACCGCGAATGTGGAAAAGCGGGATTTGGATGAGTTTATGCAGGAACTAAAGCAGCGGGTAATAAAGGAGGTAACTTTTTCTGCCGACAGTTACCCCGAATTTACCGGCGCGGCAGTTGAGCAGGCACAAGCGCGGCGGGATTTGATTTTGCACTCGTTATTAGCCGGAGCGGGTGTGTTGATTTTTATTTATCTGGCGATTGGTTCGCTACGAAATATGTTGCTAACTTTAGTAAATCTGCCGTTTGCGTTAGTCGGTGGGGTGGCGGCGGTATTATTGACCGGCGGCACATTGTCGGTCGGTTCGGTGGTCGGTTTTGTAACGCTGTTTGGCATCACGGTGCGCAACAGTATTATGCTGTTATCGCATTATCGCTATCTGGTGGAAATTGAAGGTAAGGCCTGGAATATATCCACCGCCACCCAAGGGGCACAGGAACGGCTGCCGTCAATTTTGATGACTGCATTGGTGACGGCGTTGGCGATGTTCCCGATTGCCTTTAACAGCGATAATCCGGGACGGGAAATTATGGGGCCGATGGCGGCGATTATCATCGGCGGTTTGGCTTCGTCTACCGCATTGAATTTATTATTGCTGCCGACATTGTTGCTGCGGTATGGAAAATTTCATCAAGTTTAACTGGTTTCCATCTTAATCTTTGAACAAAATTGCCAGACTTAAAAGATGAGCAGCAAGATTGTCTGTCATTGCTCCACAAGCTGTACACGCTGGGTAATGCCGCACACCAAGGTATAAGGAATGGTATCGGAACATAAAGCGATTTCTTCCACCGGTAAACCTTCGCCCCACAAGGTCACAGTATCACCCATTTTGGCATCCGGCTGTGAATTCAAATCTACGGTAATCATGTCCATCGATACCCGCCCAATCAGTGATACCCGCTGCCCGTTTACCATTACCGGCGTACCAGTTTTCGCATAACGCGGATAGCCATCGCCATAGCCAATTGCCACCACGCCCAGGCGGGTCGGTTTTTCACACACCCAGGTGCCGCTATAACCTACCGTTTCCCCCGGATTAACCTGTTTCACTGCAATCAGTTTAGAATACAGACTCATCACCGGTTTCAACCCCAGTTCTACGCCGGTTTGCTCAGGGAAAGGCGATATTCCATATAACATCAAGCCGGGGCGCACCCAATCAGTCAATGCTTCCTGCCACGCCAACAGTCCTGCGGAATTGGCAATGCTGCATTCACCGTCAAAATCATCGACAGTTTCTTTAAACAGCTGGATCTGCGCCAAAGTTTTGCTATCGGTTTTATCATCGGCATTGGCCAGATGGGTAATCAAATTAATCTCAGGATTGACACCACGACAAGCTTTCAACCGTTGATGCGCAATGGCAAAATCAGGTTTTTTGAAGCCGAGCCGGTTCATGCCAGTGTCCAGTTTTAACCAGACCGCTATTTTTTTCGTTGCTGGCGCTTGCTCCAGCAATTCTATCTGCTCAAAGCAATGAATCACCGCTTCCAGCTGATAATCCTGGGAGGCCTGTAATTCATCCTCGCAGGTAAAGCCTTCCAGCAATACGATCCGCTGCTTGAAACCCGCTTCCCGTAACCGTATCGCCTCTTCCATTCGCGCCACCCCAAAACCATCCACCTCTTTAGCCGCTTCCGCAATCCGCAACAACCCGTGCCCGTAAGCATTGGCCTTGACCACCGCCATGATTTTTGCATCTGGTGCATGACGGCGCACTACTTTCAAGTTATGGCGTACAGCCTCCAAATTAAGCACTGCGTAAGCGGCGGGTCTCATTCATAATCCTCGTTGCTATAAGAGTTTCCGGCAAAATTTTCAAAACGGGTATATTGTCCCAAAAAAGTCAGGCGCACGGTGCCGAGCGGGCCATTCCGCTGCTTGCCGATAATCAGCTCGGCGGTGCCTTTGTCGGGGCTGTCTTCGTTATATACTTCATCGCGATAGACAAACACAATCAAATCCGCGTCCTGCTCAATCGCCCCTGATTCTCGCAAATCCGACATGACCGGACGTTTATTGGGCCGTTGCTCCAGATTCCGGTTCAGCTGTGACAAGGCAATCACCGGCACATGCAGCTCCTTGGCCAAGGCTTTTAAAGCGCGGGAAATATCGGAAATTTGCTGTACCCGGTTTTCGCCGCTGGAAGGCGATTGCATCAGCTGTAAATAGTCCACCACAATCAGGCCTAGCTGGCCGTGGTCGCGGGCCAAGCGGCGGGCTCTGGAACTGAGTTCGGTTGGGGTCAAGGCCGGAGTATCATCAATAAATAATTGCGTGGCCGCTAAAATGTTGATGGCGGAAGTCAGACGCGGCCAGTCGTCATCTTCCAGTTTCCCGGTTCGCACTTTTAACTGGTCGATGCGCCCTAAAGAAGACATCATCCGCATGGCCAAGGAATCACCCGGCATCTCCATACTGAATACCGCGACCGGCTTTTTACTGCTCAGGGCGATATTTTCAGCGATGTTCATCGACACCGCAGTTTTTCCCATCGACGGCCTGCCGGCAATAATAATCAAATCGGAAGGCTGTAAACCTGAGGTTTTTTCATCAAAATCAGTAAAGCCGGTAGCCGCGCCGGTAATTTTGCCTTCCTGCTCAAACAGGGTTTCGATTTTATCAACCGCATGAGCCAGCAAACTTTTAATGGACTGAAAACCGCCTTCACGCTGGGTTTGTTCAGAAATCGCCAATACCTTGCGCTCAGCATTTTCCAGTAAATCGCGGGTTTCACGGCCTTCCGGTGCAAAAGCCGAATCAGAAATTTCCGTGCCCACATGCACCAACTGCCGCAACACCGAACGGTCACGAACAATGGTGGCATAAGCTAAAATATTTGCCGCGCTCGGTGTGTCACGCGCTAACATTCCCAAATAAGCCAATCCACCGGCAACCGATTTTAAATCCCCGCTCGCTTCCATGATTTCCGACAGCGTCACCACATCAAACGGCTCCTGCCGGTCCGCCAAACGGGCAATCGCCCGAAAAATCAGCTGATGATCTTTGCGGTAAAAATCTTTTTCAACCAGCTTGTCGGCAATGGTGTCCCAGGTTTTATTATCCAGCATCAAGCCACCCAGTACAGACTGCTCAGCCTGTATGGAATGCGGTGGGGTTTTTAGCGATTCAATGGCGTAATCACTGGGGAAATAACGTTCTTCTACCATAGTTGTTATATAAAACCGGCCTTAAAAGTCTATGTTAAAAAGAAAATATCTTGCCGCCATGCCAGAGCGTAATGACATACAGTTAATATTTTATGTCGTTGTTTTCAATGAAATGTTTTGTAGTCCGGCCAAAAAAGCGAGCCAAACTGACAATATGGTTTTTGATTGCTAAATGGAGTTTTTAGAGAATGGAACAAATAGCCGCAACAGTACGACTACTCAAGTATATGTTCTTCAATATCGGTATTGCCTAAATTATCGCGCCAGCTAATGCTAATTTTATCACCA
>CAIQWF010000205.1 GCA_903875455.1 uncultured Pseudomonadota bacterium
AATCGTGTTCAACTCGGCACCGGAATATTTTCCACCAGTTCCCGCACTAAAGTCGTGGCCTCAATACCGGAGAATTTGCTCTGCGCATCCAGGCTCAAACGGTGCGCGATAACCGGCACCGCAAGCTCTTTAATCACATCGGGCGTGACAAATTCAAACCCATCCAGCAACGCCAGAGCCTGCGCGGTTTTCATCAAGGTTAGCGAAGCCCTTGGACTTGCACCCAGCTTGATTTCAGTGACTTTGCGGGTGGTGGCAACTATCTCGACAATATAGCGCTTCAACTCTTCGCTGATTCGCACCTGTTTCACCTGCTGTTGCAGAAAATGCAATTCTGCCAACGAAATACAGGCGGATAACTTCTCTAACGGATGGTTGTCACCCTGCGAATTCAAAATCGCCACTTCCTGTGCTGCCGTGACATAGCCCAGACTGAATTTCAGCGCAAACCGGTCTAATTGCGCCTCCGGCAAAGGATAAGTACCGTGAAACTCCACCGGATTCTGGGTGGCAATCACAAAAAACGGCGTAGGCAGTTTTCTAATGGTACGTTCAATACTTACCTGATTTTCCGCCATCGCCTCCAGTAAAGCTGATTGGGTGCGCGGCGAAGCGCGGTTAATTTCATCCGCCAATAAAATATGGCAAAAAATCGCTCCTGGTTCAAACCGAAATGTTTGCTGCTGCGGGTCAAAAATTGAAATCCCTAAAATATCGGAAGGCAATAAATCCGGGGTAAACTGAATCCGCTGAAATTCTGCCTCGCAAGATACCGCCAGGGCTTTGGCCAACGTGGTTTTGCCTGTTCCCGGCACATCTTCCAGCAATACATGGCCACCGGTGCTGAATGCCGCCAACAACCATTGCAAAGTGCGGCTTTGCCCAAACATCACCTGTTCCAGATTGGCGTAAAGTTTGGAAAAAATCGCCTGAGCCTTAGCAAAATCAGCTGATAATTCCGTCATGTTTTTTAACTCCATTGGTGAATTTTTCCACTTGAAGCTTTACAGTTCAAGGGTATATTGTCCAGCAGGCAGAATGCTTTTGATTGAGTAAGTGTTGGGCTTGCCATCAAAACTGGCTTTGGCGAGATTAACCAATTGTTTCGGGCGTTCTTTTTTGTCCGGCGTAGTCAGCAACATCACAATCGGTTTCAGACGCTGTTCAGGATTTTCTTCTACCACCACCCCGATTTCACCGGTATTCATTTCCACATAACAGCCGACCGGATAAGTGCCGATACATTGATTGAAGGTATGCACCAAGTCTTTATCAAGATGATTTTTTTCTACTTCTTTCAGCAGATGAATCATCGCCTCATAATGGCCCAAACCTTTGCGGGTAGGGGAGCCGGTAGTGATAGTGTCGTATAAATCGGCGATAGTGACGATGCGGGTATAGGCGTTTATCTCATTATCTTTTAGACCGCGTGGAAAGCCGGAACCGTCCAGATTTTCGTGATGTGAATAAGCGACTTGCGCCACCGCTCCGCTTAATTGTCCGGGAGATTTTGATAAATAATCGCCGCCTAAAGTGGTGTGAGCGCGGATTAGCTCGCGTTTATCTCCGGCTTTTTCCAGGTCTTCCTTGGAAATCAGTAACATGCCGATGTCGTGGAACATCCCGCACAATCCCAAAGTCACCAGTTCATCATCAGCCAGATTGAGATGCCGGCCGACGCTCATCGCCAGCATCGACACATTCATGCCATGCTGCCAGACGCTGTGATGTTTACCTTTTAGATTCATCGCCAGCATCATTGCGTCAGGAGAGCGCAGCACACTGGCCATGCAATCGTGCATGGCCTGCTCGGCAACATTGGCATCGAGAATTTCATTGCCTGCCTTTACGTCTGTCATCACGTTTTTCAGCAGGGTCGAGGTTTTGCTGTGGGTGAGTTTTGCCACCCCCATTTCGCGAGAAAAAGAAGAGACTTTTTTCGGCGGCTTAACCGTTTCCACCGTGACCTTGTGTTCCATAATGTCATTTAAATGCAAGGTTTTTTCGCGCTTTAGTTCCGGCGGCCTTTCATCAATTTCTCCGGGCTCTTTTTTGCCGCGTAATTCATCTAAAAAAGATTTTTTCGCTGGGGCAAAGCTGGTGGTTTTGATTGTGGAACTACTGGTTTGCACCACTTCGCGTTTTGCCTCATCGACATAGACAAAACTGCATTCTTGCCTGAGTTGTTTAATATCGTCTTCAGATTCAATCAACAAGCCTTGCAGCAAAAACGAGGATTCCGTCCAGTCTTTGTCAAGTCTGGAAACGTACATGCCGATTTTTAAATCACTGACTGGCGTTTTTACTTCGGTGATGACGGTATGTTCTAGGCTCATGGAGAATCCTCCTTTTTTTATAGTTGTTGTTAATCTGTTACTTTCAATCAACCCAAGCGCAGTTTTTCATCAAGAGGCAGAACTGTGGCAAAGTTATATCTGCTCTCTAAGCTATCCTGTTTTCAATCCTAATATGCAGATTGACTTCTTTGCAGCATCCTGAGTTTTGTTTCTGCATCCTGAACTTTATTGCCGCCGGGATAGTTTTGAATAACCTTTTCAAAAGCTCTTTTTGCTCCTGTTTCATCGCCTTTTTTCAATAACGCGACACCAATCCAGTATTGGGCATTATCTGCATATTCCCCCCTGGGGTAAGTACGGATGAGCGACTGAAATTCAGATATCGCCTGATTATAAGAGCCGGTTGTGTATAAGCTATAACCACGGTCATAAAGATTTTTTTCAGCCGATGACTGACCAACCGGATTACGGCTTTCAACGGGCGAATAATAAGAGTCTGAGGGTAAGCTTGGGACGACGGACGGGTATGCTTTCGGGCGAGAAACACTGGCGTTTGCCGCACGTTCCAACGCATTGGTACGGGTATTCAAAGCATTGGTTCGTGCATTCAAATCGCTGGTAATCAGTGCCTGATTAGAAACCCGGTTTTTAAGCTGTCCAACCTCTTCCTGCAATTTAACAAAATCATTGCGACTCACGGAATCCGTCCACGAAGCGCAACCAACAAGCGTTAAGGTTCCAGTTAAAAAAAGTATTTTTATAAATTTATCTTCATTCATTTTTTTGCCTCATTTCATCCTGATTTTTTATTTAGAACGTTTTTTATGCAATCTCTGTGAGGTTAGTTCCCCGCTGCTTGCACAAAACGTTAAGTAAATTTTAGTCTATAGAAAATTAATAATCGTGATTCCAAGCCTTGGATTGAGAAGTATAGCTATCAAAGTTAAACCAGATGGCGTTACAACCTAACATATATTCTTGGCTATCAGATGCTCTATAAACTATTTTTAAACTTTTGGGTTTAAACCCAACAATCAATGCGCTGGTATCAGGACAAAACGGTTGTGTGGAAAGAAATTTTGGCACCAGCTGCTCAAGGGTTTCAGGATATTTCCCGTTCCCGGCTTTATAACTTTCAAGAGCCGCTATAACAGGTTTCATAGATGTTTCAATGAGTTCAAGCCGTGAACTTGCTAAAATGCCGATTGTCAAAATATAAAGAAATGGAGCAAGAAGAATAGTGAAAAACGCAGCGACTATTAAAAAACAGCCATCCAAACAACCGTTATTTTCTTTTTTATCCATTGCCGCGCCAATTTTTGAAAGTCGTAATTTTCTGCAAGGTTTATTACTTCACCGCCTCAATCAACTTCACCACATCCCCCCCCAAACACTCCACATAAACCATTTTAAAGCCGCAGCTTTTTACCGTGTTCAAGGTATGGCGGTTAATATTGGCCCCCACCGCCCTCAGCACCAGCGGATTCAGGGCATTCATCACCTTCGCCATCGTTTCATTCGCGCTGATTTCATGCTCCAATAAAATCACTTTCCCCCCAGGCTTGCAAACCCGATGCAACTCTTTTAAACCTCTGCGCGGGTGCGGCACCGAACAAAACACAAAACTGGCAATCACCGTGTCAAAACAGTTATCGCCATAATCGAGATATTCCACATCCATCAAATTTAAACTCACATCCACATAACGTTTTTCGGCTTTTTGTTTCGCAATCGCCAGCATTTTGTCACTAAAATCAATCGCGGTAATTTTTGCACCGCTGGGATAAAAGTCAAAATTTTTCCCGGTTCCCACCCCCACTTCCAGAATATGCCTGCCTTCGGCTTTTTCCCACAATCGCTGCCGCCAGCGCTTGAAAAATAGCCCTTCAAAACACGCTTCCATGCCGTCAAAAAAAGGCGCGATGCGGTTGTAACGGTGTTTAATTTGGTCGCTGTCTGTTTTCATGATTAAAGAGTTGTCGCTGGTTTTTAGGTCAATGCGGTTATAATAAAACACTTAACTAAAACAGATAACTTTTATCACACCGACACCGTAGAATGATTTTAGTCATGCGCCGCTATTTACTGGTTTTATTAGTGCTTTTGCAAATGATAGCACCGCTGGTACACGCGCATTCAGGCAGTGATTTTGCCCGCTTCGGTCTGCATTTGCCCAATCTTGAAGTTTACACTGTTGCCGATAATCAATCTTCTCCGGCTTTCCAATCGCTGGATTATTTAGCCAGTTTAGATGATGCGATTGTTAGCATCAGCACTGGCATTCAAAATACACAAAGTGACAGCAATGATTTATTGCCACTGCTGTATTTTTCGCCCTCTCCTTTTGTTTTTTCCCCCGCTTTGGTGAGTTGTGAAATTAATTTTTCACCTCAAACAACGCCAAGTTTTAAAACGCTTTACCACTCGCCACACTCGCCCCGCGCACCGCCTTTCCTGTCTTGAACACGATTTTCAGGATGCGATGATTTTCAGGATTTTTTGTTCCAAACTTCATAACTTCCCTGACATAATCCTGTTCATCAGACCAATCCGAGCCATCGTGTTCAGAAACTGAACCTTTTTATAATTTTCGATTTTCAAGGAGCATTTTATGCCCAGCCTACGCTCTCTAGGCTTGTGTTTGCCGTTGCTGCTATTTTCTGCGCCGCCCGTTTACGCAAAAGACAGCCACATTATGGTCGAACACAAAGACCCGATTACTGTTGATTCCAGTTTGACGCTGCCCAAACTGGTTGATTTAACCTTAGAAAAATATCCCGATGTCAGTTGGTTAAATTCTTTGGAAGAGGAAGCGAAAGCCTTGCAAAAACGCGGCGACAGCTGGACTGCCGGCGCAGCACAAGCCAGTCTGGGTTATCAGGAAGTCACCAGCGGCACCGTGCATGTGATAGATGCTAAAGTACAAGTGCCTCTGTGGAATTTCGGTCAGCGCGATGCGGAAAAAAACCTTGCTTCTCAAGCCAGTGTTAGCGCGGAAAACATGACTTCGGCAACTAAATTGCGGGTTGCCGGATTGGTTCGCGCGGCGTTGTGGGATATGGAACTGCAAAAAATCCGTTATGACCAGGCTCACATCGAATTGGACAGTTATGAGGAGTTGCTGGCGAAAACCAAACGCCGGGTGGATTTAGGCGATTTGCCCCGCATGGATGAGTTGTTGGTACAAACGGAAGTTTTGCAAAAACGCTCTGCTTTAACTTTAGCCGAGGCGGAATTGATGCACGCGCGAAAACGTTACAACAGCATCACCCAAACCAATAAAATTCCTAAAAGCTATCAGGAAAAACTGGCTGATTTGAAAGAAGTTCAACAAAACCATCCTTTATTAGTTGCCTTGAATAGCCAAATTGAACGTAAAAAAGCTGAACTGGAAGCGCAGCGTTTGGTGGGTTCAGGGCAAACTGCAATTGCGATTGGTGTGAATAGCGACCGCCCCAGCAAACAAGACCAGCGCAGTAACAATACCGAAGCCTTTAATATTGGCATCACTGTGCCATTTGGTGGTGAAGCCCATCTTGCTCCGCAACTGGCTGCGATTAATGTCGAATTAAACAGACTAATTTCTGAACGCGCACAGCTCTACCGCGATTTGGAACAGGCGCATCACGAAGCCGAACATAATCTGGAAGTGAACCAGGCCGAAATGAAAACCGCTGAAGAATTGAAAAAAGTCGCCGAGCAATATTTGAAAATGGCAGAACTCAGTTATGCAGTCGGAGAAAGCAATTTACTGGATTTGCTGAAAATAAGGGCAAGAACACAACAAGCGGTGTTGAATGCCAAAGAACGGGCGGTGATGTTGCAACGTGATCATGCCTTTTATAATCAAGCGGTGGGAGTGTTGCCATGAGTTTAAAAAATGTATTTTTCTTATTGTGTTTAAGTTTCAACCTCTACGCCAACGAAAACATCACTTTAACGCCAGAACAAATCACCAACTTAGGCGTGGAAATCGGCACACTAAAATCAGCAGCCAGCATTCCGGTTTTAAACGCTCCCGCCAAAGTGGTGATTCCACCGGAACATGAAACTATCGTCAGCGCCCCGCAAGCCGCATTAATCAGCCGTTTGAATGTGACGGTAGGTGATATGGTGAAAAAAGGCCAGCCGTTAGCGACTCTTAACAGCCCGGAACTGGTTAATTTGCAACATCAATATTTGCAGATCAGTCTGGAAAAAAATCTGGCATTGCAAAATTATCAACGCGATAAAAAATTATTCGATGAAGGCGTGATTGCCCAAAAACGTTGGCAGGAAACCCACAGCCTTTATCAAGACCGCGAATCTGAACTGAATAATATCAAGCAAATGTTGAAAATTGCCGGGATGTCGGAAACTGCAATTAAGCGCTTGCTGCAAACCCGACAGCTGAATAGCCAAACCACGCTGGTCGCACCGATTAATGGCGTAATTCTGGAACGGATGGCAACGGCGGGCGAGCGTTTGAATGCTTTAGCGCCACTGTACCGCTTGGCAAATCTGGAGCAACTATGGCTGGAAATCGCGATTCCGCAAGAGCAAGTTAGCAATATCAAAGTCGGCGATCAGGTAGCGATTGTCAACAATCCAGCGACGGCGAAAATCACCCTGTTAAGCAAAAGCGTTAATCTCGTTAATCAATCGGTGATGGCGAGAGCGGTGATTGTCAGCAATCCCGAAACTTTACGCGCCGGGCAAAGTGTGAATATCCAACTGATTCAAGCCAATAACAACACTGCCTTTGAAGTGCCGAATACCGCGCTTGCGCAAAATGAAGGCAAAGCCTATTTGTTTGTGCGCAATGCCAAAGGATTTTCCGTTACGCCAGTGACAGTGATAGGCAAACAGGCGAACACGTCAATGATTAGTGGCGCATTAAAAGGTTCAGAGCAAATCGCTGTGAAAGGCGCGGTAGCCTTGAAAGCAAACTGGCTAGGATTGGGAGGCGATGAATAATGGCTGGTTTAATCCGCTTTGCCTTAAGCCAACGCATTTTAACGATGCTATTTATTGCCTTGTTAATCGGCGGTGGTTACAACGCTTTTCAACATATTCCGATTGATGCCTTTCCTGAGGTTTCGCCCACGCAGGTGAAAATTATCGTGAAATCTGCGGGCATGACCCCTGAAGAAGTTGAAGCACGGATTACCGCACCGATTGAAGTCGAGTTGTTAGGAATTCCGCATCAAACCATGTTGCGCTCCACCGCGAAATACGCGCTCACTGATATTACTGTGGATTTTGAAGAAGGCACGGATATTTTTTGGGCACGGCAACAGGTCGCGGAACGACTAACCGGCGTGTGGGGAAATTTACCCGCTGGTGTCGAAGGTGGTGTAGCGCCGATGACAACACCATTGGGTGAGATGTTTATGTTTTCAATTGAAAGCGACAGCCTTACTTTAATGGAAAAACGAGATTTGCTGGATTGGGTGATTCGTCCGGCATTGCGCACTGTGCCAGGGGTGGCGGATGTCAATTCGCTGGGCGGTTTGGTGAAAAGTTTTGTCGTCACTCCCGACAACACTCGGATGGCAGCGAGAAATATTGGTGTGGATAAGCTGATTCAGGCTTTAGAACTGAACAATAAAAATGATGGCGCAGGACGCATGACTGAAGGCGAAGAGGCTTTAATTGTGCGCGTGGAAGGTCGGATTAGAAATCTCGATGATGTCCGTGCAATTGTGGTTGATTCTTCTAGCGGCACACCGATTACGGTCGGCGATGTAGCAAATGTGGCACTAGGTGGATTAACCCGTTACGGCGCGGTGAGTAAAGACGGCAAAGGCGAAGCAGTGACGGGCTTGGTGCTGAGTTTGCGCGGTGCGAATGCGCGGCAAACCGTTGTCGATATTGAAGCCAAGTTGAAAGAAATTAGCGTGGGGTTTCCTAAAGGCGTAACGGCGCATATTTTTTACAATCGCGGCATTTTAGTCGGCAAGGCGGTTGGTACGGTGACTCACGCGCTGATGGAAGCGATTGTGTTGGTCGTGGTGTTGCTGATTGCTTTTTTGGGAAACTTACGCGCGGCTTTAACGGTTGCGTTAGCCTTACCTTTAGCCGCATTGATTACGTTTATCTTGATGAATTATTTTGGCATGTCAGCCAATTTAATGAGTTTAGGCGGTTTGGCGATTGCGATTGGTATGTTGGTAGACGGCGCGGTGGTAGTGGTGGAAAACATCATCACCCATTTAGCGCACAAGGAAAAAGCTGAACGTTTACCGCGTCTGCATTTGATTTATCGGGCGACGCGGGAAGTTTCCGTGCCGGTCACTTCGGGAATTTTAATCATCATCATTGTGTTTTTGCCGTTGATGACCTTGCAGGGTTTGGAAGGCAAAATGTTTATGCCGGTGGCCTTGACCATCGTGTTTGCGTTAGGCGGTTCGTTGATTTTATCGCTGTCGGTGATTCCGGTTTTAGCTTCCTATCTATTAAAAGAAGTGTCGCATGATGAACCTTGGTTGCCGCGCACCTTACAGAAACTGTATCAACCACTGTTAGTCTGGTGTTTAGACAACAGCAAAAAAGTGTTTTTTGTCACTGGCGGTTTATTTGTGGCAACTATCGCCGCATTCACACAAATCGGCAGCACTTTTATGCCGACCATGGACGAAGGCGATATTATTGTACAACTGCAAAAACTGCCGTCTATCACCTTGCAACAATCAGTGGATTTGGACGTGCAGGTGCAAAAAAACATCATTAAAAATATTCCCGAAGTTGACCACGTTGTTTCCAGAGTCGGTACTGACGAATTGGGTTTAGACCCAATGGGCTTGAATGACACCGATACTTTTTTAGTGCTGAAACCTCGTGAACAATGGCGCAAATCCATTGCCAGCAAAGAACAGTTGATTGAAGAATTGCGCCATGTCATGAGTCACACCCCTGGCATTGCCTTTGGCTTTACCCAGCCGATTGAAATGCGGGTGTCGGAAATGCTCACCGGAACGCGCGGCGACGTAGCGGTGAAATTGTTTGGCAGTGATTTGGATGTGTTGAATCAAAAAGCGCAAGAAATCGCCGCCGTATTAAAAAGCATCAAAGGTTCGAGTGATGTGTTTGCCAGCCAAAATGACGGAATGCAATTTTTACAACTCACCATAGAACGCGCTGCCGCTGGGCGTTATGGCTTGGACAGCGACAGCATTGAGCAAATTTTGCGTTCACAAATTGAAGGCTTGAAACTCGGCGTTGTCCAGGAAGGGATTAAACGCACGCCGTTGATTTTGCGCGGCGACAGCAACACCGCCAATTTTGCCAATCTGCAAATCACTTTACCGAATGGCGGACATATTCCGATTACCGCGATTGCGAAAATCGAAAAAGTCGAAGGCGTGGTTTCGATTGTGCGGGAGCGCGGGCAACGTTTTGTGGTGATTCGCTCCAATGTCGAAGGGCGGGATTTAGTTGGTTTTGTCGAAGAAGCGAAAAAATTAGTCGCAGAAAAAGTGAAATTCCCCACCGGATACACGTTGCAATTCGGCGGACAATTTGAAAATCAACAACGCGCCGCCGCTCGCCTATCGTTAGTTGTACCGATTTCATTAGGCTTGATTTTCTTGCTGTTATTTTCGACTTTCGGCTCAGTGCGACAAGCCAGTTTAGTGTTGTCTAACGTACCGCTGGCGATGATAGGCGGGGTGTTTGCGTTGTGGCTGTCCGGTGAATATTTATCCGTTCCCGCTTCGGTAGGTTTTATCGCTTTATTAGGTATTGCGGTATTAAACGGCGTGGTGATGGTGACGTATTTCAATCAGCTTTATGCGATGGGAATGGATTTGACTAAGTTAGTGGTGATTGGCTCAACGCGGCGATTGCGTCCCGTGTTGATGACTGCCAGCATTGCCGCCTTTGGTTTGATTCCAATGTTAATTGCCACAGGACCCGGTTCAGAAATTCAACGCCCGTTAGCGATTGTGGTGATTGGTGGTTTGGTATCATCCACGTTTTTAACCCTGATTTTATTGCCGATTTTGTACAAACTGGTCGGGCAACCGCGTAAGGAGAGTGTCGAATGAAAACGCAGGAATATTTAGTGACGTTGAATGTGTCGCCGGAATTGGAAGAGCCGATAGTGGATTGTTTGTTGACGTTTGAATCGGAGCATGGGTTTAGCAGTATGCCGGTGTTTTCGCACGACCATCGCAATGAGGGCTTGTCGTTGGCGGAGCAGGTGACGGGCAGGCAGAAGAAAATCCGTTTTCAGATGTATATTCCTGAGAGCGATTTGCCGTTGCTCTTGGCGAAGTTGAAGGCGGAGTTTGCGAATGCGGGGATTCATTATTGGGTGTTGCCGGTGATGGAGAGTGGGTATGTGTGATAGGATGATGAAAAGAGAGTTTAATGACAGATTGTTTTTTTCAAGAGACTGGAGGTTATGATGCAAGCGATTATGGTAGATAACGAACTTTCGGCGATGGTGAGTGCAATTGCCAATCAACTTAGAATGTCTCAACAGGCGATTCTCAAGCAAGCTGTTGAAGATTATGTAAAAAAAATCAATAAGCATCAGGCTTTGTTGGCATTTGCCGGGCTATTGCAAGAAAGTGAAGCGGATGAATTATTGCAAACAATTCAGCAAAGTCGCGTCAATAAAAATATCGAGATTGATTTATGAAATACGCCATTGATAGCGACATCCTGATTTACTATTTGAAAAATCACCCCAAAGTGGTTGAACGGTTTGTCAATACAGAGCTTGATGAGCTTTCAACCACGATTATCAACTATACCGAGTTGTTATTTGGCGCGTATAAATCAGCAAAATCAGTGGAAAATTTAGCGGCAATTCGGCGTTTTTTGGATTCGTTAGAAATTGTGCAGTTTGATAGGGATTCGGCTGAAATTTTTGCGCAATTAAAGGCGAGTTTGCAAAAAGAGGGTAATGTGGTGGCGGATATGGATTTGTTGATTGCGAGTATTTGTTTGGCGAACGGTTTAACGCTGGTGACAAATAATACGCGGCATTTTGAGAAGATTGCTGGTTTGCCGTTAGAGAATTGGAGTCTTTAATGGGTTTATTGCTGGCGAAGTTAAAGGCGGATTTTGCCAATGCGGGGATTCATTATTGGGTGTTGCCGGTGATGGAGAGTGGGTATGTGTGATAGCATATTCAATTATTAGCTCGTAGGATGGGTAGAGCGAAAGCGAAACCCATCGCAACGCTACAATGCAACCGCAAATGATGGGTTTCACTGCGTTCTACCCATCCTACAAAACACCCACCCTCGCACAATGAAAGTTGGGGGTGGGCAAGGTTTTGAACAGGGTTTTAGGATTACAAGATGAATAGGATGATGATACGGCGCGTTTGTTTTATCCGGTTTATTCTAAAATCTTGTAAATCCTGATTCAGACAACAAAATGCTTTCTTTCCTAAATTATCGTAGCTACAATAAAAGCTATGAACATCACCTACGACCCCAATAAGCGCGATGTAACCTTAAACGACCGAGGCATTGATTTTGCCGATGCTGTCGAAGTGTTTGCCGGAACAACCTTTGATTTTCCAGATGACAGAAAAGACTACGGCGAAACTCGCATCATCACAATCGGTCATTTACAAGGTCGGATGGTGATAATCGTCTGGACTCCACGCGGCGATAATCGCCACATTATTTCTATGAGGAAAGCCAATGAGCGCGAGCAAACACGTTTTGGGCAGCGACTTGAGCAAAATTGATGCTCATATCATCCAGTCCGATGAATATGAAGAAATCCCTGAATTAACCGATGAGTTTTTTGAACAAGCTGATTTACATGTCGGCGGTAAATTAATTCAACGCGGCAGACCCAAAGCAGAAGCGCGTAAAATATTATTGTCTGTACGCTATAGCCCCGAAGTCGTAGAGTATTTCCGTGCGACAGGTCGCGGTTGGCAAACTCGCATGGATGACGCACTGAAAGAATGGCTTAAGGAACATGCTGCTGTTTAAGTATCCGCATCATTGCTGGAAAACATTGGTCTGGCGTAATCACTTACCGAGAACAAAACATCAGAATCATCTCGGTGCGTCGCTCACGAAAAGAAGAGGTAGCCTTATATGAAAGCACATGAATTTGATGAAAAATTTGATGACGGTGATGATATTTCAGGGATTTGGATTTATCCCAAGCCAAACATGTCATGTACGAACAAAAACGGGTGAATGTAGATTTTCCGGTGTGGATGATTGAATCATTAGACAGAGAAGCCAGCAAAATTGGCGTAACGCGGCAATCTATTATCAAAGTCTGGTTAGCCGAACGGCTTGAAGCCTTAGCTGTGAATAAAACAACCTCCACCCTCGCACAATGAAAGTTGAGGGTGGGCAGTTTGAACAGGATTTTCAGGATTGCAAGATGAACAGGATGATGACATGGCGCGTTTGTTTCATCCTGATTATCCTCTGTACATGACAAAAATTTAGCTCGGCTCGGACTTCTGGTTAAACGCCAGAAAACAAAATAAGGCTTTAATGGTATTCTCAAACGTAAAAATCAACTTAAAAAGAGCGTCATTAATCACATCAAAGCCTTCTCTGAA
>CAIQWF010000206.1 GCA_903875455.1 uncultured Pseudomonadota bacterium
GCGAGATTAT
Organism: uncultured Pseudomonadota bacterium; assembly: GCA_903875455.1. GTDB lineage: Bacteria > Pseudomonadota > Gammaproteobacteria > Methylococcales > Methylomonadaceae > CAIQWF01. The sequence continues at coordinate 11 of CAIQWF010000206.1, forward strand.
TCTCGATGGTGGCAATAGTGGTGTCGTGCAGGTAAATGGTAAGCTAGACGTTAGCGGCAATAATAGCGGCGGTACGATTAAAGTTCTTGCGGACATGGAAAACGGCACTGTGAGTGTCGGAGGGGTATTGGATGCTTCTGCACCGAATAGCGGCAACGGAGGTTTTATTGAAACATCGGCAGCGCATGTAAGCGTGGCTGATTCTGCTAAAGTCAGCACTTTAGCGGCAAATGGTGCAACCGGAAATTGGGTAATTGATCCGATTGATTTCACCATTACGGCTGGCAATGCTCCGCAAACTGTTTCTGGCATGGGCGCAGATGTGCTTTCAGCCAGCTTGGCCAATAGCAACGTCACCATTAGCACCGATACCTCAACAACAGGCAATGGCGATATTTTCGTCAATGCTGCCATCAGCAAAACTTCCGGTATTGACACTATTCTGACACTGAACGCCTATCGTAATATTGATGTCAACGCAAATATTGGCTCTACTTCTGGCAAACTGAATATGGTTTTTAATGCAGATACAGCAAATTCAGGCACTGGAGCTATCAATCTTGGCAATGTCACCTTGGATACTAAAGGAGGGACAATTAATGCCGCAGCAGAAACGGTAAATATCAACCCAGGTGCAACAACAAATTTAAAATCTCCACTCAATGTTGCAAAGCTTAATATTGTTAATAGCACACTTAACAGTAATAGTGCTACGACTGTGAGTAATGCGTTGTTTTTAAACGATGGCACTCTGGCAGGTACAGGGACTACGGTGGTTAACCTAGGCGGCACATTGACTATGTCTGGAGGTGTACTTGATGCCCAAACCTTGACATTAAATTCAACTGCAACTGGCAGTACGTGGACAGGCGGAACGACTCGCTTTTCCAATAACCCAACCTTCAATAACCAGGGAACTTTTGCACTACAGGGAAATGGTCAATTTGGCTGGGGCAATAATGGAGTTTTCAACAATTTCGGTACGTTGATTCGTGATACCACCGGTACGGGCACTGCTGAAATTTATTCCGCTTTCAACAACACCGGCGCAGTCCACCTACTAAATACAGGTTCTTTAAGCCTGTTAAATGGTGGGAATTCTAGCGGCGACTTTACCGAAGCTGCGGGAACCACGCTGACCTTTGGCAATTATTCAGGAGGTACCACGAATTTAACCGGCACTATCAGCGGTTCGGGTAATATTGCGTTTGAACGTGCCAAGTTTGTACTTAATGGCAGTTATAGTTTGTCAGGCGATATGACTGTTGCCACTTACAGTACGGTTGATTTTAAAGCTAACAGCATTACCACTCCCAATCTCACCGTTTCCAGTGGCAGCAGACTTATCGATACAGGTAGTATTACAGTAAAAAACGTCCTTAACCTAAACGATGGTACTTTGGCAGGCGCAGGCTCTACAGTAGTCAATTCTGGCGGCACACTAACAATTAATGGCGGCGGACTTGATACCCAAACTTTGACATTAAGCTCCGGTGCAACCGGTGAATGGACAGACGGCACAGTTCGTTTTGCCAATAATCCAACCTTTAATAACCAAGGCACCTTTACACTAAAAGCTAATGACTATTTTGGCTGGGGCAATAATGGAGTTTTCAACAATTTCGGTACGTTGATTCGTGATACCACCGGTACGGGCACTGCTGAAATTTATTCCACTTTCAACAACACCGGCGTAGTCAACCTAAATACAGGTTCTTTAAGCCTGTTAAATGGTGGGAATTCTAGCGGCGACTTTACCGAAGCTGCGGGAACCACGCTGACCTTTGGCAATTATTCAGGAGGTACCACGAATTTAACCAGCGCTGCCAAAATCACCGGTTTGGGCAATATTGCATTCAGTCATGCTACTTTTGTGCTGGATGGATATTATAGCTTGCCCGGTGATATGACTGTCACCGATAACAGCATCGTTGATTTTAAAAACAACGACATTAACACTCCTAATCTCACCATTTCCAACTGGTCTAATCTTGTCAATAATAAAACAGTCACAGTCAATAAATCCCTCAACTTGATCAACAGCGGTTTTTTGTCAGGTACTGGGAGCACAATAGTCAATTCCGGCGGCACACTAACAATTAATGGCGGTATTCTTGATGCTCAAACCTTAACATTAAGTTCAGGTGCAACAGGGCAATGGACGGGAGGAACTTTTTATTTTGCAAATAACCCAACCTTCAATAACCAAGGCAGTTTTACTCTACTAGCAAATGACCATTTTGGCTGGTGCTGCAATGATGGCATTTTCAATAACTCAGCCAATTTGATTGTAGATGTCGGCACTGGCGGTATTGCTGAAATCAATTCTTCATTCAATAGCACCGGGATAATAAACTTAAAATCTGGCTCCTTAAGCTTGCCATTTAATATCTCCAGCAGTAACTTTTTGAGCAACGTGTTGAACGCCTCAAAGGATTCCACCTTTAATCTTTTAACCAGCAATATCGATAATATTCCACTTGGCGCCATAGTAGCTGCGCAAAAATTTGGCTTAGGAGAAAATCACAGTAACCACTCCAGCAATAATCCGACGATATATGATGCAAGTAATAGTTTCGATCCCGAATCCAGAGGGATGAATGCGCTTTTTGGAGAGAGTAACGGCCAGCTTATCCATCCGACCCTGACTGTACAAAACAGTGCCGGACGGGTGCAAAGTCTGCAAATGAGCGCCAATAAACAATTTTTATCATTATTGCTGGAAGACGGTTCGGTTCGAGTATGGGATTTTCAGACCGGAGTCCAACGGCAGATTAATACCCAAGGCCAGCAATTATTAACTGACATCAGCGGGGTAGATGATAAAGGCGAATTAGTGTCAGTTGCCGGCAAAAAAGGTATTGGTGCTTACGATATGATTGGCGCAAGTGCCAACCTGATTATCGACAAGAATGATGCCAATCATTTTGCCTCATCCAGTGATGGCAAGCTGTTATTTCTCAATACCGGAACAAATGGCCTGAGTTTGTGGGATACCAAGCAAAATAACCAATTGTGGCAATCCTCTTATCAGCGTGGCGAAGTGACTAATCTGGCATTAAGCAGTAATCAGCGATACGGTGCGGTATTAGGCTACCAGCAAGGCGCTTATATGCTCTCTGCTGATTTGGAACTAAAACCGTTAATCGATGCTGTAGACATTGTTGATTTAACTTCTGGAAAAATCCTCAAATCCTTACCGAATTTAGGCGACCCGATTATTCATATCCGGTTTAAGGATAACGATACTTTAGAACTCGGCTTGGCCAGTGGGCAAATAGTGGACTGGTCTATTGCCGCGCAAACGCCAAAAATAGTTGCTGATTTTGCAGAAGCCATCACTGCGGTTGATGTGGCTAACGATACCTACGCCTATATTCTTAATGATGGCACGGTTCAGGTTGGTAATGGCCAAGGACAAGTTCAGTTAAGTGTCAAAAACAAGGAAAATCCATTTCAAAAAGCTCTGCTGCTGGAAGAAGGTAAAAAGTTGCTCGCCATTATGGCCAACGGTGATATGTCTGTTTGGGATGTGGCCTCGGCAAAAAAAATGCTGCGTTTATTTTCCACGCGCGATGGCTGGATAGTGATGGATGCCTTTGGCCGTTTTGATGGCTCAGAAGAAGCTTTGGATCATTTCAGCTGGTCAGCGAATGATGAAAATATTCCATTGGATAATTTTTCTGAAAATTATTACGAACCCGGTTTATTAACCAACGTGTTGCAAAATCAGGATTACTTAAATGGCAGTCTTAACGCGGTTATGGCTGGATTCACTCTGCCGCCAAAACTCAATTTGCAGCTGGCCAATCAACAAGTTCAGGGAGATAAGGTCAAATTAGAAGTCGATATTTATGATCGTGGCGGCGGCATTAACAAAATTCAGGTATTCCACAATGGCAAGGCCCTTGATAATGACAGCGTGATTTCCAACCAGAAAATTCAGGAAGAAAATGATGGCGAACATCGGACTTTTACTTTGAATATCAGCCCAAGCGCCGGTAAAAACACTATTCAGGTAGCGGCCAGCAATGAAATGGGCATTGAAAATAACAGTGCCGAATTAAGCTTTGACGGAAAAAGTAAGGCTTACGTCTCAGACATCAAACTTTTTACCGTGGGAATCAATGAATACAGCGACAAACGCTTAAACCTGTCTTATAGCGTTGCTGATGCAGCCTCGATTGCTCAGGTGATGAAAAATCATGCAAAAATTGCCAACAGTAAAAATTTGTATGACCAACATGCCACCAAAACCAAAATTTTGGCCGAACTTAAGGAGTTAAGCCAGGGCGCGCAAAAAGATGTTCTGGTTATTTACTTTGCCGGACATGGCATGGTTCTGGGCAAGGAATGGTACTTTTTGCCTCATGAAACCAAGCTTCAGGGTTCCCGGGAAAAACTCGTCGAATCAGGCATCACGGCTACAGAGTTAGGGGAAATTTTCAAAAAATCAAAAATACAGCATATCCTGTTAATGGTTGACTCCTGTTATTCAGGAGCAGGAATGGATACTTTTACCCAACTGGAAAACAGACAACGTTATGTAACCCGGCAATTGAGTCGATCTTTGGGAATTACCGTGATTACTGCCGCTGCCAGAGATCAACAAGCTGCGGAGCTGAAAAGTCTGGGACATGGATTGTTTACCTATTTGGTAACTCAAGAACTGCAAAAGCAGAATGGAAAAGAGCCGGTTACCGCCCACAACATCAAGGAAAAAATTGAAAAAGAATTGCCGGCTTTTTCCAGAAAAATGGTAGGAATCACTCAGGAACCAGCCGCTTATACCCATGGTAATGATTTTCTGTTGATAGACGCAATCAAAAAAACGGCCAAAACCACACCGCCTCTGAAATAACAAGCCGCTACTTTCCCTTAAATGTCCGAATCAGGTAAATAGATACATGAACCACAGCTATCGCAGCATTTGGAGTGAATCATTAGGTACTTGGATAGCTGTTTGTGAAAACAGCAAACGCAGAGGAAAGCGTAGCACTTCAGTTTGTCATAAATTATTAGCAACCAGTTTATTGATGTGCTCTGTCAATGGCTGGGCGTTGCCAAGCGGTGAGCAGGTTGTCGCCGGGCAAGTGAATGTTGCCAAACCAAATACCGGGCAGATGCAAATCAACCAGAGCAGCCAGCAGGCTATTGTCAACTGGCAGGGCTTTTCAATTAACGCTAACGAGAGCGTCAACATTCAACAACCGAATGCCAGCGCCACCTTGCTTAACCGGGTGATAGGCATGGACGCCAGCGTAATACAAGGTCAACTTAATGCCAACGGCCAGGTTTATTTAGTCAATCCAAACGGCGTGTTGTTTAGCAAAACCGCGCAGGTCGATGTCGGCGGTTTGGTTGCGACAACGCATAACCTCAGCAATGCCGATTTTTTAAACGGCAATCTTCATTTTACTCAGGACAATGCCAACGGCACCATTAGTAATCAGGGTTTCATTAAAACCCCGGAAGGTGGTGTAGTTGCGTTAATTGGCATACAAGTCAGCAATGAAGGAACCATTGAAACACCCAAAGGCTCAACCATTCTGGCAGCAGGCAAGACGGTTGATATGGATTTGAAAGGCGATGGCCTGGTTGAAGTTAAGGTGCCAGAAGCTGTGTTAAATGCCCAGATTAATAATAAAGGCGCAATTTTGGCTGATGGTGGCCGGGTGGTTTTGACCGCGCAAGCCGCCGGGCAATTGACCGAAACAGTGCTGAATTCTGAAGGGTTGATACAGGCAAAAAGCTTGGTTGACCGCAACGGCGAGATTATTCTCGATGGTGGCAATAGTGGTGTCGTGCAGGTAAATGGTAAGCTAGACGTTAGCGGCAATAATAGCGGCGGTACGATTAAAGTTCTTGCGGACATGGAAAACGGCACTGTGAGTGTCGCAGGGGTATTGGATGCTTCTGCACCGAATAGCGGAAACGGAGGTTTTATTGAAACTTCGGCAGCGCATGTGAATATTGCTGATTCAGCAAAAATCACCACTCAAGCAAATAATGGCAAAACTGGCTTGTGGGTTATTGACCCCTTTGATTTCAACATAGCTGCCAGTGGCGGCGACATTACCGGTTTAGCTCTTGGCACAATGTTGGATAGCAATAGTGTCATGATTAGTACAATTGCCGGAACCAATACAGCGACAAATCTTTATGCCTCAACAGCTGGAAATGGCGATATTTTTGTTAATGATACAGTTAGTTGGTCGTCAAATAACATACTTACTTTATCAGCTTGGCGCAATATTTATATTAATGCAAACATCAGCGGCTCTGGAACAGCATCAAAACTGAACCTTTCTTATGGTCAAAGCAGTACTAATGGCGGGCTTGATGATAATTATTTTCTGGATAACGGAGCGAAAGTTAATTTACCAGCCGGTGTAAATTTTTTCACCCAAAAAGGAGCAGATACTGCCAATTTGAAAAGTTACACGGTCATCACTGATTTAGGCATTGTTAATGATGCAAGCAGTACATCTTTACAGGGAATTAAAAATAATTTGGCTGGTTATTATGCGCTAGGGGCAAATATTAACGCATCAGTAACATCTGGTTGGACTTCAGCAACTGGCACAGGATTTGAGCCAATTGGCACAGATCCTTATATGTTTACCGGACAATTTCATGGTTTAGGGCATTCAATTTCATCATTGACTATACATACTAATGTTAGTAGGAATGCCTCCGGCTGGTGGGTTGATGTTGGTTTGTTTGGAGATGTTAGTACTGGTGGAATAGTGCGAGATGTCGGTTTAGTTGATGCTGCGGTGAGCTCCCCTAGCTCAGGTGGGCACTTTGCAGGTGCACTGGTTGGATACAATTTTGGTAATATTTTCAACTCATACGCAATGAGTGGTGTTATTGGATTTAGTGGCGCTAGTGATGTTGGCGGATTGGTAGGAAATAATATCGGCACTATTAGCAATTCTTATGCAACAGGTAGCGTAAATGGCACTAGTGCTATTGGCGGACTGGCAGGTAGAAACAGCGGGACGATTACCAATTCTTATGCAACAGGTAGTATTAGTGGTTCTAGTTATGTTGGTGGGTTAGTTGGAGCTAACTCTGGTAGTATTAAAAACACCTACACAACAGGCAGTGTTAGTGGTTCTAGTTATGTTGGCGGACTGGTGGGGTACAACGGCAGTACTGTCGACAACTCCTATTTTGACCAAACCAAGAATCCAACTCTTAATGCAATAGGTAATAATGTTGGAACTTTAGTCAATGTTGCTGGCAAAACTACAGATCAAATGATGCAAGCAAGCACCTTTGCAGCTTGGGGAAGTGATATTAGCTCAACAGGAGGAAGCTCTGCTATTTGGCGAATTTATGAAGGCAACACTTATCCTTTATTACGTAGTTTTCTAACACCTTTAACTCTTGCAAATACAACTGTAAGTTATAACGCCACTCCTCAGTACGGCATTTTCACCAGCGGAATGTCAGGTTCTGCTGCTACCGGTACAGACCCAGGCTTTTACAATAATAACTATTTTTCCGCCCAGCAAGGCTTTGATATTAGCGGAGGAAATTTAACCATTACCACCGACAATCCTGTTGCAAATTCAATTTCGAGCATAATCACGACACTGCAAACGACAACTTCTCTTCCTCCTGTATCCACAGGACAAAGTAGCACAGGAGCTATTACTCTAATAGAACCCGCTATCCTCGACACTACCAGTGATTTTTCCGGTAATGCTAATCCAGCTGCTTCGCCTTCGCCCTCACCCAGCAGCAACCCATTAATCACTGTTTTGTCCATACAAGAAAGCAGCAGTCCGCTTATTCAACCGGTACTCACCATCCAAAACAGCGCAGGAAAAGTAAAACAGTTGCAACTGAGTGCCAACCGGCAGTTTTTGTCCTTATTGCTGGAAGATGGCTCAGTCCGGGTCTGGGACTTTCAGCGCGGTATGCAGCGGCAAATTGTGAATCAAAACCTGTCACTGACAAACATTAGCGCAGTTGATGACAATGGCGAGTTGATTTCAATTGCCACCCCAGCAGAAATTAATGCTTACGATGTCATCAGCGCAAGTTCTGACGCTTCTGTGAAAGAATCTGAGATTAACCATTTTGTCACCTCCAACGACGGCAGCCTGCTGTTACTCAACAGCGGCAATAACAACGTCACTTTGCGGAATAACAAACAAAACCAGAAAATTTGGCAACTGCCCTATCAGCGCGGCACAATCGAAAATCTGGCATTAACCGACAACAAACATTATGCCGCAATACTCGCTCGGACAAATGGCTCGTACCAGATTCCCCCTAATCTGCAATTAAACTCCCTGACCGATGCTCTCGATCTTGTTGACCTTAAAACCGGCAAAATCATCAACTCCTTACCCAACCTGGGTGAACAGGTTGTTTATCTGCGTTTTAAAGACAACAACACCTTGCAGATAGGACTCAGCACCGGCGAAATACTGCACTGGTCTATCACCGGCAAGCAACTCAAAACCGTTGCCAACCTGGCCGAAACCATTACCGCCATGGATACCGACAAAGACATCTACACTTACATTCGCAAGGACGGCACGGTGCGGGTTGTTAATGCCGAAGGTCAGATTCAGCTAAGCATTAAAAACAGGGAAAATCCGGTTCAACATGCTCTTTTACTGGAAAACGGAAAACAATTGCTAACCGTGTTGGCCAGCGGCGATTTGGCTCTCTGGAATATCGGCGCGGGCAAAAAAGTATTGCGGCTGTTTTCAACCCGGCAAGGCTGGACAGTGATGGATGCGTTCGGGCGTTTTGATGGTTCGGAAGAGTCGCTGGAAAACTTTACCTGGTTAGCCAATGAAGAAGATATTCCGCTGGATAGTTTTTCTGAAAACTATTATGAGCCGGGATTATTGGCCAACGTCATCCAAAATCAGGATTATCTGAATGATGCCACACTTAACGCGGTCAAAAACGGTATTCGTCTGCCGCCTAAAGTAAATTTACAGTTAGCCGACCAGCAGGGCGCAAATGACAGCGTGACATTGCAATTAGACCTTTATGATCGCGGCGGCGGTATTAACAAGGTGCAGGTTTATCATAACGGCAAACTTCTCAACACTGAAAAGGTGATTGTGGCTCAGCAAATAATGGAAGAGAACAACAGCGAACACCGTGTCCTGACTTTGAATATTACCCCCAGCCCCGGCAAAAACAGCCTTAAAGTCACGGCCAGCAACAATATGGACATTGAAAATGGCAGCAGCGAATTAAGTTTTGATGGCAAAACCAAAGCCTACACCTCACAAATCCGCCTTCTGACTGTTGGCATTAACCGCTACAGCGATCAAAATCTTAATTTGGCTTATAGCGTCCCGGATGCCCAATCCATTGCCGAAACCTTAAAAAACTATTCAAAAGTCGCTGTCAGCAAAAGCCTGTATAACGAAAATGCCACCAAAACCAAAATTCTGGCGGAACTTAAAGAATTAAGCCAGGGTTCGCAGCAGGATGTACTGGTGGTTTATTTTGCCGGACACGGTATCGCCTCCGGTAAGGAGTGGTACTTTTTGCCGCACGAAACCCGGTTGCATCCAACTTTGGAACAAATCACCGCCACCGGCATTACCGCCAGCGAATTAAGCGAGATTTTTAAATACTCGAAAATACAGCATATTCTGCTAATGGTGGATGCTTGTTATTCAGGTGCGGGCATGGATGCTTTTGGCAAATTGCAAAACGGTCAGCGTTATTTTTCCCGGCAACTCAGTCGTTCCTTGGGGATTACCGTCGTCACCGCGTCGGCAAAAAATCAGGAAGCCTCAGAGCTGGAAAGCCTTGGACATGGCTTGTTTACCTATTTGATGACTCAGGAGTTGCGGAAAAAGGATGTGAATGAACCGATCACGGCACATGGGATTGCGAAAAAAATGGTTAAAACCTTGCCGATTTTGTCGCAAAAACTGATAGGTTCCAGCCAGGATCCGGCTGCCTATACTCATGGCAGTGATTTCATCTTGACTAGCCAGGCTAAAGAATCCACTTCGGACAGCGCAGAAAAAAATAACGCCGAACCGTAAGGCAGGTTTTTATCTACATTAGATTTCATTCACGGCCCGCCACACCGGCAAAACAACCTGTTCGCAGAAATCGACAAAATCATCGCCCAACAAGACAGAAAAATCGGTCATCGCTCCATATAAACGTTGCAGTTCAGGTTCGTAATCCTGTTCCAGACTCAAGATTAATTTTTCCTGCGCAAATTGCAGCGCCGGTTTTTGCGCCCTGCTGCTATTTTCCAGGGTATAGGTCTGTTTTACATAATCCAGCACACTCTCGGTAAATAACGCATCGGGGCGCTGCTGCCCTTGCAAATAAATCCGCAAAAATTCGCCCAGCATCTCGGCAGTGATTATTTCAGGCGGGAAAACCAGCAGCCCATCCAGGCTCAGCAAATAGCCGGTATGCGGCTGAGTCTGATTTAACAAACCAAGTTGCAATAAAGCGTTGAGTAAATCTTTGCCTTTTAATTTGGCAAAACGATAAAACAGACAGCCGTTTTCATAGCGATTGCCGAGTTTGCCGACTAAGCGAAAATCGCCAAAGTTTAAATCAACGGCCAAATCGGCAATTTTTTCGCCCAGATTCAAGGAGTTTATCCTGTCGACAAATTCTGTAATCCTAGTTTCCTGACGCCTAAATTCCATCTCCCCCATCACCCCGGACAACCAGCGGCCCTGCGCTTGCAGTTTTGCGACCTCAAAGTTTTCGCCGTTCAATAACACATTAATCCAGTCGTGATTAATCGCGTAACTTTCCAAGCCTTCTATCGAAAACGGCTCACGCTCTTCGGGGTCTGCCTCTAAAGTTTCCAAGCGCAAATCCAGTTGCCGGCGTAAAAAATAGCGTTGCGGATGGCGATAAAACGCGAACAAATCGGCCAGTTCAATGAGATGATTGCTTTCTGTCTCAATTGCACCTTGCCACCAGATTTTAAGTTCCGGCTTCAGTGCATTTAACGCCAACGCCGTTTCATAATCGGCTTTGGCATAACTAAACAGTTTTGGGTCTGCACCGCTAAAATAGCGCTGGCTGAACGGTTGCAGCGGCTGCTTAATCACCACGTCTTTTAGCTGATATTCAAATTCCAGCACCTCCAGCAGTTCACTAATCACCACCGACGGTGGAATGCTCTGATTTTGCGCCAGGGATTGGCCGATATAGGTCATAATCAACTGTTGCCGCGCTGACAATAATAATTCCAGAAATTGTTGCCGGTCATCGCTGCGTTGCGACGGGTCGCCCGGACGGACATTTTCTGCCAGCAAATCAAAAGTCGGATGTTTATCGGCGCGGGGAAAGTCACCGTCATTCATGCCCAGCACCGCGATAACCTGAAACGGAATTCCGCGTACCGCCGTGATGGAACAGAAAGTTAATGAGCCGCGCAACAAACCGCTGGCGGATTTTTGTTCAGAGATGGCCTGTTCCAGCCAGTGGATAATCACCGTCAGTTCCAGCGGATATTGATGCACTGCGGTAAATTTTTCGGCAAAATCAGCCAATAACTCATTGAGCTGCTGCCGTTCACCGGGATTAATTTGTCCGAACAATAAATCTGCGTAGTGAAAAAGCTGTTCGCTCCATGCCTGCAAGGTTCTGGGCTGGGTTAAAGTTTCACTTGCGCTGAAAAGTAGCGAGATAAAATCACACAAACCGCCTAAAGCCTGTGCCGATGAGCCTTCCAAGTCTTTATACGGCAACACATTATCAACAAAACTTTCATCATCACCGACTGCATACCCCATCAGCAAGCGTTCCAGACTTTGCCGCCAGGTATTTTCGGCGAATGGCGGCAATCCCAGCTGCTGCTTATGTTCGGCAGATTTACCCCAGCGGACATGAGTATCGTTTAACCAGTGTTTCACCAGTTCCAGATCAGCTTCGGATAAATCAAAGTTAGGGTAAACGTTGGGCTGTTCCAATAAATCCAGCACGGCCTGCCAGCCAAAACGACTGCGGCAAAGCTTTAGAAAGCTGACAAAACTATTCAATACGCCATTGCTTAATTGCAAACCGCGTCCGGCAATGTGATGCGGAATGTCGGAAAAAACAGCGCTGATAAAAGGCGCGTAAACCTGAATATCTGGAGCGGTGACAATACAGTCCCGCAGTTGCAGGGCAGAATTATTTTCCAGTGTTTGCAAAAGCTGGTTTTTTAACACTTCAACTTCGCGCATTCTGGAATGGCAGGCGTGAATGCTGATTGAGTCATCATTGGGATAAAACTTCCAGTTTTTTGCAGTCTCGATGCGCTGAAGCTGGGATAAATCATGCTGGAATTGTTGCAGAACGGTGTGTGGCTCAGAACTCGCAGAAAGGCAAAACTTTGCCTCTTTGTCCTGATTTTGCCTGACTAAAGCTTGTCCAAACTCAAGTCCTTGCTGCCCTAAACTGGCCAATAACGGATGCAGGGTTGCGGCATTGCTTTCCAGAGCCGGTAACGGATTCAGCCAGTAAAAATGCACTTCACAATGGGCGGCAATGGCGTTTAAAAACGCTAACCACAAAGGTGGCAAATTGCTGACTGCAAACACAAACAACCGCTGCGGCAATTGATATTTCAGCGCCTCTGCCGAACTGTGTTTCAGTTTATCTATCGCCTGCTGCCACAACAACCCTTGATGAGCTTCACCGCATTGGGCGGTGATTTTTTGCCACAAGGCTTGCTGCCAAGATTCGGCTGAGTTTTGGGTTTGCAAGAAGCCCTGCTGCCAGTTCGCCAGTAACTCAGGGCGCAGCAATTGATAGTTTTGAAACAGCCGCGCCAGTTGTGTTGCCAGCTGATAACGTTTAACGCCGTTATTTTCGCCGCTGAGATATTGTTTGATGGGCAGAAAAACCGCATCGTCTATCTCATGCAGCAAACCTTCCAGCCGCCATAACATCAGTTCGGCATCAAAATCAGGATTGTGCAAACTGCTGTCTATTTTTCGCGCCAGCTGTCTGAAAAAAGGTTCCGGCAGCAAAAACTGATAATTGGCAAATACCCCAAACTGCTGTGCCAGCTGTTGCGACAGCCAGCGCTCCATGCCAGAACTTGCCACCAGAAACGCTTCCTGGGCGAAAACTGTTTTCAACGGTTGATTTTTCAGGGTGTCGATAAGATCGGCGAGTAATTGTTCGCTGTTTGCGGCGCTGTGAAGTATAAGCATGGGATTGGAATCAAGATTATCCGGCCGGAGGATTGCTGAAATTTTAAATGACGCCAAACTATTTTAGCGCAATAAAAGAGTTCAGCGATTATATTCGCCGTCATCATCAAGTCGGCTCGCCTTCAAGTTGGTGCAAATTCTGCGTTTTCACTGCAATTTTTACCCTAATGAAAATTACTTGTTTGCACTTGTTTCACGATATAATCAGCCACATATTATCAGGTCCAAGATTCGCTTCGCCCCTGATACTTTATAGCTTGCCACTGTTTTTTGCAGTGTGTTGAAGGTAAATTTTTTAAGCAAAATATGACGCAAAAACTCTATATCCAAACTAACGGCTGCCAAATGAATGAATACGATTCCGACAAAATGCGGGATGTGCTCATCGCTTCACACGGCATGGAAATCACCGAAATTCCTGAAGAAGCCGACGTGTTATTACTCAATACCTGCTCGATTCGCGAAAAAGCCCAGGAAAAGGTTTTTTCCGCTCTGGGCCGCTGGCGCAAACTGAAGAAAAAACGCCCGGACATGATTATTGGCGTTGGTGGCTGCGTTGCCAGTCAGGAAGGCGCGGCAATCCAAAAACGTGCCCCGTATGTGGATATTGTGTTTGGGCCGCAAACCTTGCACCGCTTGCCGGAATTGCTCAATCAGGCCCGTAGCGGCCAGCAGCATGTGGTGGATATTTCCTTCCCGGAAATTGAAAAATTTGATTCCCTGCCGGAACCGCGCGCCGAAGGGCCAAAAGCCTATGTCTCAGTAATGGAGGGGTGCAGCAAATACTGTTCGTTTTGCGTAGTGCCTTACACACGCGGCGAGGAAATCAGTCGGCCATTAGAAGATGTCATGGCTGAGATTTCGACATTGGCGGCACAGGGTGTGCGGGAAATCAATTTACTTGGGCAAAACGTCAATGCTTATCGGGGGGAAATGGCAGACGGTGACATCGCCAGCTTTGCGCTGTTGTTGCATTATGTGGCGGCGATAGAAGGCATCGACCGGATTCGTTTTACTACTTCACATCCGATTGAGTTTACCGATGACATTATCGAAGCCTTTGCGCAAATTCCGCAGTTGGTAAATCATCTGCATTTGCCGGTGCAAAGCGGCAGCGATAATGTGCTGGCGGCGATGAAACGCGGCCACACCCGCGCCGATTATCTGGAAACCATGGCAAAAATGAAAGCCGTGCGTCCGGGTATCAGTTTATCTTCAGATTTTATCGTCGGTTTTCCCGGTGAAACGGATGAAGATTTTGAAGACACCATGGCGTTGATTGAAGAAATCGGTTTTGATTTGTCCTACAGCTTTTTATACAGCGCAAGACCCGGCACCCCGGCAGCAGAATTGCCGGATGATATTAGCGAAGAGGTGAAAAAAGAGCGTCTGGCGCGATTGAAACAACGCATCGAAGAAATGACCATGGCGATTTCAGAGGCAATGGTTGGCACGGTGCAGTCGATTCTGGTCGAAGGCGTATCGAGAAAAAATCCGTTGCATATCACTGGCCGCACCGAAAATAATCGGGTGGTGAATTTTATCGGCCATCCGCGCCTTGCAGGGCAGTTTGTGGATGTATTAATCACCGAAGCGTTGCCGAATTCGTTGCGCGGGAAAATGGTAGCCTCGTCTGTTGAAAAAATAACCACCTCAAGTGTCGCCTGTGAATCCTGTTAATTCTGAAAAGCCTGTGAATCGGTTCAATCATTTTTCCCAACATATCATTTTAATGCCGAATGACAATGCCAGACTGGCCAATTTTTGCGGTGAGCGCGATAGTCATTTACGCCAAATCGAACAGCGTTTGCAGGTGGAAATTGCCAATCGCGGCCATGAATTTGATGTCAACGGTTTTGAACCGGCGGTGAAAGCGGCCTGTGCGGTGATGGAAAATCTGTTCAAAACGGCGGCGACTGAGCAAATCACTCCTGAACTGGTACATCTTGCCATGCAGGATGCCACCATCGACCAGATTTTGACGGAACCGGTGGCGGTGGAGGAATTTGTCGATCCGATTGAACCGATTGCGATTAAAACCAAGCGCGGCACCATTCGCGGACGCGGTAAAAACCAGCAGGATTATTTAACCAAGATTCTCACCCACGATATTAATTTTGGCGTTGGCCCGGCTGGAACCGGCAAAACCTATCTGGCGGTGGCCTGTGCTGTGGAAGCCTTGCAAACCGAGAAAGTCCGGCGGATTATTCTGGTACGTCCGGCAGTGGAAGCGGGTGAAAAACTGGGCTTTTTACCCGGCAACATGGCACAAAAAGTTGACCCCTATTTACGCCCGCTTTACGATGCCTTATACGAAATGCTAGGCTTTGATCGGGTGGAAAAACTGATTGAGCACAATATTATTGAAATCGCACCGCTGGCTTTCATGCGCGGCAGAACTTTGAACGATGCCTTTATCATTCTGGATGAGGCGCAAAACACCACCACCGAACAAATCAAAATGTTTCTGACCCGGGTTGGTTTTGGCTCAACTGCGGTGGTGACCGGCGATGTCACCCAAATAGATTTGCCCAGTGCAAAGCTGTCAGGACTCACCCACGTTCTGGAAGTGTTAAAAGAGGTGGACGGCATCAGCTTTACCTTTTTCGGGGTGCGTGATGTGGTCAGGCATCCATTGGTGCAGCGCATTGTCGCGGCGTATGAGTTATATGATAAAAAGCATCCGTCATCATGAATCAACTGGAACTGCAAATAGAAACCACTGCGGCTGACTTGCCCGGCGAAGCGCAATTTCAAACCTGGATTGATGCCGCTCTGGCAGATCAGGACAAAGAATTTGAAGTGGTGATTCGTCTGGTTGACGAAGAAGAAAGTGCCCAGTTAAATCAAGAATATCGCGGCAAAAGCGGCCCAACCAATGTCCTCAGCTTTGAATTTGAAGTGCCGGACGGCATCCCGCTGAACCTGTTGGGCGATTTGGTCATTTGTGCGCCGCTGGTGGCAAAAGAAGCCTTGGAACAGCACAAACCGATAGAACATCACTGGGCGCATCTGGTGATTCACGGTGTGCTGCATTTACGCGGTTATGACCATCTCGACGAGACGGAAGCCGACGAAATGGAAGCCAAAGAAATAAACATCTTAAAACAATTAAACATCCCTAATCCGTATCAGGAATAAATAGACAAAATGAACGACGATAAACCTCCAAGTAGTCACACTCCGCATAAAAGTTGGATCAGCCGTTTAGGACAACTTTTAACCGGAGAAGTTCAGGATCAAGACGAATTATTAGATATTTTAAAAGACGCGCAGGAAAAACGCCTGCTCGACTCTGACGCACTTTCGATGATGGAAGGGGTGCTGCAAGTCGCAGAAATGCGGGTGCGGGACATTATGATTCCACGGGTGCAAATGGTGGCAATCCCCGAAGAAGCCGAGCTGGAAACCATTTTGCCGCTGGTGATTGAGTTTGCCCACTCGCGTTTTCCGGTGATTGAAGATGACAAAAGCAAAGTGGTTGGGGTGTTGATTGCCAAAGACTTGCTGGCACATTTGTTTGATGGGAAAAAACTCACGGTACGCGACATTATGCGCCCTGCCTATATTGTCCCTGAAAGCAAACGACTGAACGTGTTGCTGAAAGAATTTCGCACTGAACGCAATCACATGGCGATTGTGGTGGATGAATACGGCATGGCGGCAGGCTTGGTCACTATTGAAGATGTGTTAGAGCAAATTGTCGGTGAAATTGAAGATGAGCATGATGATGCAGAACATGAAGAGGAGTTTATTTCCCAGCGCAGTGACCGCGAATTCATTTTAAAAGCCATTACCCCGATTGAAGAGTTTAATGAACATTTTTCAGCCGATATTCACGACGGCGAGTTTGATACTATCGGCGGTTTGATTACCCATGAACTGGGACATTTGCCGAAAAAGGGCGAAAAGTGGGAAATCGGCAAATTTCGCTTTGAAATCCTGCGCTCAGACAGTCGCCGTGTGCATTTGATTAAATTAAAACTAAAAAAGGCCTAATCAAAATCTGTTTCCGGTGGGCAAAATAGCTTGTTCACCGCAAATTATTCCAATATCGTTTCCAAAAACGAGCCTTCCCTCCTAAACTCCGACTGAGATTCATCTTCATTTGGGCTTTACATTGACACTGATGCGTAAATATTTGCTGCCTAAAATTGCTATTTTCCATCCAAAAATACCAACATGACCACATCAAAAAAAACCGCTAAAAAGACCATCAGCAGCGAAGGCAAAAGTGCCCTGCTAAGCCTGTTCGGCATTGGAATTTATCTGGTATTGCGCTACGGTCTGGCCATCAACGATGAACTCTACACTCTGACATTTCAAAGCGATTTAACTTCAGCGACGGCTAATCTCTACAGCGGCCAATTCAGTTATCAGCTGTCGCGCTTTGATTTGCCATTAATCACGGTTTTAATTCTGGGCGGTTTGCCGTTGGTTTATGAACTAACGGTAAAGTTATTGCAGGGCAATTTAGGCGCAGATTTATTGGCAGCACTTTCGATTGTCACTGCGGTATGGCTGGATGAATATCTGGCAGGCAGCCTGGTGGTGCTGATGTTATCCGGTGGCGCGGTATTGGAATCCTATGCGGTGCGCAAAGCCTCGTCAGTGCTGGAAGCGCTGGCCAAGCGAATGCCATCCATCGCTCATCGCAAAACCGGCGACAAATTAGCTGACATCGACACCGAGCAGGTCAACATCGGCGATATGCTGCTGATTCTGCCGCATGAAATTTGTCCGGTAGACGGTACGGTGCAGGAGGGCTCCGGCACCATGGACGAGTCCTATTTAACCGGTGAACCGTATATGATGTCGAAAATCTGCGGTTCGCAAGTGTTGTCTGGGGCGATTAACGGCGAGTCGGCGTTGCTGATTCGCGCCGACAAACTGGCGATTGATTCGCGCTACGCCAAAATCATGGAAGTAATGCGTTCTTCTGAACAACATCGCCCGCATTTACGCAGACTGGGTGACCAGCTCGGCGCACTTTACACGCCGATAGCGGTTATTCTGGCTTTGCTGGCCTGGTTTTATAGCGGCGATGAGGTCCGGTTTTTGGCGGTGCTGGTGATTGCCACCCCTTGCCCGTTATTAATCGGTATTCCGGTGACCATTATCAGCTCGATTTCACTGGCAGCGAAACGGGAAATCATCATCAAAAATCCGGCGATTCTGGAAACCATCGGCACTTGCCGTACCGCAATTTTCGACAAAACCGGCACTTTAACTTACGGTCGCCCTTCCTTAACGGGATTAATTCCGACAGCAAATTTTACTGAAGCCGAAGTTTTAACGCTGGTCGCCAGTCTGGAACATTATTCCAAACATCCTTTGTCTCATGCCATTTTGAAAGCAGCTGAACAAGCTTCCCTAACTTTGCTGGATGTGGCGGACATTAAAGAGCAGCCCGGTACCGGTTTAGTTGGCGACGTGGCGGGAAAACGAATTCAAATCACCAGCCGCAAACACTTTTTAACCTTGCCGACGGCTGCTGAAACTTTATTGCCGGAGCTGTGCGGCGGTCTGGAATGTATTGTGTTAATCAACGATGATTACGCAGCAACCTTGCAGTTTCGCGATGAAGTGCGCAGCGACAGTTCTGACTTTATCAACCATTTGCAACCGAATCATTTATTTGACCGGGTGATGCTGGTTTCCGGCGACCGGGAATCGGAAGTGCGCTATTTGGCGGAAAGGGTCGGGATTGAGCATGTTTATTTCAGCCAAAGCCCGGAGCAAAAGCTGCAACTGGTGCGTGAGGAAACCGCCAAAGCCAAAACTGTGTTTTTAGGCGATGGCATTAACGATGCGCCGGCTTTAACCGCTGCCACTATTGGTATTGCCTTTGGCAAAAACAGTGATATTACTGCCGAATCTGCGGATGCGGTGATTATGACCAGTTCGCTGTCAAAAGTGGATGAACTGCTGCACATCGGCGCCAGAATGCGCTCAATTGCCTTGCAGTCTGCAGTGGGCGGAATGGCGTTGAGTGTGGTGGGGATGATTTTTGCCGGATTTGGTTATTTGACCCCGGTGGCAGGTGCAATTGCACAGGAAATTATTGATGTGCTGGCGGTATTGAATGCGTTGCGGGCGGCGATTCCGCCGAAAACCTTGTCGGACTATTAGTTTTGCCGGAAAAATGCGAGTCTGCACAAAACAAAAATCCGCTCATGCTGAGCTTTGTCGAGCCGCAATACCCTTTCGATAAACCCAAGCCGAACGCTTGATTTAGAAATCGGGAGGTCGTTTTTTAGCCATATCCTAGACTCATCAACTTGAGCAAATCTATAGCCATTTTTAAGTGAAGTGGCTACACTAAAGCGGCTCAATAAAGGCGTACTTTGTTGCCGGTAGATTAGCATTTGCAGCATGAAGCACCTTAATTTTACGCACGAAAAGTGATAACAGAGCAAACACTTATTTGAATTTCCAAAGACTCATAATCTCAACGACACCATGTCAGAAACAACAGACCTAGCAAAAAATTCACTCAATACCCTTGAATCCGCAGTCATGGGGATTGCCGGCACGGCACCGGCCTTCAGCGTAGCAGTGACTACAGCAGCTATTGTCGCTTCGGTTGGCACACTGTCGGTAGGCAGTGTGTTTTACTGCGGCCTGATTATGTTTGGCATTATGCTGGCCTTTATCCATCTCAGCAAAATTACCCCGCACGCTGGCGCGGCCTATGCTTGGGTAGGTCATGTATTTGGGAAAAAATGGGGTTTTTTTGCCGGTTGGGGATTGCTGGTGGCATCGATATTTTTCATGGTTTCGGCAACAATACCGGCGGCGACCTCAACCTTGGTATTTATTGCTCCTGAGCTGGTAGAAAGCACTACCTGGGTGACGGTAACGGCGGCAATCTGGCTGACTTTGGTGACGGTTGTGGTCACCAAAGGTATCAAACATGCCAGCTATACCCAGATGATTTTGACCGCACTTGAAACCATCGTCATTTTCGCGCTGCTGATTGCCGCCTTTGTTGAATATGGCGATAAACCCGCGCACGTCCCGTCATTAATCTGGTTTTCGCCGTTTTCATTTACGCCGCAACTGTTCGCCACCGGCGCTTTAACCGCGATTTTCTTTTACTGGGGCTGGGATGTCACCATGAACCTGAGCGAAGAGACCAAAGAGGGCGAAGAAGATGCCATGCACCCGGCCGGAAAAGGGGCGTTTTGGGCGATGATTAATTTGATTCTGTTCTTCATCATCATGATGATTGTGGTGCTGATAGTGTTGACCGATGCCGAGATTGCCGAGGCCAATACCAACGTGCTCTACGCGATAGCCAACAAACTGTTTCCAACGCCGTGGAATTATCTGGCGGTGCTTTCTACCATTCTTAGCACCGTCGGCACCATTGAAACCCAGATTTTACAATTTAGCCGCAGCATGTTTGCAATGGCGCGTGATGAAATGCTGCACCCGCGTTATGCCAAGATTCACCCTGAGTGGCAAACCCCTTGGGTGGCAACTTTTGTAATCTGGTTTTTAGGCGTGCTGTTGCTGTTCAGTTCTTCCTATATGCCCTCAGTGAAAATCATTTTGCAAAGCTCAATTCTCGCGATTGGTTTTCAAATCTGTTTCTATATGAGTCTGGCCGGTTTTGCCTGCGCCTGGCATTACCGCAATAAATTAAAAGCTGGCATTAACAATGCTGTTTCCTATGTGCTCTGGCCTTTACTGGCTGCACTGTTCATGGTGTTCATTGCCTTATATAGCATTCCAACGTTTGATGTTATCACCAATGTGATGGGGATTGGCGGCATCTTGTTAGGTTTTATACCGCTGCTGCTGGGCGAGTCACGACGTGCGAATAATGGCCGTTCATCAGCTGATAAGACTGTTTAAAAAAACGGGCTGAAAATTTTGCTTAAAGCCGTTTTGCTGTTGTTGAGTTTAACTTTAATCAGCTGTGCAAATCCGCCTGATGAAAAACTGGTCAACGTTTACAACTGGTCGGATTATATTGACCGGGAAATTCTGAAACAATTCACCGCCGAAACCGGCATCAAAGTGGTTTATGATGTTTATGATTCCAATGACGTGCTGGAAACCAAGCTGCTGGCGGGACACTCGAATTATGATGTGGTGGTGCCGACCGCTGATTTTTTAAGCCGACAGATTCAGGCCGGCGTTTATCAAAAACTGGATAAAGCCAAACTCGGCAACTTAGGCAATATGTGGCAAGCCATCAGCAAACGTACTGCCGCTTACGACCCTGATAACGCTTATTCAATAAATTATATGTGGGGAACTGTTGGCATTGGTTACAACGTCAAAAAACTGCAACAGCGTTTGCCGAATGCGCCATTGAACTCCTGGAAACTGTTTTTTGATCCGAAAATTCTCGCCAGATTTGCCGATTGCGGTGTGCAAGTGCTGGATTCTGCCAATGACATCATTCCAGCGGCTCTGAATTACTTAGGCGAAAATCCTGACAGTAAGAATTCTGCCGTGATTGCTAAAGCTGAAGCAGTGTTAATGGCGATTCGTCCGTTCGTGCAAAAATTTCACTCCTCAGAATATATTGATGCGTTGGCGAATGGCGACATTTGTCTGGCGGTGGGTTATTCCGGCGATATTTTGCAGGCGCGAAATCGGGCCATTGAAGCGGGCAAAGGTGTGGAAATCAATTATCTGGTTCCTGATGAAGGTGCGATGATTTGGGCAGATCAAATGGCAATCCCCGCCGATGCTCCGCATTCTGACAATGCCCACCGCTTTATTAACTATATGATGCGTCCTGAAATTATTGCCACAGTTTCAAATTACGTCAGTTATGCGAACGGCAATAAAGCGTCGCAAACATTTTTAAATCCAGCTGTCATCAATAACCCGGCGATTTATCCCGCCGAGACGGTGATGGCGCGGCTCTATACCATTTCTCCTTACAGCATGAGAGTGCAACGGGTTTTGACCCGGATTTGGACGCGCGTTGTCACCGGCCAATAATCGGCACTTTAAATTCACTGTTTGCAAAATGCCTGAAATAAATTCGCAAGTTCGTCAAACCTGGGCACCGTGGAATCAGCCGGATAAGAAACCGTTTGTCCGCATTGAAAATCTTAGCAAAACGTTTGATGACATCGTGGTCATCAACAATATTTCCCTGACAATTTATGAAGGCGAGTTTTTCTCGCTGCTGGGGCCGTCCGGTTGCGGCAAAACTACTTTGCTGCGGATGCTGGCCGGTTTTGAAACCCCGGATGCGGGGCGGATTGTTATCGATGGTGAGGATATGTCGAACGTGCCGCCGTATCGCCGCCCGATAAACATGATGTTTCAGTCTTACGCTTTGTTTCCGCATTTAAGCGTTGAACAAAACATTGCTTTTGGCCTGAAACAGGACCGGATGGCGAAAGCGGATATTCAGGCCAGAGTTGAACAAATGCTGGCGTTGGTCAAGTTGCAGGGATTCGGCAAACGCAAACCGGAACAACTGTCCGGCGGCCAAAAGCAGCGGGTGGCTTTGGCACGCAGTCTGGCCAAAAATCCGAAGCTGTTATTGTTGGATGAGCCGTTAGGGGCGCTGGATAAAAAACTGCGCGAAGAAACCCGCTTTGAATTAATGACCATTCAGGAAAATTTGGGGGTGACGTTCATTATCGTTACCCATGACCAGGAAGAAGCCATGACCGTTTCATCACGGGTTGCGGTGATGGAGCAGGGCCAACTGGCGCAAGTGGCAACGCCCGCCGATATTTATGAGTACCCCAATTCCCGCCACGTTGCCGAATTTATCGGCGCAATTAATCTGTTTGCAGCACAGCTGGAAACCGTGGAAACCGACCGCGCTACGTTTAGGGTAGCCGGTATCGACCTGCCTATTTGCACTGGGCGCAGCGTCAATGCCGCAGTGGGGGAAACCTTGTGGATCGGAATTCGCCCGGAAAAAATGCGCATTAGCAGAACCGCGCCGGAAAAAACCGGCGAAAACATGCTCACTGGTGAAGTCTGGGATATTGCCTATTTAGGCAATCTGTCAGTGTTTGTGGTGCGCTTGGATAATGGCAAAATGGTTCGGGTGCAGTGGACTAACCGCACTCGTAGCCCTGAAGCCGATATTAGCTGGAATGACCGGGTTTATGTCTCCTGGGCGGCGGATGCGGCAATGGCAATGCGGCATTAACCGGAACACGAAATGAATCGAATCGATTTTTTATCAACATGGCGGAATCGCTTAAACCTGAGCGGGCGAACTTTTGTGATTGCGATTCCTTATCTATGGTTACTGTTGCTGTTCCTGCTGCCGTTTCTGATTGTGTTCAAACTCAGCTTTGCCGAAACCCGCCTCGCCATTCCACCTTATACCGAGCTAGTCGAATATGCGCAGGACGGGCATTTGCGTATCATCCTGTTTTTGCGCAATTACCTTTTTTTAACCGAAGACCCGCTGTATTGGAAAGCTTATTTAAGCAGTGTGAAAATTGCCACCATTGCCACCAGTATGGCGTTGCTGGTCGCTTATCCGGTGGCTTATGGCATGGCAAAAGCGCCAAAACGTTATCAGTCAACGCTGGTGATGCTGGTGATTTTGCCGTTCTGGACTTCGTTTTTGATTCGGGTTTATGCCTGGATTGGCATTTTGAAAACCGAGGGTTTTTTAAATCATTTCCTGTTGTGGCTGGGCGTAATTAATGAGCCGCTGCATATTTTGCACACGCATGTTGCGGTGTATATCGGCATGGTGTATTCATATCTGCCGTTTATGTTGTTGCCGCTGTATGCGAATCTGGAAAAAATGGATGTGAGCTTGTTGGAGGCTGCGGCGGATTTGGGTTGTACGCCGATGCAGGCTTTCTGGAAAATCACGGTGCCGTTGTCTATGCCGGGCGTGATTGCCGGTTGTTTGCTGATGTTTATTCCGGCGGTCGGTGAATTTGTGATTCCGAGTTTATTAGGCGGTTCAGAGACCTTGATGATAGGCAAAACCTTGTGGACAGAGTTTTTTAATAACCGTGACTGGCCGTTGGCTTCAGCGGCGGCGGTGGTGTTGCTGTTGATTCTGGTTGCGCCGATTATGTGGTTTCAAAGGACTCAGGCGAAAGGTGCGGTGTGAACAAATCTTTTTCTACGTTTAACGTAGTTTCACTGATTATCGGCTATGCCTTTCTATATATTCCGATTTTGCTGTTGGTGATTTACAGCTTTAACGAATCGCGGTTGGTAACGGTATGGAGCGGCTTTTCCAGCAAATGGTATGGCGAATTGTGGCAAAACGAAGAACTGCTGGATGCAGCCAAAGTGACGTTGCAAGTTGGACTGGTGGCTTCAACGCTGGCAACGATTTTAGGCACAATCGCAGGCGTGGTTTTAACCCGGTTTGGCAATTTTACCGGTCGCATTTTATTTAATGGCATGATTTACGCGCCGCTGGTAATGCCGGAGGTGATTGTCGGATTGTCGTTGTTGTTGATGTTTATCACCATATCAGTCGACAGAGGCTATTGGACTGTGACGTTAGCGCATACCACGTTTTCGATGTGCTATGTCGCGGTGGTGATTCAATCGCGCCTGAGCAGTTTTGACCGCTCGATTGAAGAAGCGGCCATGGATTTGGGCTGTCCGCCGCTGAAAACCTTTTTTCTGATTACCCTGCCGGTGATTATGCCGGCGGTGGTGTCGGCGTGGTTGTTGTCGTTTACTTTGTCGCTTGATGATTTGGTGATTTCCAGCTTTGCCACCGGCCCCGGCGCAACGACTTTGCCAATGAAGATTTTTAGTCAGATGCGCTTGGGCGTTACGCCGCAGATTAATGCAGTTTCGACGATTTTGATTGGCTTGGTGGCTACCGGGGTGACGATTTCATCAGTGATTCGCAAAAGGCAGGAAGTGCGCAAACTGTAATTCTCAAACCAAACCCAATTTTTGCTTGGTACGAGCATTTAAATAAAGTTAAACAACAAATTTTGGATTATCTCTGCACTGGAGAGCTTGGGTTAATCGCTGAAAATAATCTGCTATCAGCCGGTGAAAAAACGGCTGCTTGATAAAACTATTAAAGCCTAAAACAACAGGGCATTCGACACTGGAGTTGTTGTCGGCATTACATTTGACAGCAGGTTAACAGGAACGGCACATCGCGATTGGTTTGGACGGGACGATCACTATCCAGTCCCAGCGACATGAAACGCACGGTGAAACGATGTTTTCCACCGCTAATTTCAGCGAAATAGGGGGTTGTTTTCTCGACTTGCACCCGCAATAACTGCACGGATTCGTTCACTTCCAAAGGCAGTGATAACTGAAAAAAACCACCTTTGGCAACTTCCTCGGTTGGATCATTGCTTTGGCGAATAAAATTCAGCACCAGCTCTATTGCCTCATGAATTTCCAAAAATGGCTTGATCCACTCATCCAGCTGTTTTGCCAGCACGGCTTCATCTTGCATCAACCAATAATGAAAAGCCGGCAAATCAAACGAACAACTGCCGCCAGGAATGGCACTTCGTTGTGACACACATTGAAATAAATTATTACTGATTAATTTTCCCCCCACTTTTCCGCTGCTGGCATAAAGATTATTTTTAGTCTCCTCTAGTTTACGCAGCATATCCTGTAATTTTTTGGTATCAACCTCAGGGCTGCTGGCAACAATTCCAAGCACTCTTGATAAACGCTCAATTTCTATCAGCAATTCGGACTTTAAATTATTGCGACTAAAAATTGACAATATATCAATTAGTGTCGTCATCACAGCGCGTTTATCCAACGCTGAACTTCCGCCTAAAAATGCTTGAGCTGAATAAAAAGATGCTCCAGGCGCATAAAAACCCGCATCCGCTCATTAAGCGGAAATTCGTAGGTGGTTTGGGTATTCACAAATAAATCTATCCTAAGCTGAACTTAACAAAAGGTATGAATTGTGCAGATTTTTAACCTGTTCTGCAAGGTGTTTAGCTGATTTTGAGTTATCAATAATATCATCTGCAATTGCCAGCCGCTGTTCTCTTGAAGCTTGTGCGGCAATAATGGCGTGAACTTCTGAATCATTAAGCTGACTTCTGTTTTTGACTCGCTCGATTTGCAATTCAACCGGACAATCAACCACTAAAACCCGATTTAGTTTCAACGGATTGATGGCATAGGTTTCCACCAATAACGGAATAGAAATAATGCAATATGCGGCGTTAAGCTGGCTAATTTGAGTGGCAATTTCGGCATAAACCAAAGGATGCAGCAGACTTTCCAGCTGCCACTTTTTTTCTGGTTCAGAAAAAACTATGGTTCTTAATTTACTCCGATTTAACGAGCCATCAATATTGAGGATTTCCTTTCCAAAACATTGCACAATATTTTGAAAAGCGGATTGTTCAGGTTGTGAGAGTTGGTGGGCAATAAGGTCAGCATCAATGACTGGCACATCAAAACTGGCAAAAAGCTCTGTTGCAGTTGATTTACCGGAGCCAATGCCACCGGTTAAGCCAATTTTCAGCATTATGGCTGTAAACCAGCCGCCGCCAAATAGAGATTGATAATATCATTGCCCCAGAGCAGTGCCAGCCAGCCAGCTGCTGCCAGATAAGGTCCGAAGGGAATCGGCACATTATGGTCGCGGTCGCCAAAAACGACCATTGAAACGCCGATAACTGCTCCGACCAATGAGGACAATAGTATAATCATCGGTAAGAACTGCCAGCCCATCCATGCTCCAAATAATGCCAGCAATTTAAAGTCGCCATAACCCATGCCTTCTTTGCCGGTTACGATTTTAAACAGATGATAGACCATCCACAATGACATGTAGCCTGCCACTGCGCCGATAATGCTGTTAACAGGGTCGGTATAGATATGAAACAGGCTCATCAACAACCCTAACCATAATAACGGCAGAACAATAGAGTCGGGCAACAGTTGTTTGTCAATATCAATAAAACTTAAAGTAATTAAAGCCCAGGTTAGCAACAAGGCAAAAACCAGTTCTATGCCATATCCAAAATGGTAGGCAGCAATTGCCGAACATAAACCGGTAAAAGCTTCTATTAAGGGATAGCGCAAGGAAATCGGCTCTCCGCATTGTGCACATTTGCCTTTTAAAAACAGATAACTGAAAACTGGGATATTTTGATAGGGCTTGATAGCGGTTTTGCAGTGCGGACAACGCGACAAAGGCAGGAACAAGTTAAATGGTTCGCTGTCAGTATTATCGGGTTCAAGACCAAGAAACTCTTTACAGTCGCAACGCCAGCCGCGTTCCATCATAATTGGCAGCCGATAAATCACCACATTAAGGAAGCTGCCCACCATCAAGCCGACAATAGTGCACAAAATGGTCAATAGCAGTGGATCAGAGAGAAAAACAGAAAGTTCTTGCATAGAGTTTTTTAATATGTGCCGATAATAAAGTTAGCTTTTAACAAAGGTTTTGCACGGTTATTGTTAGCCTACCGCTTCGCCCATCGCGAAAATAGGCAAATACATCGCCACAATCAAACCGCCAATCAGAGTTCCCAGCACCACCATAATGAACGGCTCCATCAAGGCACTCATATTATCAACCAAGTTATCAACCTCTTCGTCATAAAAATCGGCCACTTTTTCCAGCATACTGTCAACTCGACCTGATTCTTCGCCAATTGCGACCATTTGCATCATCATATTCGGGAAAATTTTCGCTTGTTCCATAGAGAATTGCAGCCTTTGCCCCGATGAAATATCAACTTGCATTTGCATTACCGCATCGAAAAACACGATATTGCCACACGCTCCAGCTACCGATATCAGTGCTTCCACTAACGGCACACCGGCTGCTGACATGGTGCCTAAAGTCCGCGCAAAACGGGCTAACGCGGACTTATAAATAATCTGCCCAAAAATGGGGGCTTGCAGCAGGGCTCTGTCTACCATCTGCCGGAACTTTTCAGATCTGACAAACACAAACTTCCAGGTTTTTACCACAATAAAAATGCCACCGACCACTTTCCACCATTCTTCCTGCATCCAGCCTGACATAGCCACTACCATTTGGGTAAAAGCAGGCAATTCCTTACCAAAGCCTTTGAACATGGAGTCAAATACCGGCACCACGAAAATCAGCAAAATCGCAGTAACAATAAAAGCCACCACCAATACCGCAATCGGGTAAGTTAAAGCCTTTTTAACTTTCTTGCGCATGGATTCGGACTTTTCTTTATAGGAGGCAATTTTGGCAAGTAAGCCTTCCAGAATCCCCGCCTGTTCACCGGCTGCCACCAGATTACAGAATAAATCATCAAAATAAAGCGGCCTTTTTCTTAATGATTCAGCAAAGGTATCCCCGCCCTCAACATCAGCCTTAATTGCCATAATCATGTCACCCATGCTGGCGTTGTCATGTCCTTTACCGATAATATCGAACGACTGCACCAAAGGCACGCCGGCTTGCATCATCGTGGCAATTTGCCGGGCAAAAATGGAAATATCCTGCGTTGTTATCGGTTGAGCCTTGCTGGCAAACAGAGGTTTTGGTTTGGGTTTTATCTTGATAACCCGAACGCCCATGCTACGCAGATCAGCACGTGCCGCCGCTTCCGTCAGGGCTGTCACTTCGCCTTTAGCAGGATCCCCTTTTTTATCTTTGCCTTCCCAGATAAAATCAATAGGGCCTTCTTTTTCTTTCTCTTTAGCGGTAGCAGCCATGATTATTCCTCAGTCACTCGATCAACTTCTTCTATGGTGGTAATGCCTTGCATGATTTTCAAAATACCAGACCTTCTTAAGTCATTTACCCCTTCCTCTATAGATAAGGCAGCAATTTCCATGGCATTCCCTTTTGCTAAAATCAAGGCTTTTAGTCTTTCTGTCATCGGCATAACCTGATACATACCAACCCTGCCTTTGTAACCCTCGTTACATTGGTCGCAACCCACCGCCTTATAAATTGTTAATCCTTCCAATTGCTGAGGTGTAAAACCGAAATGCAACAAAAACTCATCAGGATAATCGGCTTTAGCCTTGCAGGCATTGCATAGACGCCGTGCTAACCGTTGCGCCATTACCAAGTTTACTGCTGCAACAATGTTGAAAGGCTCCAGGCCCATTTGCATTAACCGGTTAATGGTTTGCGGCGCATCGTTGGTATGCAGGGTTGATAACACCATATGTCCGGTTTGCGCTGCTTTTACCGCGATACTGGCGGTTTCGATATCCCGAATCTCCCCGATCATGATGACATCAGGGTCTTGCCGCAGGAAGGCTTTTAATGCTGAGGCAAAGGTTAAGCCGGCTTTGGGGTTAACGTTGACCTGGTTAATCCCTTCCACAGTAATCTCAACCGGGTCTTCAGCAGTGGAAATATTGCGGTCTATGGTGTTAATCATGTTTAAACCGGTATAGAGCGATACCGTTTTACCGCTACCGGTAGGCCCTGTTACCAACACCAAACCATATGGCCGATTAATTGCACGCACAAACAGTTCTTGCTGCACCGGTTCAAACCCCAATTTTTCAATCCCAATTGAAGCACTGCTGGGGTCGAGAATCCGCATACAGACTTTTTCGCCAAACAGGGTAGGACAGGTGTTAATCCGAAAATCAATGGCCTTGGTTTTGGAAAGCTTTAACTTAATCCGTCCGTCTTGCGGCACACGACGCTCAGCAATATCCAGTTTGGACATAACCTTAATCCGCGACACTAGTCGTCCGCAAATTGCCAACGGTTTCCGGTCGTATTCAAACAGCATACCGTCGCCACGAAACCGAATCCGAAATATTTTCTCGTAAGGCTCAAAATGTAAGTCAGATACGCCTTTTTTAATCGCATCCAGCAAGACTTTATTTACATATTTTACAATTGGCGCGTCATCAGGGTCTGAGGTATTAAGAATGTCGCCGTCACCTTCACCTTCATCGGCAAACTCCAGATTGCCTAAATCATCATCCAAGCCTGACATACTGGTATCTGAGGCATCCAGAGCTTTTTCGATAGCTTTGGCTAATTTATTTTCCTCTACCAGAATCGCTTCGGTATTAAGACGGGTGTTGAACTTTATTTCATTTAACGCAACCGTATTGGCCGGGTCGGAAGTGGCAATATAAAGTTTGTTGCCCCGTTTGAATAAAGGTAAGACGTGATGCTGCTCAATCAGTTTGGGTGTGACCAGAGTCATCGGCAAGGTAGACAAATCAATCGCATCCAAATCCAGCAGCGGTACCCCAAATTCCAGTGAAGCATGATTTGCTATAATCTGCGCGTCCAGTAGTTTTTTAGACACCAGGTAGCTTATCAGCGGAACTTTATCTGTCAGTGCCGCCTGCATGTATTTTTGTACATCCACTTCATTTAAATAGCCTTCGCGAATCAGGCTACGCATTAAGCCGCTTAGCGGTAAATCAGGTTTTGTAGGTGCAGTTGCCATGATGATGTTCTGTATTCAAAGTTTAAGCTAACTATAGATGAAATAATGGGATTGTCCAAGTCATTGACGGGTAAACATAACAATTTCGATACTCTGGTTTAAAACGCGCTTTTAAAATTCCTATCAATGTTGCTGACAATAGTTTTACAGGCTGTTTATCCGATTTTAAAGGCTGGATTCCCTTGCTTTTTAGGAATCCAGCAGATTTTTTACAGGGCCTTTATCTTATCAAATTGTTGTTGAAGATTGGCCAAAGATGATTCTAGCGCCGCAAGTTTGTTTTTTTCTGCTTCAAGAACCGCAGCTGGAGCTTTATCGACAAAACCAGGATTGTTCAATTTGCCAACAATGCGTGGCAGCTCTTTATTGATTTTCTGGATTTCTTTTTCCAGCCGCGCCAGTTCGGCCTCTTTGTCAATTAAACCGGCCAGCGGGATTAAAATCTTCATCTCACCGACTAACGCCATTGCCGATTCTGGTGCGGTTTCTTCATGCGACAGCCAGTGAATACTTTCCAGTCGGGCGATTTTTTCCAGATAAATCCGATTATGCGCTAATGAAACTTTATCTTTAATTGCGCCGTTTTGCACCAGTACCGGTAGCAGTTTTCCGGGGGCGATGTTCATTTCGCCACGGATTTTACGCACTCCCAACACAAACTTCATCAACCATTCAACTTCAACCATTGCGGTATGCTGAATTTGTGCTTCATCGGCTTTTGGATAAGGCTGCAACATAATGGTCGGTGCCGAAATACCAACTAACGGCGCAACCCGTTGCCAGATTTCTTCAGTGATAAAGGGCATTAAAGGATGCAACAGGCGCAGAATATTTTCTAAAACAGTTACTAAGGTTTTGCGGGTGCCGCGCTGCAAGGCTTCATTGTCGGATTGCAATGCAACTTTAGTCAGTTCCAGATACCAGTCACAGTATTCATTCCAGGTAAATTCGTACAGTAATTGCGCAGCCAAGTCAAAACGGTAAGTTTCGATAGCCTGGCAAGTTTCGCCAATCACTTGATTGAGTCTTGAAATAATCCAGTGATCAACTTGACTATATTCACAAACCCCAGACAATCCGACATCCTGTTCTTCTGTATTCATTAACACATAACGCGCCGCATTCCATAGCTTATTGCAGAAATTACGGTAGCCTTCAGTGCGGGCCAAATCAAAGCGAATGTCGCGACCGGTGGAAGCCAGCGACGCAAAAGTAAAGCGCAGTGCATCGGTGCCATGAGAAGTAATGCCGTCAGGAAACTCTTTGCGGGTGGCCAGCTCAATTTTTTTCGCCAGATGCGGCTGCATCATACCCGCCGTACGTTTGGTAACCAGCGTTTCCAAATCAATGCCGTCAATAATATCCAACGGATCAAGAATGTTGCCTTTGGATTTCGACATTTTCTGGCCTTCGGCGTCCCGCACCAAGCCGTGAATATAAACTTCCTTAAACGGCACTTGTCCCTGAAATTTCAGCCCCATCATAATCATTCTGGCAACCCAGAAGAAAATAATATCGAAACCGGTCACTAACACGCTGGTTGGATAATGTTTGGCCAGTTCTGGTGTTTTATCCGGCCATCCCAAGGTTGAAAAAGGCCACAACGCAGAAGAAAACCAGGTATCCAGCACGTCTTCGTCCTGCTTTAAGCTGTAGTCAAAGGGCAGATTATGCTGTTTCCGAATCGCCGATTCAGAACGCCCCACATAAACATTGCCGTGCTCGTCATACCAGGCCGGAATTCGATGTCCCCACCAGATTTGCCGGGAAATGCACCAATCCTGAATATTGCGCATCCATTCAAAATAAGTGTTTTTCCAGTTATCAGGTACAAATTTAATATCGCCGCTTTCTACTGCCTCAATAGCCGGTTTGGCCAACGGCGCAACTTTCACATACCATTGGTCGGTTAATAATGGCTCAATCACGGTGCCGGAACGGTCGCCACGCGGCACCATCAATTTATGATCTGCAACTTTTTCCAACAGATTCAGGGCTTTTAAATCATCAACAATTTGTTTGCGGGCAGTAAACCGCTCCAAATCATGATACAGCTGTGGAATCAGATTATGTTCGTCACTATCATTGTTGCGAATGGTGGCATCAACCGTGAAAATATTAATCAAACCGCCGTGCGGTAAATTGGCAATCGCCGAACTGTCACGATGCCGAAGCCAGACTTCATAATCATTAAAATCGTGGGCAGGAGTGATTTTTACGCAGCCTGTTCCAAATTCAGGATCAACATAGTCGTCGGCAATAATGGGAATGAAACGCCCGGTCAGGGGAATTTCCACCAGTTCGCCAATTAAATGTTTATAGCGCTCATCACTGGGGTGAATCGCAATCGCCGCATCACCAAGCATGGTTTCCGGGCGGGTGGTGGCGACAATTAAATGGCCGGTGCCGTTGGAAAGCGGATAACGGATATGCCACATAAATCCATTTTCTTCTTCGGATAGTACTTCCAGATCAGAGACTGCGGTGTGCAAAACCGGATCCCAATTTACCAAACGTTTGCCGCGATAAATCAGTCCCTCTTCATAGAGACGGATAAATACTTCCTGCACCGCATCGGACATGCCATCGTCCATGGTAAAGCGTTCGCGATTCCAGTCTAAAGAAGAGCCCATTCGCCGCAATTGCTGAGTAATCGTGCCGCCGGACTGTTTTTTCCATTCCCAGATTTTTTCTACGAACGCCTCGCGTCCGTAATAATGACGGCTTTTACCTTCGGCATTGGCTAAACGCTCCACCACCATTTGCGTGGCAATCCCCGCATGGTCCGTTCCTGCTTGCCAAAGAGTGCTACGGCCTTGCATCCGATGATAACGGATCAAGGCATCCATAATGGTGTCCTGAAACGCATGACCCATATGCAGGCTGCCGGTGACATTCGGCGGCGGAATCATAATGCAGTACGACTCACCCTCAGCACTGGGGGCAAAATAGCCTCGTTCTTCCCAAGTTTGATACCAGCGTTGTTCGATTGAATGCGGAGAGTAGGTTTTTTCCATAATGCAGGTCTGTTTTTTATAAATTTGTTAATTATATTTGGACTGGGTAGAGCGAAAGTAAAACCCAGCAAAAATCAATGTTAAAAGTCTGTTATAGCTTAATTTATTGCAAACTCACGGAATGACAAGTTATTGCTGTTTCTTAGGTCAATCAAATCTACACTGTGAATATAAAGATTTATCCAACCATTTTTGTCACTATCAATTTTATCAAAGTTCTTTAACAGAAATGCTGTAGGAACTTTAAATACTCGAAAGTTTTTGTTTTCGTAGTCCAGTGCGCCAACCAAAATAATAAACTCATTTGACTTTAAATTATCCTCAGAAAAATTAAACCACCAATTATCAAGATAGTTTTTCTTTTCATTTTTTTCATACATTCGGCTTGCTGTTATCTTGTATTTTAAAAACTCAGGAAAATTCTTAGTTAGAAATGGCTTAGTATTTACTCGGAGTTTTGCTTTAGCTAAAGGGGATTGGGAAGGCAAAGATTTAGCCTTTGTGTTTATTGGTGAAGCAGGGCTTGCTAATTTATTGAAAAGTACTTTTTTCTGGTTGCTTACTATTGCAAGTTTGTCTTGAGATGTTTCAAAAGCTTTCAACAATCTTTCGATAGTATCTACATATCTATAACAAGTTTCATCATCTATTCCATCTACTGAAGCATGGGCTAATGTATTGCGAATATGTTGTGCCTCTTTAAGCCAAGTACGGACGATTGTCTCAAAACTATAAAACTCGGAAAGAATATTCCAGTTTTGTTCTGCAATCCTCAGAAGTGCCGCTAAATCAAATTGCTCAAGTGAATCTGGCTGATATTTACGAGCAAAACGCTGTTGATCAAAAGTTAATTTTTCAATAACTAACAATCTCCACCAATCAGATGATATTTTAGGAAGCACGAGTTTAAGAACATCAATTAATTGCTGTGTCAGAATTTTAAGGGCTTCTGCTTCCATAAAATAATTCTTAAAGTGTTGTAGTGGCTAGTGCACAGATGACTCAAATAGAGCATATTTTTTAAAGAAGATTTATTTAGCTTGGTAAAAACTCAAAATCAAACAATTGCTCTATTGTGTAAGGGCAACTTTCTGGAAAAGTCGATATGGGTAGTTTGGTTTCAACAGTCGCGTAACGTTTGGCATAAGCATAACAATCATCAACACGTTGCTGATATTGATATTTCAAACTGGGATTTTGTTTTAAAATTTTATCAATGCCAATGCGTTGTTTGCCAATTGATTTTTGCCAACTGCTGCCTTTTCGTTCCGGTTGAAACTGCCATTTCAATAAATGCAACATTAACTCAATTAAACGACTTTCTAATGCGTTTCGCTCACTTGCCCCCATGCTTTCAACTTCCTCGGCTAAATGCTCAACATCAATTTTGTCAAATTGCTTGGCTTTAATCAGTTGCGCCATTTCCAAAGCCCAAGCATAAAAATCGGTTTCATAAAGCGTTGCTAAACTAGACATAATCCAACCTCATTAAATGTGATGCGTTATTGGCTCAATCCCCAATCGTTTGTACTGACGAAATCGCTCCCGGCCCATCGCCTTAATTTGCTCATCATTATCCAGAATTTCTAAAAGCCGCTCTGTGTTACTTAAATCAACCGGAGGCTGGTTTGCCAAATTCAGGATGGTTGTTTGCCATTGCGCGGGTGCAGGTTGATGGCCAATTAATACCGTATTCGGAAACTGCGGCAACTCATTCTGATAGATTTGATGCGGAATAAAACTGTTTTGCCGATATGTCCACAACAATTCATCTATCGTATGACTTTGCTGCGGCGAATCAGTCTGGACATAACAAAAACTGCCTTTGCGATAAGCGGTTTCAATCAACTTGCAGGCGAAACGATACCGCTCCTGCATCCCAGCCGTTGATAAAACATAAAAACTAATCTGAGTTTCAGCCATGAGCACGATTAAGCAAATATTGCATTAATAAAGCGACAGGACGGCCTGTTGCACCTTTATGACTTCCGGTGCGCCATGCGGTGCCGGCAATATCCAGATGCGCCCAGCGATAGTCTTCAGCAAAACGGGACAGGAAACAGGCGGCGGTAATGGTTCCGGCATCGCGGCCACCGACATTCGCCAAATCGGCAAAATTGGACTTTAACTGCTCTTGATACTCTTCCCACAACGGCAAACGCCAAACACTATCACAGGCGGTTTCGCTGGCATGGAGCAAGGCATCGCATAATTCATCATCATTGCCCAACAAACCGCTGGCAACCCGACCTAGCGCAATTAAACAGGCGCCGGTTAAAGTCGCCAAATCAATCACCACGTCAGGGTGAAACTTT
This sequence comes from uncultured Pseudomonadota bacterium, assembly GCA_903875455.1. Classification (GTDB taxonomy): domain Bacteria; phylum Pseudomonadota; class Gammaproteobacteria; order Methylococcales; family Methylomonadaceae; genus CAIQWF01. The sequence goes on from CAIQWF010000206.1 coordinate 35,872, forward strand.
TCTGCATAAGTCAGAGTGTCACACAATAACAACCGACCTTCGGCATCAGTATTCAACACTTCAATAGTTTTGCCGGACATGCTGGTGACAATGTCGCCGGGTTTGTTGGCATCACCATCCGGCATGTTTTCAGAACTGGGCACCAGTCCAACGATGTTTAACGGCAACGCCAGTTGCGCTGCGGCTTGCAAAACGCTGATAACCGTGGCACCGCCGCACATGTCATATTTCATTTCATCCATGCCTGCGCCTGCCTTCAACGACACGCCGCCAGAGTCAAAAGTCAGACCTTTGCCAATTAATACAATCGGTTTGGCCTGTGCTGCACCGCCCTGATAATGCAAACAGATTAATTTCGCTGGTTGCCTGCTACCGCGAGAGACTGATAACAAAGCGCCCATTCCCAGTTTGTGCATATCGGATTCTTCCAGAATCTCGACATTCATATTAGCGAAACTATCTGCAATTTTAACGGCTTGGTGCGCTAAATAAGTTGGGGTGCAAATATTACCGGGCAAATCAGCCATCAGTTTGGTGGAATCAACTGCTGCCGCAATTGCAATGCCTTGAGCCAGTCCGGTCTGTGCCTGTTTTTTTAGTTCTTCCGGGGCGCTGATTTCTACTTTTTGCAAAGTAATAGCGGTCGGCTTTATGCTTTTGGTTTCGCTATATTGATAAACCGCATCATTAAACACTTCCACAATCTGGCGGATTTTCCATTCCCAGTCGGCGTTTTTTAACTCAACTTCGGCTAAAGCACAGCTAACTGAAGTGACTGACGTGGTTTTAATGACTTTTACCGCTGCGGCCAAGGCTTTGCGGTATAGTTTGGGAGAGATTTTATCCGCATCACCCAAACCGACAAGCAACACCCGCTGCAAATGGCTGTCCGGCACAATATTAATTAACAGGGTTTCACTGTTTTTGCCTTTAATATCACCTCGTTCAACCAAATTGCTAATCAATTGGTGAGTGCTATTGTCAATCACGGTTGCTGATGGCGTAAATTGACGATTGGTATAAATACCAACAATAACGCAATCAGTTTCTGTTTTGTCTAATGCCCGGCTTTCTATAGAATAGTCCATGTTCGTGAGGTGCTTTAATATAAATGGTGAAAGTTAAACGAGGTTTGAAATAAAAATTCTGGCTGTTGTTTAGCGTTGTTATAAAATCAAATCCCTAATGTGTAATTATACATCAGTATTTTATGTGAGGAGAGTCGCTTGGCTATAGAGTTGGAAAAAAGGCAAAACCGCAAATCTTACCGTTTTTTCAGAATTCTGGACCGGATGGTGGCGTGGGATTTGTTAAAAACCGTTGTCGCTGTCTTATCGGTGATTGTGATTATTATTGTCAGTCGCAAGTTCATCAAAATTCTGGCACTGGCGATTGACGGCGCTATTTCCGGTGAAACGGCAATGAATATTCTAGGTTTAAAAACCATTGTCGTGATTGTCAACTTCTTGCCCGCCGCAATTTTTATGGCCATCCTGATGGTACTGGGCAGAATGTATAAAGAGCAGGAAATGTCAGCGATTGCCTCAGCGGGCGGTGGTGCCATGACTTTGTATCGCGCCGTGTTTTTATTGATTATGCCGCTAAGCGTGGTCACAGGCGGATTGTCGCTGTATGCCGCGCCATGGGCCGAAGCACAAATGTTGTTACTCACCAGCAAGGATATGGAAACTGCTGATTTAAGAGGGATTGCCGCCGGACGTTTTACCGAATACAGTCACGGCGACCTGATTTTTTACACTGAAGAAATAGACTCTCACCTTGGAATGCACAATATTTTCATTCAGGACCGCCAGCATGGTGAACCTAACATCATCAGCGCCAAACGCGGGGTATTAAAAGAACTGCCAACCGGTAAATATGTGGTGCTGGAAAATGGGGAACGCAGCCAGGGCATTCCCGGCACCGGCAATTTTATTTTGGAAACCTTTAACGAATATGCCGCCCGCATCGACACCAAAACCACGCCGGTCAATTACAGCCTTGAAGCTCTTGATACCCGGGATTTACTGGAGTCCGACAAAATCGCTGAGCAGGTGGAATTGCAAAAACGCTTTTCACCGCCGTTAAGTGTGCTGTTTTTAAGTTTTCTCGCCGTGCCTTTAGCCAAACTTTCACCACGCGGCGGCGTTTATGGCAGCCTGATTTTTGCCTTTTTGATTTATTTTATCTACGGCAACATCAGCCAGGTTAATCGCAGCTGGATGCTGCACGAAGCCATTCCGCTGTGGTTAGGTTATGTTTGGGTACCTGTGTTTTTGCTTTCACTCGGAACCACACTTTTGGTCAGGGTCTATGGTTTACGCTGGATACTGCAAAATCTTGGCGCAGGGAAAACAGCATGAACATCTTAACCGCTTATATTGTCAAAGAAGTTTTAAAAGGCTCGTTCCTGGCACTGTTATTGTTATTAACCCTGTTTAATTTGTACACTCTCAGCGATGAGTTGAAAGATTTGGGTAAAGGCAGTTATCAGCTACGCGAAATTTTCACCTATATTGCCTTAACAACCCCGACGATTTTTTACGACCTGGTACCCTCTGCCGCTTTAATCGGCAGTATTTTTGTGTTGGGGGCTATGGCAAATAACAGTGAAATTATCGCCATGCGGGCGGCGGGGCTGTCAATATTTGCCATTATCCGTGCGGTGATGCTGGCGGGTGTGATTTTAGTCAGCGTTTCAATTGCGGTGGGAGAGTTTGTTGCTCCCGATACCGATCGTGCGGCACAGGCATTGAGAACAAAGGCTCAGAACAATCGGGTAGTAATGAGAACAAAATACGGCATCTGGCTGAGAGAAGGCAATAGTTTTATAAACATTCGTAATATTGAAGAAAAATCCCGGTTTGCCGATATAAGTTACTATGAGTTGGATAAAGATCGTCATCTTACCGAGGTAAAGCACGCGCAAACCGGCAAGTTTATCGGTGACAAGCAGTGGCAATTAGAAAATGTGCAAAGCACCCAGTTATTTGCAAGCAGTGTCAAAGCCCGCAGCGACAAGCAGGATTATTGGAAAACTTCTATTGCCCCGGAGTTGTTGAGCATTGTGGTTGAAACCTCGACAAATCTTTCTTCTGTCGACTTGGCTAAATATATCGACTTTTTGAAACGCAACAATCAAAAATCGCAGGTTTTTGAGGCGGCATTCTGGGCAAGAATATTGAATCCGTTTGTGACCTTTGTGATGCTGCTGCTTTCTACCCCGTTTGTGATTGGGATAAAACGAGGAACCGGGGTTGGCGGGCGCTTGCTGATCGGCATCGTGATCGGATTAGGTTTTAATATTTTGGATCAAATTGTCAGTCACTTGGGGATAGTTTATAACCTTAATCCGCTGCTGATGGCGGCATTGCCCAGCACACTGGTTTTAATTGCCGCCTCTTACGTCATTAATCGCCTTAAAACATAATACAAAAGTTCTTCGGTATTTAGTTGCTAGGCCGGAGTCTAAACTCATGAGTTTGGACTCCAAAATAGATCGGAAAATTTATGTTTCCCCCACTTAGAAAAAACGTATCAGTCATTTGCTTATAGCCACTTTTTACGCTTGAAATATGCAATCAAACTCAGCGAAATGGTAATAAAAAAACACCACAATGCCGGATATGCCCAACGCATTTTTAATTCCGGCATGTACTCGAAATTCATCCCATAAACCCCGGCAATAAAGGTCAGCGGAATAAAAATCGAGGCAAACACTGTCAGCACTTTCATGGTTTCACTCATTTTGTTATTCACACTCGACAGGTAAATATCCATCATGCCGGTGATGAGCTCCCGATACGACTCCATCGCCTCAATCACCCGCAAAGCATGGTCATAAACATCGGCAAAATAACGCCGGTTCATGTCATCAATCAATGGCGAATCCGACCGCTGAATCCCTGATAATAACTCGCGTAACGGTGAAATGGATTTGCGCACAAAAATCAGTTCCCGGCGGATTTTTTGAATCATGTTTAAGGTGGTCAAAGTAGGGTCAACCAGCAATTCATCTTCAAGTTGTTCGATTAACTCATCCAAAGAATCCTGCAAGGAAAAATATTCATCCACCACGGTATCCAGCACCACATAAGCCAGATAATCGCTGCCAAATTTGCGGATTCGTCCCCTTTTGTTCTGAATTCTGATTTTAATCGGGTCAAATAGCAGAGTTGGTTTTTCCTTGAAGGTAAAAATAAAATTCTCAAAAACCAAAATGCTGATTTGCTCATATTCGATGTCAAATTCTCCCAGTCCTAAGGATAAATTTTTTACCGTCATAAACAGATAGCTTTCAAAATCCTCAAATTTGCAACGCTGGTGGGTATGCAAAATATCTTCCTGCACCAAGGTGTGAATCTTAAAGCTTTGGCCGATGCGGCGAATCAGTTCCACATCCCGCAGGCCGTCAACATTTACCCAGGTTGTTGATGGCAAATCTTTGTAAGGTAACATCTCCTCAACGCTGGTAATGATTTTTTCTTCCAGGGTATTAGCGTCATAATTAATCAGGGTGATAAGGGTGTCGTTATCAAAAATTTCGCCGACATGAACCAGTGAGCCAGGCGACAAGCCACTTTTTTCAGAGCTGCTGGAGAGTGATTTAGTCATGAAATTAAGACCTGAGGAAAAAGGCAAGGAAAAGATTTTGGACTCCCGGATACCATTTGATTATTGTGATATGTCATTTTACTTGTAAGTCTGTTGCCCAAACCAACTCACAAGCGCCATCGCCGGTATCCTCCCGTGATAAAGAACTGCGCCATTTCCAGCCGTCACTGGCGTTTGCCTCAATCAAAAATCCTTTAAGATAGACAACCTGGCCTTTTTTGACTGCACTTAATGCTTTTGCCACTGCGGGCGTTGCCGGAATAATGTGCATGTTACTGGAATGGCTGCTGATTTCGCGCCCCAATTCCTGGGTAAAGTCATGGGCAACATACCAATAATACCAGCGGTTGCTTTGGCTAATCGAAACTTTGTCCAATAGCTCCTTTGTCGCCATTGGCCCCCAGCCCAAAGCCAAATCGGTGGGCGACAAATCGGCGGTGCGGCCTAACCAATAGCTTTCGCTGGAAAGAACCTTGGCTTCCAGTTCAAACACGGCTAACGGGGTTAATTGATAACCATTTTTTTCAAAACCGGGAATTTTTCCGTCCAGCATAATTTGAATCGGATCTTTCGCTAACGTCGCAGCTGGAAGGTTTGTGATTTCAATAGTCAGCGGTCCAGAAACAGACTGTGGTTTTGAAGGACGATTTTTCCAGTAGAGCGCTCCGGCTATCAGCACAGACACAACCAGCATCAGACTTAAAAGTCCTTTCCAGGGGGGGGTCTTGACTGGAGTATCGTGTTTTTGCAGCTGATTTATTTTCAACGCTTTACAATACGCCACGCCACAATTCGGGCATTGCCAATCCGGGCAGCCGTCTGACAGTTTTCGTTGATAGCCGCATTTAGGACAAATCTGCATGGCCGCCACCTTTTGCATTATGCTGACCCATCTTGGTTAGTCTGGAAAATAAATCGTTGAATTTGGCTAGAATAGCAAATCTTTTGTTAGAATCATTTTATTTTTTCAATGGAATTTCCTTTGCTGTCCAACATTAAAATCGTCTTAGTTGAAACTTCGCATCCCGGCAATATTGGCGGCGTGGCACGAGCCATGAAAAATATGTGCATGAATCAGTTGCGTCTGGTGAACCCGAAAATTTTCCCTCATGCCGAAGCCACTTCCAGAGCTTCCGGTGCCGATGATTTGTTAGCCAGAGCCGGCATTTACCCCACTTTGCAGGAGGCGATTGCCGATTGCCAGTTAGTAATCGGTGCCAGTGCCCGTTCCCGCACCATCAGCTGGCCGGAAATCAGTCCCAGAGAATCAGCGGCAAAGTGTTTGGCACAATCGGCAGAAACCAACATCGCCCTGGTATTTGGCCGGGAAAACTCCGGCCTGACCAATCAGGAACTGGATTTGTGTCAATATCTGCTGAAAATCCCTTGCAATTCTGAATATAGCTCGTTGAATCTGGCCGCTGCCGTGCAAGTGGTGTGCTACGAATTATTTATCTCTGCCGGAGAAAAACAGCAGAATTCACAGACTGATAAAGACGAAACACCGTTAGCTTCCGCCGAACAAATGGAGTCTTTTTATCAGCATCTGCAACAAACTTTGGCGGATATTGGCTTTTTGCAACCGGAGAAAACCCAGTCGTTGATGCGTAAACTGCGCAGAATTTACAACCGCACCCTGCTTGATACCAAAGAACTGGACATATTGCGCGGTATTTTGCGGTTTTCTCAAAATCATAATCAGGATAACTAAGTATGTTCAGCCGAATAAAAGAAGATATTAATTGCATCTTCGACCGCGACCCTGCTGCGCAAAGCATGTTTGAGGTTATGACCTGCTATCCGGGGTTTCACGCGATGATGATTCACCGGTTCAGCCATTATTTCTGGCAGCACGGTTTTAAATGGCTGGCCCGCTTTACCGCGCATTGCGGACGCTGGCTGACCGGCATTGAAATTCATCCCGGCGCCCAAATTGGCAAGCGCTTTTTTATAGATCACGGCATGGGGGTGGTGATTGGTGAAACTGCGGTTATCGGCGATGATTGTACCCTTTATCATAGCGTGACTTTAGGCGGCACCAGCTGGAAAAAAGGCAAGCGTCATCCGACTTTGCATAATGGCGTGGTCATCGGTGCCGGAGCCAAGGTTTTAGGGCCGATTGAAATTGGTGCCGGGGCGCGGGTGGGGTCAAATTCTGTGGTGTTGAAAAATGTTCCGCCTGGTGCAACGGTGGTGGGAATTCCAGCGCATATCGTCGATAGCAAAAAGAAAAAAGCCGAGGTTGAGCGCGACCAGATTGCCAGCAAAATGGGTTTTGACGCTTATGGTACCACAGCCGATTTGCCTGACCCTATTGCCCATGCGATTAACCACATGCTGGATCATATTCATCAAATGGACAAACAGGTTGAATGCTTAAAGCGGGCTCTGCATGAAGCCGGCATAGACTGCAAAACCCAGGAGTTGCCTGAGCTGGACGATTGCGAAATTGACGGTGGCGAATAGAAGATTCTTAAATCCGGTTTTTTTCAGCTAATTAGTCAACAATAGTTGACTGTATTTCTAGGTTTATTTATAGTGCGGTAATTGTCTATTTTTTAATGAAGGATTACTACTGTGCGTCTCACTACTAAAGGCCGCTATGCCGTGACAGCCATGCTGGATCTTGCTTTTCACAGTCAAATAAATCCGGTTACTTTAACCGATATCGCCACCCGGCAAACCATTTCATTATCTTATCTGGAGCAACTGTTTGCGCGATTACGTAAAGCAGGGATGGTGAAAGGTGTCAGAGGTCCGGGTGGCGGATATAAATTAAGCCGCGACCCCAAGGACATCAGCATTGCGCAAATTATAACCGCTGTGGATGAACCGATTGACTCCACCAAATGTGGCAACAAAAAGAATTGTCGCAAAGACAATCAACCTTGCCTGACTCATGATTTATGGATGGGATTGAGCAGCCAGATTCGCAGTTATCTGGAAGGTATTAGTCTGGCTGAAGTTTTAACCAGAGAACCGATTTTAGAACTGGCGAAAAAACAATCCCAGGAAGCACACGTTATTGAAATCCGCCAGCACACAAAAATGTCAGCCGCGTAAGCGATGATTTATTTTGACCACAATGCCACCACACCGGTTGATGAACAGGTTTTGGAGGCGATGCTGCCGTTTTTCAGCCGCTATTACGGCAATCCTTCCAGTTTGTATAAAGCCGGACGACTGGCGCGTAGTGCCATAGACACTGCCAGAGAACAGATTGCGGCTTTGGTTGGCGTTCAGCCCGCGCAAGTGATTTTCACCAGTGGCGGCACGGAAGCAAATGCTTTGGCCTTGCATTCCTGCAATTGTGAAATGCGATTAATCCATTCTGCGATCGAACATCCTTCCGTCAGCGAAACGGCACAAAGATTTAGAAAACAGGGCAGAACCGTTGATATTATCAAGGTTGATCATAATGGCCTGATTGCAGAATCCGCACTTGACGAGCTGCAAATAAAATCCCCTGCAATTGTTTCCATCATGTTAGCCAATAATGAAACCGGCTGCATTCAGGACGTTGAAAAATATGCGAATAAACTTCGCGCCAGTGGTGCGATTATTCATAGTGATGCTGTGCAAGCTTTGGGAAAAATTCCGCTGGACTTCAAAAAGCTGGGCGTACAGCGGATGTCAATTTCCAGTCACAAAATCTATGGCCCCAAAGGCTGCGGCGCCTTAATCGTTGATGAGAATAGCGCGATAGAGCCATTGCTGGTGGGAGGCGAACAGGAAAAAGGCAGGCGGGCAGGCACTGAAAATGTCGCCGCCATTGTTGGCTTTGGCAAAGCCGCAGAATTGGCATTAAAGGAATTGGCAACCAGAAAAGAGCATTTATTGAAGCTGCGTTTGTTTCTGGAGCGGGCCTTAATGCAAATTCCGCATCTGACCATTTTTTCTCAAAACGCGAACAGATTACCGAATACCGTGCAATTTGGCATTGAAGGAATGGATGGGGAAATGCTGTTGATGCGACTGGATCAAAAGAATATTGCCGTTTCCAGCGGCTCGGCCTGTGCTTCCGAAGGCGGACAGCCCAGTCCGGTTTTAACGGCGATGGGGATTGAACCATCATTAGCGAAAAGTGCTATCCGCATCAGTTTAGGCTGTCAAAATACCAAATCAGAGTGCGATCACTTCATCACCATTTTAAGAACTTTGCTTTAAAAATTAACTCAAGAGAACCTGTATGGCGATTACATTAACAGAACGTGCCGCAAAACAAATCAGCAAACAACTCAGCAGACGCGGCAGTGGTTTGGGCTTAAAGCTGGGTGTGAAAAAATCTGGCTGTTCCGGTTTTGCCTATACGCTGGATTATGCCGATGCTGTTACCGACGAGCAATCCGTTTTTCAGCAGTTTGGCGTAAACGTGATTGTGGCAAATAGTGATTTGGAATTTCTGGATGGAACCGAGTTGGATTACAGCCGCGAAGGGATTAATGAAGCGTTCAAATTCAATAATCCGAATGTGAAAGGCACTTGTGGTTGCGGGGAGAGCTTTGCGGTTTAAGCTTATAAATTAGGAACTTGGGTGCAACCAATAAAAAACGCAGTTGGTTTTGCCGTTGGCGGTTTTGTTTTTGATAAAATCAAGTGTGATGAAGCTCTTGCCGAATCGTCTCGCGGACAATAGTAGCTAAAGTCAGCCCTTGTGCAAATTGTTTCAAGGCTTCATTCATCAGTGTTTGATAGCTGCCACCAGTGATTTCTGCTCGTGCCTTGAAAATAGCCAAGGTTTCATTGTCAATGCGCATGGTAATACGGGATTTTCCGCCCTGTTCGGCTTGCAGTTTTGCAAGAGCCGGAATTTGGGCAACCGATTTAGCTTCGCTAAAATCCATATCAGCATATTGGTTAAATAAAGGGTCAGAATTGCTGTTCATAACGTCTCCGTTGTGGTTGATTGGCTTTCCAGGCTGAAATTAGACGTACACATTCGCCGCGCAACGTCCAAACGACAATAAGAATACGATTTTTTGCTCCCATCCCTAATGTGATAAAGCGTTGTTCGCCATTAACATCCACATCTTCACGAGTCAGCGCGTAAGGGTCTAGCAGCACAAGTTTGACCTCATCAAAAGTCACGCCGTCATGGTTTAGTGGATTTACTGCGGCTTTGTCGGGGTCATATTCAATTCTCATGCACTAATGATATGTACATTTGTACAGAATAACAATAAAAAAGCCGTTTCAAGTTTTGACGGTGAATTTACTTTAGCCCTCCCTACCTTCCCCTGATTCATCTCCTCCACAAAGCGGCTGCAAAATTACAATCACCCGCGCCTAAAACAATCGACTGATAGTGCTTGTAATAGTTTTGTAAACTCCCCCTTAACCCTTTAAACTATCCCCCAAAACACTCTCTTGGTTAAATAGCCAAATCAAAATTTATCAAGCATTTAAAAAACTCCGCCGCCCTTAACTCTTATGGATTACACAGAACACACCCATTGCCCCAACTGCTTTAAACCCAGCTTCAAAGCGGTTTGCCCCAGCTGTTTTTTTGACCGCAACAGCTATTTACAACAGGAAGCCGCCTCCCACCATTTACCATTATTTATACGACTGGACAAAGGCTATGTGCTAGGGCGCGTTATCGGTGAAGGCAGTTTTGCAATTGTTTATGCCGCCATCAGGGAAAAAGACGGCCTGCCTTGCGCGGTCAAGGAATATTACCCGCAAGACTTGGCACAACGCGGCTTGGACGGCATCACCGTTAATCCCAAACGCAATCAGGCCCAACTGAATACCTGGCAGGAACGCTTTATTCAGGAAGGCGAACTGCTGCGCTGCTGTTATGACTATCCGTCGGTAGAATCCGGCGTAGTGCGCTACATGGCGATGATAAAACAGCACGGCACCGCTTATCTGGTAATGGAACGGTTGAATGGCGATAACCTCGGCCACTATTTAACCACGCAACGGATTTTATCCGGCCAGCAGATTTGTTTATGGCTGAAACCGTTGCTGGAAACCTTGCAGAAACTGCACGCCAAAGAAATTTTCCACCGCGACATCAGCCCGAATAATATCTTTTTATGCGGTCCAAATAATCCGGTGCTGATGGATTTTGGTCTGGCACGGGAAGGAGCGCGGGATGAAGTATTAAAGTCTTCCACTTTAGGGGCCGGCACTTTTATCGCCCCGGAACAACTCACCGGCGGCTATTGTGATCAGCGTACCGATTTATATGCGTTAGGCGCAGTGATTTATCTCTGTCTGCACGGTGAAGCGCCGCCACCGGTGGAAGCGCGTCGCCAAGGTGCGCCGTTAAAACGCCTGATTCAACCGGACAATATCAGTTTTGCTTTGCAAACTGTTGCCACCCATTGCTTGCAGCTGGACTTACAAAGCCGCCCCAGAAATGCTGCGCAGATTTTGGCAGAACTTGGGCCGTGCTGGACAATGCAAAGCACTTTTTCAAACTCGTCAATGCGCACGATTATTCCCGATCAGGCCAATCCCAATCCGCATTTATCCAATCCTCTGCCGCCTAATCCGCCGCCGGTTATTGAGCAAGTGCCGCCACCTGTAACAGAGCCCAGTTTTTTCAAAAAAGCGGTTAAATTTTTACTCTGGGCAGGCGTGGCTTACGGCGGTTTTGTCGCTTATCAAAGCTATACGGAAGAGCAGGAGAAAATCAACAAACAGGAACGGCGGATGTTTGCCGAAGCGCAGTCGCTAGGCGATTTCAAGGCATATCTGGAGCAATGTCAGATTTGTGAAGCCAAACAGGATGCCACCAACAAAATTGCCCAAATCGAGCACGATCAGCAGGTGAAACAGGAAAAGCAGGAAAAGAAAAAGCAGGAGCATCTGGCTTATATTCAGGCGCAAAGCATTGATGATTTGAAAAACTATCTGGCAACCTGTGAAATCTGTCAGGACGGGAAAAAAGCCGAATCGGAATTAAAACAAAAACTGGCCGCCGAAGAAAAAGCCAAGGCTGAAGAGGAAGCCAACAAGCCGTCGTTATTAAACCAAGTGGCACAACCGATTTTGAACTCAGCCATTGAAGTGTTGCAGGATGCCGCCAAAGGCAAGAGCGAAGCGGAGTTGAAAGCTCAGGCGGAAGCAGAGGCCAGAGCTAAAGCCGAAGAAGAGCAACAAAAAGCCAAAGCGGAAGCCGAAGCTAAAGCCCAGGCCGAAGCGGAAATAAAAGCCGAGATGGAAGCCGAAGCCAAGGCGGAAAGAGAGGCGCGGGCCAAAGCCGAAGCCGAGAAAAGAATCAAATCAGAAGAGAAATTAAAATCCGATGTTGAAAACGCCATCAGACGTTCAACCGGCATTGATATCACCGAAATTCAACGAATGCTGGATGCAAATAAAAAATGATTTTTTCAGCCAGAAACTTACCAGGAATCTGAAATGAACAAACTACAAGCAGGTGGCAATGTCGCTATTGGCAATGCCGAATCGGTTGATGTGCTGATTTCATGGCTGCCGCATAATGCAGCGATTGATGTCGGCGCGTTTGTGTTAAATGCCAATCAAAAAGTTGGCAGCGATGATGATTTCATTTTTTATAATCAGCCCGATGCCAAAGCCGGTTTTCTGCGCTTGCTGAGCAACTCAAATCATCAGCCTTATTTTCATGTCGAGTTTGCCAAAATCCCGCCGCAGATTGAAAAAATCGTCTTTGCGGCAACCACTAGTGGCAGCCTGGCGGCACTTGCCGATTTGACCATTGAAATTGCCAATGTTGCCACCTTCACGCCAGCACTTGAAGATATGCAGTCTTTGCTGCTGGGCGAGCTTTATTTAAACAAGGGGCAATGGAAGTTCAGGGCGGTTGGACAGGGATTCAAACAAGGACTGGAGGCGTTGGCCAATCGCTACGGCGTAAATCTTGATAATGTTAATCAGAATGTTGTAGCCGCTCAAAAATCAGCCGAAACTAGCAGTTCATCTGTGATAAAAGTGGGATATGACCACGATGCTCAGTCTCCGGCAGCAGGACAACATTTAACCCGCGCTGATACTTCGGTAGTAAAAGTGGAGCCGGAAATTGAGGTTTTGCCGCCCGCACGTCATCACCTTAACGCGCTGCAAATCAGTATCAAAATGATTAAAGAGCTATCGTGGACCTGGGTATTTTCCAGTTTTGGGGTGTTTGTAGTGCTGGAACTGTTTTTGGGCGGCGTTATTGGTGGAGTAGTGCTGAGTCGCTTTGTACCGCACATGCTGACTTATCAAATTGAAGTGTTATTAACCTTAAGCAGCTTTTTTATTGGCGGTGCGATTGTGGGTCTGATTTCACCAACTGTCAGAATTCTCGAACCGGCACTGGCAGCTTTTGGCAGTGTGTTATTGACTCTATCCATCAGCTTTTTTTCCCCTTATCAGTTTATGTCTTTTACTTGGACTAAAGTGCTTGTCGGCGGCGGCATTGCTTTTCTGCTGGCATTATTCGGGGCGAGGTTCGGGGAAAAACTTTCCGCCAGAATGGGTAATAAAAACTCGCAGGAAGTTTTTGGCGATGGCAAGTAGTTTTGCCAGCTTCAACAGTGTCATAACCTGCCAAACCAAACACCAGGAAACCTGCCATGCTTAATTTACCTGCGGAAATTCAAAGCAAAATCAACCAGGAATTAAAACGCGGCGAAGTTGTAAGATGGGCAGAACAACCGAATCTGGAAAAGTTCATCAGAAAAGTCAGCGCTGGCAGTTTTTTAATCTGGCTGCTTTTTATCCCGTGGACCGCTTTTTCAGTTTTTTGGATTGCCGCCGCAGCCGGATTTAAAATTCCTGATTTTTCCCAGCCCTCTTTCCAGTTATTTTTTCCACTGTTTGGCGTTCCTTTTTTGTTGATAGGAATTTGCGGTTTAGCCGCGCCTTTTTTTCTGCCGCTTTTTTTGAAACAGAAAGCCGCCAATATGATTTATGTAATCACCAATTTAAGAGCTGTTATTATTCAGGCAGGCAAGACCACCACTTATAAATCCTATTATCCCAAGCAACTTATCAATCTGGAACGCACAGAAAATCCCGACGGCTCCGGCAATATCATTTTTGCAAAAGATGGCAGTGGGCCCCGTATTCAGAATAAAAATTTTAAAGGCGAAGGCTTTTGGGCGATTGAAAATGTAAAAAAAGTCGCTGCTTTACTGGAAGACTTAGCCAACGGCTCTAGCGCTTGAGAAAACTTTTGTCTATCTCCCCCGCCTCCTCATTTAATCGCCTCGATCAGGCTTTTGCTGAATTTTTAGCCCAGCGCAGCGGTTTAGAGCCCGCACAAATCCCGCTTTTTACCAATCTTGTCGCCCGTCTGTCATTTGAACAAAGTCAGGGGCATAGCTGCATTTTTCTTGAGCCACAACAGCAGGCTTTAGTGCTGGCCTCAGGATTAGCGTTGCAGCTTGAAATTTCCCAGGCTCTGGAAATCAGGGAAATTTCGCCGCTGGTGTTACAAAACCAGTGTTTATATAGCCATCGTTACTGGTTTTATGAAACCCGCTTGGCAACACAACTCAAACAGTTGTTAAAGCGCGATTATCAGATTCACAATCTGGAAGCTGCTTTGGATAATCATTTCAAAGCCGCTGAAAATAATGAAACCGATTGGCAACGTGAGGCGGCAAAACTGGCGTTGGCTCATGCGTTTGCCATTGTCACCGGCGGCCCCGGCACCGGAAAAACCACCACGGTGGTGAAAATTTTGGCCCTGTTGCAAGAGCTGGCAGAGCAGCCGCTGCATATTGCCCTGGCCGCACCGACCGGTAAAGCCGCGATGCGGTTGCAGGAATCTATCGGTGCAAGCATTAAAGGTTTATCTTCTACAGAGGAGATAAAGCGGCAAATTCCCGATGAGGTGAAAACCTTGCATCGTTTACTGGGTGCCCGCCCGCCATCACCTTATTTTCACCATGATGCAGACAAGCCGTTGCCCTATGATGTGGTGGTGATTGATGAAGTGTCGATGGTGGATTTGGCCTTGATGAGCAAACTGGTCGATGCGCTAAAAGTTGGGGCGCGGCTGATTTTATTAGGCGATAAAGACCAGCTTGCTTCGGTAGAATCGGGCGCAGTGCTGGCTGATTTAACCTCCAGCCTGAAAAAACACACGGTGGAGTTGCAAAAATCGCATCGTTTTCAGGGCGAGATTAAGGATTTGGCGGTCGCGGTCAATCAACAGGATGGAAAAACGGCCTGGGATTTATTGGCAACTGGAGGTGATAAAATCAGCTTGTTGCAGGATGACTTGATTGTCTATATCGCCGGAAAACAGCTGCCCTATTTAACGTTGATTAAACAGGGGGCAGATTTTAAACAGGTTTTTGCCGTCTTTAATGAGTTTCAGGTGTTGTGCTCAAACCGCCAGGGCGTGAACGGAATTAGCGATATTAATCATCGGGTGGAAAAACAGCTGCATTTGTCTGGACATTGGTATAGTGGCCGACCGGTTATGATGACGGAAAATAATGCCGCAATGCAGCTTTATAATGGCGATATTGGTATTTGTATGCCCGATAAAGACCAGCAAAATCGTTTGATGGTGTTTTTCTTGCGCCCTGACGGTTCAGTGAAAAAAGTGTTGCCGACCCGTTTGCCGCCGCATGAAACAGTGTTTGCAATGACCATTCATAAAAGTCAGGGGTCAGAGTTCAATGAGGTGCTGATTGCCTTGCCGGATAAAATGAATCCGGTTTTGACCAAAGAGTTGATTTATACCGCGATTACCAGAGCAAAACAGACGGTGAAAATCGTTGCGGCTGCTGAAGTTTTTGCCAGTGCGGTAAAACAGAAAATTCAGCGTTATGGCGGGCTGGCTGCGAAATTGCAGGACCTATAAAAACACAGTAACCAAGATTTGCGGGCAATCGCGTTGCCGGCTGTTCGCTGATTAGATAAGCCGGTTAAAAAGCCAAGCGGTTTTGCTGACTGACTCAGGCTCCTGCATAATATTCTGGACGCACCGCAAAACCGGCTGTTAGTGAAAAAACTCTCCCGAAAAAAATCAAACCAGGAACATAAGAAATGAGCCAGAAAAACATTTTCCAGACACTGGCGCTGTTAGCTGGATTACTCGCCAGCATCAGCGTATTTGCTGCGCCTGCTAATCCGAAACTGGCGCCGGTTGTGATTGGTTTTGACGGTGAATTCGGCTATCAGGGCAGCACTTCAGCGGAAGCGATCAGTGCCGGCATTAAAATCGCCCTTACAGAAATCAACCAATCCGGCGGCGTGTTGGGCGGACGAGCTTTAACACTGGTGGAAAAAGCCAATCATTCCGTACCGGCCCGCAGCATTGCCAACATTAAGCAATTTGCCAAAATTCCTGATCTGGTCGGAATATTTTGTGGCCGCTTCAGTCCTACGGTGTTGGAAGCGCTGCCTACCTTAATCGCGCTAAAAATCCCCTTGTTAGACCCTTGGGGCGCTGCCGATGCGATTATTGATAACAAAACCAATCCCAATTATGCTTTTCGGTTATCCCTGCGCGATAGCTGGGCAATGCCGATGATGCTGGATTATGCCTTGGCTGTAAAAAAAGCTCATAAAGTTGGTTTGCTGTTGCTAAACACCAGTTGGGGGCGTGGTAATCTGGAAGTGGCTGAAAACTATATTACTGAACATCCCAACTTGGTGATTGTTGGAAAACACTGGTTTAACTGGGATGACAAGAGTTTTTTGGATCGGTATAAAAACCTGCAGGAGCAAGGAGCACAGGCTATTTTGCTGGTGGCCAATGCTAATGAAGCGGCTATTTTAGTCAAGGAAATTGCAAGCTTGCCTGTGGAACAGCGACTGCCGGTTATTTCTCATTGGGGGGTAGGCGGCGGACAGATGGCGGAAATGTCGGGTGCAGCGTTACATGAGGTCGATTTTTCGTTGATACAAACCTACAGTTTTATTGGCGATACAGACCCTGTTGCCCTGAGTGTGGCAGCTGCGGCAGAAAAAATCTTCAAGGTTAATTCCGAGCGGCAATTGCCATCGCCAACCGGCATCGCTCATGCTTATGATCTGACTCACATTCTGGCTTTGGCCATTAATAAAGCCGGCTCTACTGATCGGGAGAAAATCCGCGCAGCACTGGAGCAGGTTGAATTCTACTCCGGTTTAATTAAAGATTATTATCCGCCTTTTTCCCTGAACAATCATGAGGCTTTGAGTATCGAGCAGGTTTTTATTGCCAAGTATGACAAGCAGGATAATGCCCTGGTGCGGGTATGGCCTGAACTCCCCAAAAAACGCAGCAAAAAGTAATGCAAAGTTTTATTAAAAACTGGTTGTCCGCCAGCATCGGTCACAGAATCCGCTTTTATGCGTTAATTCTGACTACAATTCTGATTGTGTTTTTTGCTGCGGTTTCCTATACCGCACTGTGGCTTGCTATTTCAAACAGTGTGCAGCAAAAAATCAATAATGAAAGCCAGCAGCTGAGCCGTTTTTTTTCCTTAGTGCTGAACGGAATGGCGAAAGATGTAGAGGGCTTGTCCAAAAATTCATTTATTGCCAATGGACTGGTTGATTCAACCGGCAAAGAGCTGTATTTACTGCCTTTTTTGCGTGATCACCAGAATCCTTTTAATTTGCCCGCCAACATGGTTTTGGTTGATTTTCAAGGGATCGCCATTGCCGCAAATAATGCTGACAATCTTAAACACTATCAACCTGGCAACGAAGTCAGGCAAAGCTTGGAATCGGGCAAAAATATTGCTGCTATGGTTATGGACAAGGAAAAAGGCCCGCAGTTGTTGTTGGTTGCGCCGGTTATTTTTCCGCCCACTCAGCAAACTGAAGGAGCCTTAGTGGTCAAAATTGATTTCAGGGAGCTTTTTAACCAGGGTTTAAAATGGATAAACCCTGATTTCCATGCCGAGTTAGCGCTGGGCGCTGTCAAGCAGCGTTGTCACCAGATTATTGATATGGATAGCAGCCATTTTATTCAGGCAAATCAAAAAATCAGCCTGACTGAGCCGTTCACGCCATTAACATTCAA
The DNA here is from genome assembly GCA_903875455.1 of uncultured Pseudomonadota bacterium. GTDB lineage: Bacteria > Pseudomonadota > Gammaproteobacteria > Methylococcales > Methylomonadaceae > CAIQWF01. The sequence goes on from CAIQWF010000206.1 coordinate 53,435, forward strand.
TCTGCGCATTGGCCAGGAAAAAAGCATTGCCTTTAGCAATTTGCGCTGGATTACCATTGCTTTTGCGATTATCGCCCCTGTTATGTGGCTGTTGGTGTTTTTTATCACCGGGCGCATGGCAAACCGCCTGGCCAAGCCGATTCTGGAGTTGAACAAAACCGCCGCCGAAATTGCCGGCCTTGATAATGATGAATCAGAACCAGGCGATGAAATCAGGCAATTAACCGCCAGTTTCAATTTGATGCTGGAAAAGCTGCGTGAAAGTTACGCCTCTATGGAACAAAAAGTGGCGCAGCGCACCGAAATGCTGCAACAAAGTGAAAAGCATTTCCGTCATTTAATTGCCCGGTCGCCAATCCCGATGGCGATTAATAGTGACGAGGGCAAAATTGAGTATTTGAATGAGCAGTTTGTTAAAACTTACGGTTACGACCTCGATGATGTAAGCAGCCTTGATGAGTGGTGGCAACAGGCTTATCCAGAGCCTGAATACCAACAAAAAATATCCCGGACATGGCAGGAAGCATTGGCAAAGGCTAAATCTGAAAATAGAGATATTCCACCGATAGAGTACAACATTACCTGTAAAAACGGCGCACTTCGCATTGCTGAAATTTGTGGCGCATTAATTGGCAACAAGGTTTTGGTCATTTTTAACGACATCAGCGAGCGCAAAACAATGGAAAACGCTTTGCGTGACAGCGAGCGGCGCTTGTACGAAATTATCAACATGATGCCGCTTGCCGTGTTTGTAAAAGACCCGCAGAGCCGGATTGTACTGATGAATAAAGCTTGTGAACTGCAATGGGGAGCGAATTTTAACCAGATTGCCAACACCACCGGCAGCAGTATTTTTCCTCCAGAGCAAATGGCGCTGTTCCTGGAGTCGGACCGACAGATTCTTGCTACCGGTAAAGTCTTTGAAAACGAGCTTTTGATCTGGAATGCCGAGTTGCAAAGCCAGCGCACGGTTCATGTTTATAAAAAACCGGTTTTTGATGAAGCAGGCCAGCCTGCGTATTTAATCGGCATTGTGATTGATATTACCGAAACCAAACAGCAGGAACAAAATCTGCAACAAGCGAAGCTGGCAGCAGAAAAAGCCAATCATGCCAAAAGTGAGTTTTTGGCGAATATGAGCCACGAAATTCGCACGCCAATGAATTCAATTCTAGGATTTAGCGATATTTTAAGCAGTCTGATTACTGATTCAGCCCAGCTCTATTATCTGGATGCCATTCACCGTAGCGGCAAAACTTTGTTGCAACTGATTAATGACATTCTGGATTTGTCGAAAATTGAAGCAGGCAAGTTCACTTTGCAATATAGCCCGGTTTCAGTACGGGCTTTAGTGGAAGATGTCAGGATAGTTTTTGCGCAAAAAGCCGCAGATAAGGATATTGATTTTTCAGTGCTGATAGATGAAAAACTGCCCGACAGTTTGCTGCTGGATGAGGTTCGGGTGCGGCAAATTTTATTGAATCTGGTCGGCAATGCCATTAAGTTTACCCATCGCGGTTTTGTAAAAATATTCGTTGAAGTGAGTTTTACAGCGCCTGCCGGAAAGGTAAACCTAAGCATTGAAATTTATGATAGCGGAATTGGCATTCCCAAAGAGCAACATGACAGGGTTTTTGCCGCTTTTACCCAGCAAAATAACCAAAGTCTGGAATATGGCGGCACAGGTTTGGGACTCACAATTTCAAAACGGTTGCTGGGGTTAATGAATGGCGACATTGCCGTTGAAAGTGAAGTCGGCAAAGGCAGCTGTTTTACCTTATGCCTGAATAACGTTGAAATTGTTGCTGATACAGACAAGCCAAAGCAGCCAGCTTCGTCACCGGACTTTGGCGCCGTTCATTTTCAGCCCGCACGGATTTTGCTGGTAGATGATATCGCCATGAACCGGCTGCTGATTAGTTCCTATCTGGTCGAATTTCAGGAATTGACTTTCATCGAGGCGGAAAATGGCCAACAGGCGATCGACCTGGTGAAAAGCCAGCATTTTGATTTGATTTTGATGGACAGAAAATTACCGGATATTGATGGTGATAGTGTCTGTGAAAAAATCAAAGCCTTGCCGAACTGTATGGACATTCCGATTATTATGATTACGGCTTCAGTGCTATCGGCACAAGAAAAACATCCGCCACTGTTTTATCAGATGCAGCTTAACAAACCGGTGAATAAAGAAGAATTGCTTGCGGCGATGCAGACGCTGCTGCCAGTTGCTGAAAGTGCGGAAGCCTCCGCCGCCACAGTCGCAACAGTTGAAAGAGCGCTTAAACGAGCAACTGCCGCAGAAAATCTACCCGAATTGCTGGGATTGTTGAGTGATAGCTATCAAAAACAGATTACCGACCTTAATAACTCCGGTGGATTGCAGATAAATACCATCATTGATATAGCAGATGAATTATTGCAGATTGCAGGACAATATCATTGCCCGGATTTGACTGACTGGGCAACGAAGTTAAAAAATCAGGCTGAATTGTTTGATTTGGAGAAACTGCCGAAAACCTTAAAAAACTTTGCTGTCTTGCTTAAACAATTAGCAGACGGGCAATAATAACTTCCCTAAAGCCCTTCGCTGAGTCAGTCGAAACACAGCCGCATCACCAGTGATATTTTCTGGCATCATCCATCAGCCGGTCCAGCTGCCGTTCTGCCGAATACAAGTCATCACGCAATTGCTGGCGTTTAATGTCCATATTTCTAATCTCATCGCGAATAGCGCGGCGATTTTTATCAGTCAGTTTTTTGTCCTGCAACGAGCTTTCTTTGCTGACAATTGAGCTATCCATACTTTTCAGCTCCTCTCTTCTTTGGTAAACCTGATAGGCAGTGTCGTTATAACGCTGAAAAGTATTGTGAATTGCCGACGGGCAAACCGATTGATAGCGAAGTCCGCGCAAACCGGTTTCGATGGCGTTTTCCAGCTGGCAATAATCTTGCAAGCCCTGTTCACGACCGGCTAAATACCGCTGTTTATCAGGGCTGACACCGTATTGGCGGCAAGCTTCCTGATGCTTGATAAAACGGCTGGCTTCTTCACCTTCGCGGCCATCTTTAATCCCCAGGCCGTTCCAGTCACCGTACAGGCAATCTTCACGGCTTAAGCTGGCGCAGCCTGCGGTGGAAAGTAATAAAACAACAGCGATAACTTTAAATAAATTCATCATAAAACACTCCGTAGCCGCAAAAAATCAGGTCGGCATCATATAACTAACACACTCTAAATTGATTATAAAACCCCGTTTGCACTGAGCTTGTCGAAGTGCTGTGATGGTTCGACAGGCTCACCACCAACGGCTTAACCTTGTTTCAAATACCAGAAAACTTTTGTTTATCTACTTATTAAAAATAATTAGCCGTAACGGCTCCAAAGCGATAGCAGCACAACAATTACCAGTAACAGCGCAACAATAACATCAGCTTTCAGAGTTTTGACTATCAACATCACAATAGTTGCTGACATGCTTAAGCCGTCCATTAGCTGTTCAAAATTCATTTTTTTAGGCAACAATACTTCGGACAGTTTTAACAAGACACAGCCCCGAAGTTACAAAGTGCCTCATAAGATGAAGACGATTTAATCAAACTCAGATCCAAGGCAAAGTTGCAA
>CAIQWF010000207.1 GCA_903875455.1 uncultured Pseudomonadota bacterium
ACATCAATCGCTTTGGTCGGTATGATTTGGATATGGAAAAACTTCCACCAGACTTGCTTTATGATCTGTGGACATAAGTGCCAAATCCTTATGGCCCAAAAATGAAGGAATCGTTGTCGTACCCCAATAAAGCATTTGCACCTACGATGTCGGCAAGGCGCGGAACAGCAAACAGAAAAGTTTGCACTCGTTGAAATTCGATTTTTACAAGATGTGCGACAGTCATGCAAATGATCCGTGTAATGGTGATTTTGTAAGTCTAGCAGCAAAAAAGATTCCCGAGTAAACGGGTTAGCGTTAACTCTTCAATAAAGCGCGATGATAGTTGAGATAGAAACCATGTTCACTGGCAAGCCAGCGCACACTCAAATCAGGATGCAGCCCTAATAAATCACATTGATTCTTGTCTAACTGTGGTGAAATCAGAATTCTTCCATTGTTATCAAAGCTAATCAGGAAACGGTCAAACAGGGCATCAAGATTGGCGCTGAGTAAAAAACCGTTGAACACATCCAGGCGTTCAGCGTCGCTGTCACAATCTTTCCAGGGTTTGGCATGGCTGGCGCGTAACACTTCCGGTACGGCAATACCGGTGACTGCACAGGCTCCGGCCCAATAATCCAGCATGGCATTGCGAAAAATATTTTGGCCGATGCGTTGTTTTACCAGCCGTTCAATTTCGGTGTCTTTCAGGGTGTCAGCTGTGTATTTCGCCTGTTCTTCCTGAACTTGTAGCTCAAAATTTTTGACCGGTTGAGAGGGTAAAGCTTGCGCAAGTTTGGCAGCGCGGCGCAGTAAGATTGCCAGCTCAGCAATATCAGAGGCGAAGAGTTTAGAGTCATGCTGTGAAATTGCGGGAAAACTGCGAGCCAGTTCAGTTGCTAATTGTGGCGAAACAGCGGAGGTTATTTCCAGCAGGAGTTTATTTTCGCTTTTGTTGATAATGGCTTGCGCACGATGACGGGCAGAGCCGAGTAAAACGTTGTCCGCTGTACTCGACAGAACATTTTCAAAGCCGTTTTCGTGTCCGGCTTTTTCGATAAGAACGCGGTCTAAAAAATTCAATTGGAAGAATTTTCAATAGATTCAGGTTCTTTGCAATTTTGATGACGATTATGCGCCAACTGAATAGTTGGTAAAACTAGACGAGGCAAATACATTCTGGTGCATTGACTCATTAAAAACTCCCTCCAATAAGGCCAGACATGATAACTTGCATTTTTAAGCGCGTATTCATCAATGCAGGCTTGATTTAAATCTTGATCGAGTGTGTATTCGGCTATAAATTCTGCTTCAATAAAGGCTCGCACCGAGTCTTTTTCCTGTTCGACACTGGGATCAATCAAACGAGCTCCCACCTCAATAAACACCCGCACTAACCGTTGGCTATCATCAACTTGTGCCAAATGTGATTGTTTAACACCATGTTTGGTTTGAGTTATTAATTTATCAAGGTTTTGATCATATTTTGGATCAAAGCCATTGATACATTGCGACTGCGAGTTATGTAAATAAACATCATGAATCCGAAATACATCAATTGCTTTTTGTAAGTTTGCGTTCATCACATATATTCCATTGTGGGTTCATTAATTATTGATAATGATGTATGAAGCACGGCTAAATGTGGGCGAATAGTGGACTTTTCTATCCAGCCTTTCATTGATTCTGTGCAATATTGCGCAAAACTGCCTTGATGCGAATAAGTTAATTCAATGCCAGATTTTCGTACCAGAGAATCAAAAGCAGCAGGAAGTTCAGCTGCCAGCCTTAATAATTTATCCATTGCCTCAGATTGCATAACATCATCATTCTCATATTTGGAAAAGGCGACAGGCCCGCCGCCAAAAATAGCCGCCGCCTGAGATTGATTGATGCCTAGCCGTAAACGCAACGCTTTAATTTCAGTTCCGGTTAAAAGTCCATCCACCTGTTTTTTGAATGCAATCATCGCCCGTTTGTTATCGCGGATTTGTACTGCATTAGCTTGTTCAGAGCCGCAAGCATCACATTCTGAATAATACAAAGGGGTTATGCCTTTTTGACCGTTGTATTCAACTTCTTCTTGTTCAATATGTTCATGCAGATAGCCTTCTTCACAAATTGGACAGAGAGTTTTTTGAGTTTTCATTGTTTTCACTTATTTTCTGGAGTGTGACAGGAAATGGTTAAAACCAGCTTTCCTGATTTGCCAATGGCAAATTTAACGTAGTATTCAACTTCTAAATATTTGTCTATTTTTGCAATCCATTCGTTACGAAAAACTTGGTAGCTATCGCACGCCGCCCATGCACCACCTGATTTATTGAGACACCATTCAGAGCCTTTGAATTTGCCATGTTGCAGAGCAAATTTTAATAGCTCCACGACATCAGCTTTTTCAAAAGTCAGTTTTTTTAAATCTCTAATACATTTTTCAGTCCAAGGTATGACGGCCGATTCCCCGGTGTTTAAAATTTCGACAACCACAGTTGATTCATAAAGTGGGCCGCCTGAAATTTTTATACGCTCTGTTGTTTCTGTTATCGGAGGGGTGGCATCATAACGGCTTAGGTTTTTCATATTATTTACCATAATGGTAAGTTTAGACAAGAAATAGATAAAATTTAGCGTTTTATAACAACCAATCTTCCAGCATTAATTCAGGGACACGGGAAAATTCTCGCGTGTTGTTGGTGACAACGGTTAGGTTGTGAGCAAGGGCAATTGCGGCAATTTGCAAATCATACGGCCCAATCGAAGTGCCTTGTTTGGCGAGATGAGCGCGAATATCGCCAAAATGTAAAGCCGCGAGGTCATCAAACGGCAGGCTTTGAAAGTCATTAAAAAGTCTGGCTAAGCTGGTTTGATTTTTAGCAATCCGTTCACTTTTACAAGCTCCATACCATAATTCCGCTTTAACAGGAGCACATAGGCAAACCTGATTTTCACCAGCATCAATAATGCGTTGTACAACAGCGTTGTTATTTTTTAACCATGCAATACAAATATTGGTGTCTAGTAAATAGCGCATCAGTCCAATTCCTCGCGTGGTGCATCAACGCCCAAATCGCTATCGTCTATATCATCGGGAAAGTCATCGCTGAGTGATCCTGCAACGGCTAATACTTTCATTTTCCAGTTATTAGCCTCTGATTCAGTGGTTAGTATGGGTAAAATAATAATTTCTGCTTGTTGGCAATTGGCGAATTCAGCAGGTAAGTCAACCTGAACGTGTAAATCTTTGATGGGTTGAATGGTACGGTGTGCATACATAATTTTAATCCTCTTTTGAGTAGTGAATAGTTTTGTCCAATCTAGGCAACTTTAGCTAAGGTCATGTTTTTACTACTTTATCTAAAAATATAGTTATATAGATAGC
>CAIQWF010000208.1 GCA_903875455.1 uncultured Pseudomonadota bacterium
TCTAGCAGATGAATTAAAAAAACGCGGGGCAAAAGTTGATTATTGGCAAGTATATCAACGGCAAATACCCGTTATTGATACCGCCCCGGTAATCGCTTTATTAAAACAGCAACAGCTGGATATTCTGATTATTACCAGTGCCGAATCTTTGCAGAATCTAATCATAATGCTGGAACCGAACAAATCTTTACTGCTTGATATACCTCTGGTAGTAATCAGTGAACGCATTAAACAAATCGCAGAAATAGCCGGATTTAAAAAAATTGTTGTCAGCAGCAGTCCTGATGATGCGGCAATTCTTAATACAATGATAATGTTAACAAATGGGGAAGACAGTGGCTGAAGAAGTAACTGAAAAAACAATAGGCAGCGACAACATAATATACGCTGAACCCAAATCTCGCAGCGGTTTGTGGATAGGTATTACTGTCTTATTATTTGTTGTGCTCATTGCCGGGGCTGGCTTTTATTTATATCAGCAGCTGCGCTCTCAAAGCGATGACATCAATAAAGAAGATCAGCGCAATATTGAAGTTGCCAAACAAATGACTGGTTTTCAGTCCCAGCTTGCTTCCATGCAGACGCAATTGACGGACGCAACTTCGACTATCTCGAATGCAGACGAACGTTTTGAGGAAAAAATCGCCGAACGGGCAAAAATGCAGGAAGAAAAGCTGGAAACTACCCGCAAGGATTTAACCAATGCTGTTTTGCAGATTCAACGGCAATTAGGCAAAACCCGTGGCGACTGGCTGATTGCGGATGCCGAATATCTGTTAAGTGTCGCTGGACAAAGACTGCATTTAATGGGCGACGTTGAAACCACTCGCGAAGCATTGGAAGCTGCAGACCAGCGCCTGCGCGAAAGCGGTGATGCAGCGGTGTTCAAAGTCCGTGACGAAATCGCCAAAGAACTGGCCAGCTTGCGTACCATTCCAGAAATTGATTTGGTTGGCATGTATTCAAAACTGCAAAGCTTAAGCAGTCGGGTGAATCAATTGGTATTATTTTTACCTTATGAGGGCAAACCCGTCACAAAAAGCTCTGACCATGACAAGCATCCCGCTCCCTCAGAAACTTCATCAGGTTTATTGAATGCCGCGTTAAAACAACTGGATGGCTATGTCACCGTTCGCCATACCGCACAGCCGATTAAAGCCATTTTGACAGCCGAAGAAGCACAATTTATTCGTCAACAGTTAAGCTTAAAACTGGAAATGATAAAAGTGGCGTTAGTGCAAAAAAATCAAACCTTGTATCAGGCAAGTTTGGAAGACGCACTGGCGTGGCTGGATAAAAACTTTAATAAAAACGCCGAAACCCAACAGTTTATTGCCGAGTTACAGCAGCTTAACGCCACAAAATTGAATGCGCAAATGCCGGATATTAGCCTGTCGTTAAAAATGTTACGCGACATCACCAAATTACGGATTGAAACAGACAAAGCGATGCCACCTGTAGATTTGGAGCCTAAAATAGAACGCCCAAAAGCAGAAGAGCCAAAGCCCGCAACCGTTGAACCCCCAGCTGCTAAAGCGACGTCTTCAAGCGCAGAAACAACGAAACCTGAAACAAAAACTGAAAAACCAGAGCTAACAACTCCGCAAGCAGCAACTGCAACAACTCAACCTATGGATAAATCTCCTGCTCCAGCAACTGCTGCGGAAGCCAAAAAAGCGAATCCAAGCGCAGCGACAACAGAAGTGAAGAAAGCGGCTAATATGTCGGCTACCGAAGCGCAAGCAGTCAACAAACCCACAGCTGTATCAGAAGATAAAAAAACAGCAGAAACCGCTAAAACAGTGATACAACCTGCCACAACCGTTGAGCCTAAAAAAGCAGCAGAAACTGCCACAACCTCCGAGAAAACAGCGGCTAAACCGGAATCTGCTCCGAAAAGCGCTGAAAAAACGCTCAAACCAGCAGCAATTAAACCCGTTGTTGTGCATTAAACGAGAGAATCTATATGAAAAATCTATTTTATTTTCTCGGTTCCCTCGCGGTCGCTCTAGCAGCGGCGTTTTTAGTGCATCACTGGCTATCGTCAAATGACGACCCCGGTTATGTATTGCTGGGCTTTGGCGGCTGGTCGCTGGAAACTTCAATGGTAGTTTTTGCGGTCGGTTTGGTGTTCACTTTTTTTGCACTCTATGTCTTTTTTAGATTTCTCGGTTGGCTGATGCGCTTGCCCGGACAACTGAAAGAAGACCGCAAAGCCATTAAATTCAACCGCTCTCAAGAAGCATTAATTGCTGGCCTAGTTGATTCTGCGGCCGGAAATTGGGAAAGTGCCGAAAAAGTCCTGATTAAACACGCTTCAAACAGTGGTGCACCGCTGTTGCACTATTTAACCGCCGCCCGCGCAGCTCAATCGCGCGGGGCGATTGATAAACGCGATGAATATCTGCAAAAAGCCGCAGACCAAAGCGGCGGTTCTGACCTTGCAGTTGGATTGACACAAGCTGAATTGCATTTATCGGCGAATCAGTTTGATCAAGCCATAGAAACCTTAACCAAATTAAACTCCATTGATCCGACTCATGGCAGCGTTTTAAAGTTGCTGCATCAAACTTATCAACATATTGGTGATTGGGAAGGTTTGTTGAAATTGATTCCTGCTTTGCATAAAAACAAGATTTTGATGGAAGCGGAAGTGAAACTGCTGGAAACGGAAACCTTTAGCCGTTTATTAAAACAGGCGGCTGCTACCAATGAGGAGTCTCGAATCCAAACGGTTTGGGAGTCAATTCCCTTACACATGCAAAACGTGCGTGATATCTTCAACATTTATTTTGCCGCGATGATTAACGCCGGAGCCGGAGCGAAAATTGAAGAATTGCTGATTAAAAAAGTTTCCGAACACTGGAGTGATGTCCTTGTTGAGATTTTTGCCAGCATTGAAAACAGTAACGCCGCAAATCAATTAATCACTGCGGAAAGATGGTTGCTTTCCTATCCTGACAATGCAGTATTACTGCGGGCACTGGGAAAAATTTGTATCAGAAACCAGGACACTGAAAAAGCAATGAAATATTTATCCAGAAGTTTGGATAGTGAGCCAACAGTGGCGGCTTATCAGATGCTGGGCGATTTGTTTTTTGGCATGGATGATAAAGACAAAGCCAGCAAATGCTACAAACGCGGGTTGGAATTGGCAGCCAGCGAAGTGATTAGCAACGCGGAGGCTATTTCTAAATAGCGCGTGAAACCGCTTTTAATATAGATGGGCAGAGGCCACAGCCAAAACCCATCTGATGACACCTCTTCAAATCATTGTGTAATTTCTTTTTAATGCAGACTTTTAACCCGCCTTTTTCTGCAAACACAATAGAACAAGAATATCTGAACGCCACCTCCCCGCAACACCGAAAAAAATTTGCCCAATTCTTCACTCCGCCCAAAATTGCCGACTTCATGGCAAAATGGTTATTGGGAAGTTCTGGCTTAAAAAATGTTTTAGAACCGGCTTTCGGGCTTGGAATTTTCACTAGAACATTGCATCAATATAAAGCCGATTTAATTATCACAGGCTTTGAAACAGATTCTGTCATTTTTTCAAAAGCGACGGCATTATTTTTAAATCACCAGAATGTAAATATTCAATTAAAAGATTATCTTAGTCACGATTGGGAAAATAAATATGATGGAATTATTTGCAACCCCCCCTATTTTAAGTTTCACGATTACGATAACAAAACGGCTATTAAACAATTAGAAACTCAAATTTCTTGCCGACTGAATGGCTTTACCAATCTTTACGCGCTTTTTTTATTAAAATCGATTTCGCAATTAACCGAAAATGGCAGAGCCGCTTATATTGTTCCATCTGAATTTTTAAACTCTGATTACGGCAAATTAGTAAAACAGCATCTGATTCAGAGCAAAACTCTACGGCATATTATTGTTGTACATTTTGATGAAAATGTTTTTTCAGAGGCTTTAACTACCGCCTGTATTTTATTATTAGCTAATGATAAAAAGAGCGAATCCGTGCAATTTAATCATCTTGATTCTATTTCTGATTTAATAGAGTTGGAAAATTCTGCTTATCCCAATAATTTAACAAAAACACAAAGTGTTAAGTTTAGCGAATTGAATCCAGAAATAAAATGGCGCTGTTATTACCAAACACAAAACGCACTGAAATATAAAAATCTCGTCCCTTTTTCAAAATACGCCAAAACCATGCGCGGTATCGCGACTGGCGCAAATCAGTATTTCACTTTCAATCAATCCAAAGCCAAGCTCTTCACTATTCCCGCACGCTATTTAATGCCCTGTATCTGTAAATCCGCCGATATAAAACAAGACTTTCTCACTCTTGAATATTTTAATGAATTAAAAAATCAAGATAAAAACGTATTTTTGTTGAATTCTGAAAACTACGATTCAGAAGCAGTAAAAAACTACCTGACACTTGGAGAGCAGCAGGAAATCAATAAACGCTTTCTAACTGCAAAGAGAAAGCCCTGGTATTCATTGGAAAACAGGCCACCAGCCCCGATTTTGGTTTCAGTTTTTAATCGCAGCGGATTACGTTTTATCAAAAATGAAGCCAACATTTCAAACCTGACCACATTCCATGGCATTTATCCTAATCAAGCCAATTTAATTTCTGAAAATATTGATTTGTTATTTGCTTATTTATTAACTGATATGGCGAAAGAGATTTTTGCCGATAATCGCCGTGAATATGGAAACGGTTTGCAAAAGTTTGAGCCTAACGATATAAATAATGCGCAAATGCCCGATTTGAATATTTTGGAATTAGCGGTCAAAAATGAAATATTAAAACATTATTATTTGTACAGAAAATCAGTTTTGGAAAACAAAGCCGATCAGAATTTAATTGAAATTATTAATAATATATTAACCACACAGTTTACTTAAGTTAAAATACCGCGTTTAAATCACTCTTTCTGTTTTGGCACTTTATGGACATCAAACACGCACTGCAAACTGTATTGAACAAACAAGATTTGACGCTGGTGCAAATGCGCGAAATTATGCAGCTGATTATGAGCGGTAATGCGACAGATGCCCAAATCGGCGGTTTTTTGATTGCGTTACGTTGCAAGGGCGAGAGCATTGATGAAATCACGGCGGCGGCTCAGGTTATGCGCGAACTTGCCATTCCGGTTGCGGTTGCAGGCAAACATCTTATTGATACTTGCGGCACCGGCGGTGATGGAGCCAATACCTTTAATATTTCCACTACCGCCGCTTTTGTAGTAGCAGCCGCTGGCGCACAAGTTGCGAAACATGGCAATCGTTCAGTATCGAGCAAATCCGGTAGTGCTGATGTTTTGGAAGCTGCGGGGGTTAATTTAAACCTCACCCCCGAACAGGTTGCTGATTGTGTAAATCAAATCGGAGTCGGCTTTTTATTCGCGCCTAAATATCACGGTGCAATGAAGCACACCAGTAATGTTCGCAAGGAAATGGGCGTAAGAACCTTATTTAACTTACTCGGCCCCTTATCAAATCCCGCTGCGGCGCAGAATCAAATCATCGGTGTGTTTGATCAAAAATGGCTTGAGCCATTAGCGCATGTATTAAAAAACCTGGGCAGCCAGCACGTCTTGATAGTCAATGCCGAAGATGGACTGGACGAAATCAGCATTGCCGCACCTACCCATATCGCAGAATTAAAGCACGGCATTATCAGCACTTATAGCATTACGCCTGAGCAGTTTGGTTTAACGCGCGGCAGTTTGGCGGATTTAGCAGTCACAGACGCGCAATCGAGTCTGGCCATTATGCAATCGGTATTAAACAATCAAGCCGGAACTGCAAAAGACATTGTGCTGTTAAATGCAGGTGCAGCAATTTATGCGGCGGATTTAGCCGATTCATTACAATCGGGAATTGTTAAAGCAAACCAAATGCTTGCCAGTGGTGCGGCAATGGCAAAATTACAAACTTTGATTGAGTTTAGCCAACACTATTAAATGAATGTCAGATTACGGTTTTTACCATTATAAAAAATGGGTAGTTATTCCATAAACTCAGGATTCGCCATAGGTTCAGGCATAATTTAACCTTTTCCTTAAGCTGTAACTCCTATGTTATGCTTTGCTCTTCGACCATTATCTTCTGGGAATGAAATGAAGGTTTTTTTAATAATGACAGGATTGCTTGTTCCTGATCTGGTTTTTGCCGCAGAAACAGCTAGCGCGATGAATTTAACCCATCATATTGTCGGTTATCTTTCGGTTCTGATGACTGTTATCGCCTACATATCGGCAATGTCTGAAGAAGTTATCCAGTTGCGCAAATCCAAGCCTATGGTTTTAGGCTCGGCATTAGTCTGGTTTGCAATCTGCATTTATTACGCCATGCACGGACAAGCCAAAACAGCATCACTGGCTTTTGAAAGTAATTTACTGGCTTATATTGAATTGCTGCTGTTCATTTTAGTATCCATGACCTATCTCAATACCATGGAAGAACGTGGCGTGTTTGATGCGTTGCGAATTTTTTTATTAAGTAAACGCTATAGTTACCGGCAACTGTTTTGGATTACCGGTTCGTTAGCCTTTTTGCTTTCTACGGTCATCAACGGTTTGGCGATTGGTTTGTTAATGGGCGCAGTTGCCTCGGCAGTTGGAAAAAAGAAACCGGAATTTGTCGCTTTAGCCTGTATCAATGTAGTAGTCGCTGCCAATGCCGGCGGCACTTTTAGTCCTCTTGGCGGCATTTCCACCCTGTTTGTCTGGCAACATGGCATTTTGAAGTTTGCTGATTTTTTCCATTTGGCGATTCCTTGTGTAATTAATTTTGTAGTGCCCGCCAGTATCATGCACTTTTGCATTCCTAAAGAAACACCCGATGTGTCGGCACGTCCTATCCAGCTTCATCGCGGAGCAAAATGGGTAATTTCACTGTTTGTACTGACACTGATTATTACCGTTTGTTCCAATGTATTTTTATTATTACCGCCCGCTGCTGGAATGATGGCTGGTTTAGGATTGTTGCAGTTTTATAATTTCTATCTGAACAAAACGGCGGAGGAAAAAGAAAGCGATTTTGCTCATGTTTATCGCTTTTACCAACTCGATGTCCCTAACGAAAACAGCAAACAGACTTTTGATGTGTTTAAAAATATCGGCCATGTGGAATGGGATACCCTGCTGTTTTTCTATGGCGCAATGATGTTGATTGGGGCTATCGGTTTTGTCGGCTATCTGGATGATCTTGCCCATTTTTTGTTTGGGCAAATGAACCCCTCCGTTGCCAATATTCTGATCGGATTATCATCGGCTTTTGTTGATAACGGTACCCTGATGTTTGCGGTGTTGAGTATGCACCCGCCGATTCATGCTGGACAATGGCTGTTATTAACCCTGACTTTAGGCGTGGGCGGAAGTTTGTTAGCCATCGGCTCAGCTCCTGGGGTTGGAATGCTGGGACAGATTAAAGAATATACTTTTGGTTTCCATCTGCGCTGGATGCCTGCGGTTTTATTAGGCTATTTTGCCAGTGTTGCCGTACATTTCTGGATTAATGCCGCCTATTTTTAACCATAAAAACTCGTTTCTGACCAAAATTAACGCATCAATATGAATACCACACATTTAGATTTAACCTTGCACTGGTCTGGATACATGGCGTTATTATTATTCGCTTGCGCCTATTTTCTGGCGATGGTGGAAGAGGTCACAGAACTTAGAAAATCCAAACCGATGGTATTTGCCGCCAGTTTGATTTGGCTGGGGATTGCCGGAGTTTATGCCAGTCATGGCATGACCGAACAGGTCGGCACAGCATTTCGTGCCTCCCTGGAAGGCTATGCGGAACTGTTTTTGTTCATTATGGTGTCAATGACTTACTTAAATGCCATGGAAGACCGCAGTGTGTTTGAGCGTTTAAGAGTCTGGTTGTTGAGTAAAAACTTCAGTTATCGACAGTTATTCTGGATTACCGGGATTCAGGCGTTTTTTATTTCCTCAGTCTGCAACAACCTGACCACCGCCTTGTTAATGGGCTCTGTGATTATGGCAATGGGCAAAGACTTACCTCGCTTTGTTATGCTGGCCTGCATCAATGTCGTGGTTGCCTCCAATGCCGGTGGCTCATTCTCACCTTTTGGCGATATTACTACGCTGCTGGTCTGGCAAAAAGGCGTGGTGCCGTTTGCAGATTTCTTTTCCCTGTTAATCCCGGCGATTTTGAATTTTGCCATTCCCGCTGCCATTATGCACTTCTGGATTCCGGCTGAAAAACCTGCCGCTGTTGAGGAATCACAACCGATGAAACGCGGTGGTTTTATCATTATTGCCTTGTTCGCCCTTACCATCATCACCTCAGCCTGCTTCGAGAACTTTTTCCATTTACCTCCCGCCGCCGGCATGATGATGGGCTTAACCTATCTGCAGTTTTTTAGTTATTACCTGCAAAAAAATCCTCCGAAAGGCGTGTTGACCAAACCCATAAAAATTGATTATTTCGGCCCGATGAAATACATGAATCAACCTGATTGGCAACAACAAACGGAGGAAGAGATAGATGAATCTTTTGATGTGTTTCACAAAGTGGCGAATCTGGAATGGGATACGCTGTTATTTTTTTATGGCGTGATGGTTGCAGTCGGCGGCTTGAGTTTTATCGGCTATTTGACTGTAATTTCTGCACATTTATACAATGGTGTTGATCCAAGCATTGCCAATATTTTGGTTGGAGTTGCTTCCGCTTTTATTGATAACGGCACGATTATGCTGGCGGTTTTAACCATGCACCCTGATATTTCCCAAGGTCAATGGCTGCTAGTGACATTAACCGCTGGCGTAGGCGGAAGTTTGCTGGCTGTTGGCTCTGCTGCGGGTGTAGGATTAATGGGGCAAGCCAAAGGTATTTATACCTTTGCCAGCCATTTAAAATGGTCGCCGGTTATCGCGCTCGGCTATATCGGCAGTATCGTGGCGCATTTTTTAATTAATGGCAGGTATTTCTAACTGTGTCTGTTGATCCGCATTCTAAAAACAATCTTGTTCCTTTAGCCCTCAGCGCAATTGGCGTGGTGTTTGGCGACATCGGCACCAGCCCGCTTTATGCGGTCAAAGAAGTTTTCGGCAATCACTTGCCTATTGATAAACTCCATGTCTTGGGAGTGTTATCGCTGATTTTTTGGTCGCTGGTTTTGGTGGTAACGCTGAAATACGCCATTTTTATCATGCGAGCCAATAACAAAGGTGAAGGCGGCATCATGGCCTTAATGACTTTGGCGTTGCAAAGCTCCAAAGAACATCCGAAACGCAGAAGCTTTATTATCACCATTGGCCTGTTCGGGGCCGCGCTATTTTATGGTGACGGCATTATCACTCCCGCCATTTCAGTATTAAGCGCAGTGGAGGGATTGCAGATTATTGCCCCGACCTTGGAGAATTATGTGTTGCCGATTACCTTGGCGGTGCTTGCCTTGTTGTTTATTCTGCAAGCCAAAGGTACCGGGCATGTGGGAAAATTATTTTCCCCGATTATGTGCCTCTGGTTTGCGACTTTAGCCGGACTCGGCATTATTAACATCGTCAAGTCGCCGGAAGTATTAATCGCTATCAACCCCTATTACGGATTGCATCTATTAGTGGAATTAGGCTGGAGCGGTTTGTTGATTATGGGCTCTGTGGTACTTGCTATCACCGGTGCAGAAGCCTTATATGCCGATATGGGACATTTTGGCCTAAAACCGATTCGCTATGCCTGGTTCAGCTTTGTGTTTCCGGCGTTGTTGCTGAACTATTTTGGTCAGGGTGCGTTATTGCTGAACAATGCCGCAGCCGTACAAAATCCGTTTTATTTACTCGCCCCAACCTGGGCAATGTATCCATTGCTAATCATGGCAACCCTGGCTTCGGTCATTGCCTCGCAGGCGGTGATTTCCGGTGCGTTTTCCGTCACCCGCCAGGCGATACAGTTAGGCTATTGCTCACGGATGCGCATTTTGCACACTTCCGGCGAAGAAATGGGCCAGGTTTATCTGCCGATGGTGAACTGGATTTTGATGACTTGCGTGTTCATTGTGGTATTAATCTTTCAATCTTCTTCAGCGTTAGCTTCTGCTTACGGAATTGCTGTTACAGGCACAATGCTAACAACAACGTTATTATCTTACATTGTTATTGAAAATTTATGGCAGTGGAAAAAAGTTGCCAGTTTGTTATTTTTAGTCTTTTTTTCAATCTTAGACTGTTCATTTTTGTTTGCCAATGCGTTAAAAATTCCAGACGGTGGCTGGTTGCCGTTATTTATTGGCGCATTGCTATTTTTAACCATGACCACTTGGCAGCAAGGCCGGACGTTGTTGACAAATTACATGGATGATAATCGCCTGCTATTTGAAGAACTGGATGAAAAACTAAGCCATCATAAAGTCGCCACCGTTAAAGGCACGGCAATTTATCTGGCGAAAAGCTTGCATGGTGTGCCGCAGGTGTTTTCACAAAACTTTGAGCACAATCATGTTCTGCACGAACAAATCATTGTCTTGACCATCGTCACCAAAGAAGAACCTTATGTTGACGCTGAACACCGGATGAAAATCCGCAAGTTTGGCGAAAATCGCGAGTTTTATCGGGTGAAGTTTTATTATGGCTTCCAGCAAGACCCGGATGTCAGAAAAGACCTGGAACTGTGTCGGCAGGCAGGGATTCATCTTGATTTTGAACAAACTTCTTTTTTTATCGGCTGCGAACAAATCACCTTTAAAAAACAGAACCCGTTACCCGAATGGCGCAGGATTTTATTCCTGTTTTTATTCCGAAATGCTTCCAGCCCGATAGATTTTCTCAAAATTCCGGCTGAAAGAGTGGTTGAATTGGGGACCCGGATTAATCTTTAGCGATTGCCCAACATCATTCAATAATTAAAATATCCAAATTCTTTTCCGGGACAAAATTTTCATATTCCAGTGAAAACTGCGTGTTGTTTATTTTTTCAATTTCAGGCAAACAGACTGAAAGAATATTGGTGCTTTTTTCCTTATCCAGAACCAGGCTGAATTTTTTTATCGCTCCTTGCCAGTTTTTGGCGGTGGTTAAAATGTATTGAATATGATTTGCCAACAGTAAATTTCTTTCGTTTTTTTGCAGTGCCTGAAGCTTTTTATTCATGGCTTTTTCAGTGGCATTATCAATGCAAAATAGATTTTCCCGGTCTAAATTCCTGTTGTCATTTACAAATGATGAGCCAACTACCGGCTGATATTCGTGACTTATCGCAATGGTTTTATTGGCAGGGAAAATCTGCGTCCAATACAGCGTTGTTTGAATTTCCCATGCCCCAGCGTTGTCAACAACCCAGCCTTTTCCTGCATCGTATTTATTTTGCAGCAACCATTTTTTAGCCAACAACTTATTTTTAATATCCGCAGGCAAGGCATTTAAAATATTCCGGTAATTTGCGAAAAAAGGCGAAACCGGAAGGTTATATTTTTTAAGTTCGGCGGTAATATCCAGCCTGTTCTGGTTGTTTTCATTCTTTAAAAAAGCCTTGTTATCAACCTGTACCGGAATGCTGGCATTATTGACTTTGACCTTGAAATTAACAAAATTTTCCGACCGGAGATTAGGAATGCTGACCGCAGCAAAGCTCTGCATATCATAATCTGAGATTAGTTTTGGCAATGGAAAAGCCACTACTGTTTTAATGTCGTTAGCGGAATTGTTTTTGAAAACATAATCCACTTTAATAATTTTGCTGCTGATATATAAATTTTCACTTTCAATAGAAATATCTGCCGATTTTGCAAGCTCCAGACCTCCTGCCGCCAAGGTCGCGGAA
>CAIQWF010000209.1 GCA_903875455.1 uncultured Pseudomonadota bacterium
CCATTAAAGCCTTATTTTGTTTTCTGGCGTTTAACCAGAAGTCCGAGCCGAGCTAAATTTTTGTCATGTACAGAGGTTGGTAGCTACATTTTCCTCTGAATTTAAGATTTCCTCTATTTTTAAAAACTGTCCGAACTATTGCCAAAGTGAATTCGACCGGAAACAAACTGCCGTTTTTTTTCAAACCCTGGACAAAAGTTTCGCCATTGACGGTTATTTGTTTCAAATGTTGACTGATGCTGTTAATACCAGCCATGAGAGCAAATTCAGGTATCAGTGTGCCGATGTTCATGCCGATCAGCTCGTTTTCCTGATAGCCAAACAACTGCGAGGCTGCCGGATTAATGGTTTCTGTCCAGCCATCTTCGCTGAAAGTAAAAATGGCTTCTGCGGCATTTTCCAGAATGCTGCGATATTTTTCTTCGGATTCGTTTAACTCTACCGTTAAGGCCAGCAACCCCTGGTTGGTTTCTGAAAGTTCATCCTGAAGCTGGCGGATAGTTTCCATTCCGTCACGCAATTTTGCCTGCTCCAACTCTGCAAGTTCCAAAGTCAGCAGAATAATGCCCTGATTGGTTTTTTCCAGTTCGTTTTGCAAATCTTCAATGATGCGTGCCTTTTCAGACAGCAGCAATTCAAGTTCTTTAGTATTCATTTGACTATCAGTAAAGTTGCGTCATCAAAGTCTCTTCTCACCGCCTGATGGATTTGCTCGGCAATAAATTGCGCCGGTTTGTGGGCATGATGGGAGAAATCATGCCAGCTCCAGTGACTTGATAAACCATCAGAGTGCAATGCCAAAGCGTAATCCTGATGCCAGGGATTTTCCGTTATTACCGGAGCTGGGGCATTTTTGCCGACAATGCCGCGTCTGACAATAAACTTGAATTTTTCCTGCGCTTCTCTGCCCAGTACTTTGACTTCGATATTACCGACGCTGGCAAACGTTAAGCTCATTTTGCTCCAGTCAAAAACAGCCAGCGCCATCACCACCCCGCGTGTGGAACGGCAAGCCCGTTCAACGCCCCGAAAAATATCCAGCAACGGCAAATCGCTGTGTTTTTCAATATAGTGTCTTGCAGCCAGAGCGGCCTGCTGGGCTAAATAACCATGTCCAACCCCGTCAATCACTGCCACCAAAGACCGGTTCTGTCCCTGTTTAATCACAAACGCATCGCCATTAACAGGCTCACCGGATTTGGCCCGGGAGACGATGCCAAAATCAAACGGACATTGCCGCTCAAAGCAGGGATTATCATAAATCCAGCGTTTACAAACAATCCGCGCCCCTGTTTTCCCGTCTTCATTAGTGAAAATCTCAAATTCATCCATCATCCTATTGACAGCACCCAGGCCAAATCCAAGGGTACCTGAACTGGAAAAGCCATTCTGCATGGCATTGTCTTCATTAAAACCCTGGCCTTTGTCAGTCGCTTCTATAATTAAGCCTTTTTGATTATCGAGAAACACCGGCGTTAACGTGACAAGGCCATGACTGGCATATTTAATGATATTTGAAGCCAGTTCGCTCACTACTAATACTATTTCTTTCCGGTCGGTCTCATCAAAGCCGATTTCTTGGGCGATTTCTTTGGCTATCCGGCGCACAGCAATCACTTCTGCTGAACTGGTGATTACCATAAAGCGGCTGGTCAAGACAGCTGTCATTTAATCCGCCCCCATTTCACCACTCTTACCGTAGTTCCAACGCCAAGCTCTGAAGAGATAAGCATTTCATCCATTAGCCGTTTAACCCCCGACAAGCCCATACCCATGCTGTTTGCCGTGGTAAAACCTGCTTCCATCGCCTGGTCAATGTCTGCAATCCCTTTGCCCTGATCTTCAAAAATCAGCTCAATGCCAACTTTGCCGGGCTGCTGCAAAATATTCCAGCGCATCATACCGGTGCTTTCAGCATGGACATAAACATTGCGGGCTAATTCTGAAACCGCTGTGACAATCCGGGTGACATCGGTCATTCCGAAGCCGGCAGCGGTCGCTACGTTTCTGATAACTTTTCTACAGGTAACAATATCGCCTTCTGAGCCAATATGGCACTCGCCTGTATTTTCGCATCCCATAATTACACCGTTTTAAAATTGTCGGTAAAAATATCCAAAGCTTTATCAACATCCAGCGTTGAGATGGCCTTACCCAGATGCAACCCCAATTCGGTAGCGGTAATGGCAACAGCGGGCTGCATCCCGGCGATAACCGTTTGCCCTCCCATCAAAGCCACCATTTGAGTGGTTTCTGAAATTGTCCGGGCGAAAAAAGAGTCCAGAATATTGACGTTGGAAATATCGAGTATCAAGCCTTTAGATTCATATTTCTCTATCGCGTTCAATACTTTATTTTGCAGCTCCTGAATAGTGTCATCTCCAGGATCATCTGGAACCGTGACCAGCAGGATATTTTTGAGCTTGATAACCGATAAACTATTGCCATCCATCATTAACTCCCTTGTGTTGTTTTAGACATATCAGTTACTTTTATCGACAATTTATCCAGAGCCACTTTGAGTCCCGCCGCCATTGACGGTCTGGTAATAATATCGGTTAAATCAATTCCCAAATGCACCAGGGTTTGGGCAATCACAGGCCGCACCCCGGTAATAATAACTTGTGAGCCAAGCAGTTTAACCGCGTTGATGGTATCAATCAGATGTTGGGCGGTGGCCGTGTCAATTTGCGGTACGCCGGTAATGTCCACCAATGCCACCGGCGAGTTGGTTTCGACAATTTTTTCCAGCAGCCGTTCCATAAACTGCTGCGTTCTGCCACTGTCCAGAGTGCCAATAATCGGAGCTGCCACTACCCCATCCCAAATTTGAATCACCGGCGTAGACATTTCCATAATTTCCTCTGATTGTCTGGAAATCACTTCATCGGTTGCATGAATATAAGCGGAGATTGCCAGTTCCTGATCAAGATTGATGATTTTATAGAGTGCCATAAAAATGGCATTGGCGGTTTCGGCATCAAAATCCGGGTTGCCATAAATGGTGGGGATAATCAGCTGCATATAATAACAATAGGTCGTCATATAGATGCGCGGCGGCAAACCTATTCTTTGATGGACGATGCCTACTTTAAGACGGCTGTTAAAATATTCTTCACCGTAATCGCCGGAGGTCAGGTCGAGAAAATAAGCTTTTTGTGCCAGTTTTAACCGGTTCAAGGTTTTTTCATCTGAGAGAAAACGTTTGGTGTCTGGATGAGACATCAAATGTTCATATAATTTTTCTACAAAGTCATCGGCATATTTCATTGCCGTGGGGTGCATTTTTTTTAATGCTTCTTCATCGTCTTTGGTAAATTTAACAAAATCCTTTTGTTCCTGCCATTTGTCAAAAGCGGAGATGTATCTTGAGTTGGAATGTGAGTTTATATATGGCATGTTTTTTTTTAATTCTTTAATTAATACAATTTAGTGAATGAGCCTGTCTTAGGCAAATAACGATAAATCTTAATTTCAGAGGAAAGTTTAGCTATCAAAAACTTAGGCTGAAAAAAGAATTCCATCAAGCTACTAGAAACCATTTTAGAAAAAATGTCCACTGTTTCAAAATCACAAAAATTTTTCTGGGGGTTGTTGGTAAGTTTTCATGATTAACAGGCTCTTATCAGTGCAATTAGGCGCTGATCTTGGACTTCCAAAAACAAATATTGTAAAAATATTACGCCCGGATAACTGTCGGGCTGTCACAGACATCCACTGCTTTCCTGCCAAAGTGCAAACCATTCAGTTAAAGTGTGGCTGGCGCCAAGTGCGTTGATCTGGCGGTCAATGGCATCATGATTGCCCCATATCACCGTTGCCCAGTCGCCCGCCGCTACCCGCGATTCGATGTCTTTGCAGTAAAGACCTTTGTCGCGCTGAACATAGAAACCGTAACTGCGGCAAGCCACGGGGCGATGGGCATAAACTTGGCAGGCTCCCGACCATGGATTTAACATCGGACAGGTGAGAGGACGGGAAGTTTGTTCAGCCAGGGCGGTGATGAGGTGGCCAATTTTCAAAAGCTGTTCTGGCGGCAGCGCGGCTAGGCCGTCCCGCAACAAATTCCATTCTGGCTGGGTGAGGCTGGGGATTTCCGCAAGCCGCCTGCAACAGCTATCACAGCCTTTGCGGCAAAGCCAGTCTGGATTATTGTCATTGATAGTTTGAACTCGTGCATCAATATCGGCGTGGAGTTGGCTGAGTAAATTCATGTTCGGATGCGGTTTAATTTTAAGGAAAGCGGCATTAAGCGCGGTAACAGTCGAAAAAACTTTAATAAAAGAGTTACTATTTTACCTGACTTAGCTATATCTTAAGCAGAGAGGAAACATGATGGAAAAAATCGAAATTGGTGTGCATGTTTGGCGCAGCTATTGGGGGGCTTTGCTTGATGATGGCGACAGCAAAAATAACTCAGTGATTTACGGCTTTGAAAATCTCAGCCCCCAGCATCAACATCTGAGTCAGGTGAGGATTCCCGATGAAGGCACTTGTTTTGGCTTTGTCAGCGCTGGTCTAGCCGACCTGCAAAATCCACACATCAATTGGCAACTGAATTCAGGGCAATGGTTCTGTGTGCCGCATGGCTTATTATTAACCTTGCAGCCGAATAGCCGTGTGGTTATTTCCCAATGTTTGGGTTATCACGGCGTTTATGCGATGGGCGGGCCTATCGAAGCGCAAGGGCGGTTACGCTACATTGATGGTTGTAGCGATACTTTACTCTGTGCGCCGCCGTTATTAGGGGATCCCTGTCTGAATCATTTACATTTTCCAACCGGGATTGCACAAACCGCACATACGCACCCTTCCACCCGCGCCGGTATCATTGCCAAAGGCCAGGGGGAATGTGTTGTTTCAAGCGGTGAGGCCATCAATTTAAGGGCCGGGGATTTATTTTATATTGCCCGAAATACCGTGCATCATTTTGTGACGGCGGATAGCGGCATGGATGTGATTGCTTATCATCCTGACAGTGATTGGGGGCCTACGCATGATGAGCATCCGATGATTAACCGCACTTGGGTGGATGGGCATAAAATTGATAACCAGGCTTTTCAACATCAAAATGCAGTTATCATTCATGGGCGTTAGGCTCTTAGCTCGGTAAGACAATGGGATGGACACCTCCTGCCTATGGGCATCGAGGCGCCAGAGTGATGGGATAAGCCTATCAAACCAAATTAGAGAAGGTGTCCATCATGATCAATATTAAACGTATCGGTTGATGTGGTTATACTAAACCCGACACTTCACCAAACCATTGTTTAAAGCGAGAGGTTCTGACCATCAACCACTGCTGCTCGGTCAGGTTTGATTTTTTGCCGTTGGTGGCTTTCAGGTAGTATTTGTCTCTGGTGGCTTTGCTGCGGGTGTAACGCGCTTTTGTCTGCGACATTTCCGCAGCAATGTCATCCTGTGTGGCGGTGTTCAGGGAGTATCTTACTCCTCGCTCTCCAGGTCTATGTACGGTGCTGCTTTCTGTCTTAGTTCCTCCGTCCACTGCTCCACTGGCAGACGACACATTATTTTCACGTCCTGTATTGTTATCTGTTCCAGTAGCTTGTCTGGCAGATTCATTGTCCACAGCCCCTCTTCTGGCGTTAAATCGGCCTGTAGCAGGGTCAAAGTTGATGGCGATAAATTCTCTGGTGTCACTTGAAACTCCTTTGTCTCGTTCTTCGGCAATCAGGGTAAATCCTTCTCTGTCTAAAAAGCAAGTAGCAAGTAGCCCGGATGCAGCGGTAGCGGAATCCGGGGCTCAAACTCAAAGGTGAAACCACCAAACCTAAAATTAAGCCCAGCAAGTAGCCCGGATACAGCGGTAGCGGAATCCGGGGCAACATTCCCCGCATTACGCGCTGCTTCATGCGGGCTACTGGCTGGCGGCGGTGTGGGTGTTTTTGGGTATTGTGTTTTGCTGGGATTGGGGTATAGTTTTATCAACATTCGACGAATCAGCGGAAAACGCTTTTTCATTAAGTAGTCCCGGGGTTGATCCAACTGGTTCGTCGAGTGTTATATCTTCTACCTGATGATAGCAAGTAGCCCGGATGCAGCGGCAGCGGAATCCGGGGCAATGGTTCCCGCATTACACGCTGCTTCATGCGGGCTACTGGCTTTTTGCCGCCCAGGCCGAAATAGGTTCAAAATCGGGAATCACCAGATCATATCCAGATAAATCCAGGTTTTTTATATCATGGATAAAAGCGCCGAGATTCGCTTGATACGCAGTCTTGAAATAATCAACCTTGCCTTGATGACTATTAAAGGTCAAGCCGCTACGCAGTTGGTAATCGTTGAATATTTCCATATCAAAATATTTTTCAGCCGGGCGGCCGCTAAATAAAAAATCAACTTCAATACCGGCAGCATAAAGCTCTTTTGCCATCAGGCGGGCGCGGGCAATGTGTCCGTTACCGGTTCCTTGCACACCATAAAAAATTTTCATCTGGTTTTATCCTTTAGTCATCGCTTTAATTAGGCTAAAGGGTAAAACTATTTTGTGACAGGATAATGAAAACCATTGAACTGACGGCCTGTATTTAATCTTCCGGCAAGCTGTTCAACTTAACCTGCCATTGCTGCAACTCTTTTATCACCCAGTCAGCATCGTCAATACACAAATCATGCCCGGCCCAGGGATGGCTGCTTAATGGAATAGACCAGCGTTGGCTGATATTTTCAGAGCAGGAGGGCGAAACCAGACGGTCGCCTAAACCATTCAGCAACATTATTGGTACTTTTGGCTTATCCAGCTTCGGGATGTAATTGGCTGCGGCCATGATTTGCCGCAGCGCGTTTTGTCTGCTCACGGGCCGCAGCTGCTGGATTTTTTCCCAATCGGCAGCAATTTTTTCATGCTGGCTTTCCAGATTGCTGACCAGTTTGACAATGGCGAGTTCACGTTTGTAACAGTCGGGCTGGCAGACAATTTGCGCCAGTTTCCAATAGCATTGCCAGCGCAGTCGCTGATAAAAAGGGTTTACCACTGCCAAACTGCTGTTCATCAAGGCGGCAGCGCTAATATCGCCAGGATATTGCTGCAACCATTCCCATGCCACCATCCCGCCTAATGACAAGGTCAGCAAGGTGATTTTTTGTTTTAGCCAACCCTTTTCCAAAGCCTGCTGGCGTATTTGTGTTGTTATTTCAGGAATGGAATCAGGGCTGGTTTGCTGGTAATCAACACCGCTGCCGGGCAAGTCCAGACAGTGAATCTGCGCCTGTGGAAAGGCCTGCTGCAACTGCGGCAAAAACTCGCCCCAATGTCCTGATTCACGGGTTAAACCGCGCAGTAATAACCAGTTATTGCTCATACCATAACCTCAAGGCCTGTTGCCGGTACTCCTCCATTTGCATGATGTCCAGTTTTGACCAGCTATCAGGACTTAACAAACTGCGATAAAGAAAATCAAACAGAATCAAGTGCCGTCGCAAAATCCGCTGCTGGCGGTGCGGCAATAACGGATGAAACAAGCCATGTTTCATGAAAACATGACGCGGATTTTTGCGCAGCCACAACCATGAGCCCATTTCCAAAGTAAGCGGTAAAAACAAGCGTTTGCCATTGTTGGTCTGCAAAAATTCCTGATACAGAAAATCCCACAAATCGCCTTCAATCACATAGCCCTGACTCATCGGCTCAATTTTGTAAAAATGATGGGGATAGCAGCGTTCAAACAGCTGTTTCCAGGCAAAGGCCTGGGCGATATCAGGATAAGGCTCTTTGCAGTAGGCGTATGGAAACCACAGCCGGTCTTCAATCCCGAAGCCTGAATGTAAATCAACGGTAATCGTAAGCGATGCCTGCGAAGTACATCTGCGCACCGCAGTACACAAAGCCTGCGCTTCCGCTTCCATTTGCTCAGGCTGGCCTTGATACCAGGGCAAACGCGGCGTAAGCCTTTGCCCGCTGTAAAATTTGCGCTCGCCGAATGCCTTAACCGGTGAATTGCGCATCAAATCCACGCCATTGCCGTTGCAGCGCGTACTACGAAAAACCCCGACCGGATTCACCAGCGGAAAAAACAGCAGCCGCGACTTTTCCAGACGCGCCTTAAATTCCTCATCCCATTTCAGCAACTCAATCACGGTTTGCAGATAGGCAAAAATAACTTCCGAGCCGATTTTTTCCAAACCATGTACGCCGCCGAAATACGCCAATACCGGTGCCTCAGGTTTATCCGAACCCAAGGTAATGCAATACAGCGGGAACTCATCATTTTCATATTGAACACGGTCAAGAATTTCAACCCTGGCATCATCGCCAAGCTGGGCAATAATTTTTTCCAGCAAAGCAAGTTCAGGAAAATTTTTAATACACATGCTCTGCAACTCAGGAATTTAACGGCGTATCAATGTAGCGCTGCTTTTTCTTCGGCGCGATTTTGGCAGTTTCTATCATCACCAGACTGTCGATGCAGTTATTAAAATCAGGGTCGATATTAAAGCCCATAAAATGACAGCCTTTGTCCACACATAACTCGACGTACTGTTTATACAAGGTCGGCACTTTCACGCCCAGCTTGCGCAATTCGCTGTTCAGGGTTTTAAAGCTGGTGGAATAATCGTGAATAAACTGTTCTGCGGCAAACTTCTGTACGGTCTGAGAGATTTGAAACGGCATTCTGGCGCTAAGATGCGGTAAGTCATTGCCGAATTGCTGTTGATAAAAAGCAATGATCAATTCTTTAGCCGTTTGCGGATAGGAACTGCTCAAACTCACCGGGCCAAACATATATTTAATTTCAGGACGTTCGCGCAGATAGGCGCCGATTCCGTACCAGAGATAATCCAGGCTGTTTTGCCCCCAATAACGCGGCTGGACAAAACTGCGGCCTAATTCGATGCTTTCCGGTAAATAGCCAGAAAAACTTGTGCTCAAATCAAACAGGGTTTGGCTATAAAAACCGTCAACGCCTTGATTTTCAATGATGCTTTTGCCTTCACCAATTCGGTACGAGCCGACAATCTCCAAATCAAAATCATCCCACAGCACAATGTGGCGATAGTAAGTATCGAATTTATCCAAATCCAGCGACAAGCCGGTGCCTTCTTCCACACTGCGAAACGTGAGCTCACGCAGGCGGGCAATTTCGCGCATCACCGGACAGTCATCGTTAAAATCATACAAAAAGATTTTTTTGCCGTCGCGGGTTTCGCCCAGTAAATGCGAACTGTAAAGGGCTTTTTTAATCGCTTTGGTATTGGCGGGATGAATGACGGTTTCGACAGTCTCAAACAAGGATTTTTTCTTGGTTTTCCCCAGATTGATAACATGTTTGCGAAACCGCTGGCTTAACTCGCGGTTCGGCTGTTCAGTTGCTGCAATGGCGCTATACGGTATGGGGGCGCCAACCGAAAATTTGATTTCCTGATTTTTCTTGTTAAACATCTCATTCACCAGAAACAGGGTTCCCAGTGGTTTGTAGAGTGTGGACAAGGTGTAAAACAGGGCTGAATTTTTGGCGCCGATATGCACCGGTAAAATCGGGCTTTGGGTTTTTTGGGCCAGTTTCAGAAAACCGTTTTGCCACTTGCCGTCCAGTACGCCTTTGGGAGTAATGCGGGAAACCTCTCCGGCAGGAAAAAAGATAATCGCCTCCTCATTTTCCAAGGCCTGAATTAACAGCTGGTAAGTGTCTTTTAAGTCTTTTTTCTCTGACAGTACATCGACGGCAAAAAACAGCGATTGCAAGGGCTGCATGTGATTCAGCACCCGGTTAGCGACAATCCGAACGTCAGGGCGCACGGTGCGGATTAATTTCAGCAGGGCCAGGCCGTCCAAGGTGCCAATCGGATGATTGGCGACAATAATCAGCCGACCTTCTGCCGGAATATTACTCAGGGAGTTATTGCCGACCTGATAACTGAATTTAAAATAGTCCAGCAGTTTATCAAGGAAAGCAAAGCCGCGCAGATGCTGGTTTTTGTTGATGACCTGGTTGAAGTCGTCTTCGTGGAGAAGTTTTTTCAGGGTTTTAACAACCAGTTTTTTATTTTTTCCCAGTTCAAGCTTAGGGTAAGTGTCTTTTAAGATTTGTTCTGCTTCAATCATGATGGGTTTTAACGCCAGTGCATTGAGTTAAATGAGCCAGTATGAATGAGATTTAAGACAATATGATGTCAAAACCGCAATTGGATTGATGTTTAATCAGTTCGGATACGGGCAACAATATTTCCACCCGTTGGTGGTGAGCTGTGAGCTTGCCGTACAGTCAAACCGCATTGCTCTTCAACAAGCTGAAGGCGAACGGTGAATTTAAAAATCGGGAAGTTATTTTTGACTATCTCCTTACCCCAGCAACGCAATTTAGATATTTTTGCCCTTTGCACTACACTATTGAGAAATAGTTGAAACCCTGTAACAAATTGCAAAACCTTGAGCCGTTGGCATGTCCGATTTAGATACCCTGAAAATAATAGAACAGCAGATTAAACTCCCTTTAAAACCGGGGGATTATTCCTCAATCATGAACTGGACCGCCCGCGCCAGCTATGCCTTAAATGAACACAGCCAGGTTATTGGACTCAATCTGCGTAAATGCAACTTTTCCGACATCAGCGCCTTACACAGCTTAATCCATCTGCAACACCTTAATTTAGGCCACAACCAGATTACAGAACTGGAAGCGCTGGAAAACCTGAAAAAACTGCAACATTTAAGTCTGGACTACAACACCATTTCTGATCTGAAAATCTTGTCCGGGCTTGAAAAACTCACCCAGCTGTCGTTAGACCACAATCAAATTAGCAACCTAACCCCGCTGAAAAACCTGACAAAACTCATCGAGCTTGGTGTGCGTTTTAATCAGCTGACTTATATTGACGGACTTGAAAACCTAAGCCGGTTAAAGTCGCTCAATTTAGAATGCAACCAGATTATCGACCTCAATCCAATCCAGAATTTGCCGGTCTTGATTCGCCTCTATCTGAAATCCAACCGCATCACCAGTTTAGAGCCGTTAAAAAACTTTCAGTATCTGAAATATCTGGAGCTAACCAATAACAACATTGCCGATTTAACTCC
Organism: uncultured Pseudomonadota bacterium; assembly: GCA_903875455.1. Taxonomy (GTDB): domain Bacteria; phylum Pseudomonadota; class Gammaproteobacteria; order Methylococcales; family Methylomonadaceae; genus CAIQWF01. The sequence continues at coordinate 11,036 of CAIQWF010000209.1, forward strand.
ATTGCAGGGACTTTATAACCTCTCAAATCTGACCCTGAATCACAATGCCATCACTGAAATCGGCCCGTTAAAAGCCTTAACAAAATTAATTGTGCTTGATTTAAGTTTTAATAAAATTGAAAAAATTTCCGCGCTTGAAAATATTGTCAATTTAACCCAGCTTAAAATAGAAAATAATCGGATTTCGGATATTCAAGCACTTCGGAAGATGCAAAACCTGACCGCCTTGAACTTGAAATTTAACGCCATTGATAATATTCAGGCCTTAAAGAATATGCCGAAATTATCCAAGTTAAATTTGCGCTCTAATAAAATTGATGATTTGCTGCCGTTAGCCAATCTTAAAAATTTAACTTCCCTTAACCTGCGATACAATCATGTTCTTGATCTCAGCCCGCTGAAAAAGCTGTCCAACTTGAATTTGTTCTATGCAAGTTACAATAAAATAGCCAATATCTCGCCGCTCTCTGAATTAAAAAACTTAACTCAACTGGACTTGGGTCACAATCAAATTGTCACTATTGAAGCGGTTAAAAACCTGCTGAATCTGACTCAGCTTGATTTAGGCCACAATGCCATTGCAAACATAGAACCTATTGCTGATCTTAAAAAGCTGTTACAGCTTAATCTGCGGGTAAATAACATCAGCGATTTAACTGCACTTGCCTCCTTAACAAACCTGCTTCAGCTTGATTTGGGATATAACCAGATTAGTGATTTAAACAGCTTGAGTTTATTGACCAACTTATCCGTGCTTAATTTATGCGCTAACAACATAACGGACTTAACCGTACTTGAGAATCTGCTGAATTTGACCCAGCTTAATTTGAGTTCCAATAAAATTAGCTCGATTGATTCGCTTAAAAACTTGTCCAGTTTAATTCATCTTAATATCAATGATAATTTAATGACCGAATTCCCGGACTGGCTGAGCAACTTTGATTTGAATTTGGCTATGAAATTAGCCACACTGAATAATAAAGTCCATTTTGACTCTGATAGTGTGCATTTTTCTGATGAAGATATTATTGAAAAATATAAATTCGCTACTGATGATATGCAAGACGAGGAAGAACGGGCGAGAGACAGGCTGGAAAACAGATCCCCTGAAACCTGTCTTAATTTCCATAAACAGCAGATGGAAGAGCTTAAACAAATTCTGAAAAACAACAACTGATGCCGCTGCAACTCAACACCGGCGAATGACAAGACTCATTTTATTCCAGCAATATGGCGCTCCAGCGCCTGCAACCGCTCAGCCGTGCCAATATCCATCCAGAAGCCGGTAAACTTCTCACCGGAAATCAAACCATTAGCCATCGCCTGCTCCAGCAGCGGTCGCAGTTTCAGTTTTCCTTCCGGTACACTGGCAAAAAGCTCCGGTTTATAGACTCCAATTCCGCTAAACGTGCATTTATTCTGGCCCTCCAAGCACATAATGCCGTCATCACCTAAAGAAAAATCGCCTTCAGGATGATGTTCTGGATTCGGAATAAACACCAGATGTGCCAATCCTTTTGGCGTTTGTTTTAATTGCGCTAACGGAAAATCGCAGGCCACATCGGAGTTGAGCACTAAAAACGGTTCCGACCCCAACAACGGCAAGGCGTGAATAATCCCTCCCGCCGTTTCCAATCCTTCTTCTCCTTCCGGCGAATAAACAATGCTTGCGCCAAATTGCGAACCATCACCCAAAGTCTGAATGATTTGTTCGCCCAAATAAGCCACATTAATCACCAGTTCGGTAAAACCGGCGGCGACTAAATTCTCAATGCTATATTGAATCAACGGCTTACCCGCCACTTTCAGCAACGGTTTGGGAACCGTATCGGTCAAGGGGCGCATTCTATCGCCGCGTCCGGCGGCAAGAATCATGGCTTTCATAATTTGTCCTGATAAATCGGCAGAATTTCAGCCTGCAAATAAGCATAAAAACTTTCCAGTTCAGGGTATTTCTGGCAAACCTGCACAACATAATTCATGGTGCGGGGAATATCTTTTAAATAACCGGCTTTGCCATCACGCAAATTCAGGCGGGCAAAAATGCCGATGGCTTTTAGGTGCCGCTGCAAACCCATTAAATCAAACCAGCGGTTAAACTTTTCCAGCGAACACTCTATCAATCCCACCGCAGTCAAGCGCTGAAAATAATCCTCTATCCATTCATCCAGTTGCGGCTGGGTCCAGGAAATATAACAATCCCGCAGTAACGACACCAAATCATAGGTAATCGCGCCAATTACCGCATCCTGAAAATCAATCACGCCCGGCGCCGCATTTTCCCGATACATCAGGTTGCGGGAATGGTAATCACGGTGTACACACACCTGCGGCTGCTCCAATGCCGAAGCAATCAAAAACTGGTTCAGCGATGTCTGGATTTCTGCCGGAACTTTTTTTCCTAACAACTTTTCCGCAAACCAGTCGTAAAAAAGCTCAAGTTCCCGCTTCAATAGAGCATCGTCATAATGCGGTAAATCCGAAGTTTCAGTGCAGGTATTGATTTGCAGCTTTAGCAATTCATCCAGGGCACTTTCATAAAGCGCGTCGGCATTATCAGGATTAAGCTGATCCAGCAAATTTTGCGAACCAAAATCATCCAGCAGCAAAAAGCCCTGTTCCAGATTTTGCTGATGAATTTTAGGCACGCTAACCTGCGATTTTGCCATTAAGGTCGCAACTTTAATAAACGGCCTGACATCTTCCAGATCAGGGGGGGCGTCCATCACAATATATTGTCCTTCTGGATGGGTCACTCTAAAATAACGCCTGAAACTGGCATCACTGGAAGCGGCCTGAAAATCGCTAATCTCCAAACCGAGATCATCGTGAAGCCAATCCTGAATTAATTTTGCGCGTATATCGGATGTTGTCATGAACTGTGAGACTTTTATGTAAAGGGATGGACAAATTTAAGGTAAAATAAACTTCTGCATTTTATTCGATTTTCAAGTCACTAAGCCACTAAACTAATTTTGTAACTATGCCCCGCCATTTTCTTGTTGTGTTTTTGTCTTTCTACGCCGAATTTAGCCTTGCTGCGGCCAATGATTGGAACTGCGAAAAAAATGAAGCGGGCGAATGGTCGTGCGTGACACAGCTTCCTGCGGCCAAACCTTCTGCACCTGCTACGCAAAAAGCAGTAAAAACCTCGCCCAAAGCCCCGGTCAAAACTGCACCGGTCGCTAAAGCAGTCGAAAAAAAATCTGAAGTTCTGCCAGAATCTGCCAGTTCAACACCAACAGTAACGGCAACAGAGAAAGCATCTCCTCCCGCAGTTGCAAACAAACCGGTGGCTGCGAAAACTAAAAAGCCTCGTAAACAACAGCTTCAGCCGGTCGCTGTTCCTGAGATTCTAACCGCGCAAAATCCGGTGCCGCTGACACTATCACCGCCAAGTGACATTGACAATCCCAGTCAAGAAGGCTGGTCTTGTGCGCCGAATCAGGAAAACTCAACCTGGGATTGTCGTCTGACAGGAGCCAATCCCAAAGGCGAAACCAAAATCATGTCAGAGGAAGATCATGGTTTCAGGATTCTTGCGCCGGCTTTTGATGCAAAACAGGAACGGGCCTTTAAAAACCTGCAAAAAGAATTTCCATTTGATCCCTGGATGCAATGCTCGGCACCAAACCAGCCGAAGCCTAAATTTCAGCCGAAAAAAGCTTTGCGTAAAACTGCACCTTTGGAAATAGAAGCAGATTATTCAGAAGTGTTTGACAAGGAAATCAGCAATTTTTCCGGCAATGTTGACATACACCGTGCCGACCAGCATTTAGTCGCAGATAAGGCCAGCTATGACAGCGCCTCCAATCTGATGGATACCCAGGGCGATGTTTATTACAGCGAAGACGGTTTGGCCTTATTCAGCAATACGGCCACCCTGAAACTGGCAACCGATAAAGCTATTTTAAGGGATGTGCTGTTTGAGTCATTATCAGGGCCTTTTCGCGGCAAAGCCAAAGTGGCCTATAAAGACAGCAAAGACTTATCACATTATCACGATGCCGCTTATACCAGCTGTGCCCCAGGCAATCAGGACTGGGTGATTCATTCGGAACGGTTAAAACTTAATAAAGATAGCGGTTTAGGCTCAGGAACCAATGCCTGGCTGGAATTTAAAGGTGTGCCGGTTATCTATACGCCCTATATTAACTTCCCGATAGACGACCGACGCACTTCAGGCTTTTTGCCGCCATCATGGGGACGTACCGCCAGAAGCGGTTTTCAATTAAGCACGCCTTTTTATTGGAATATCGCCCCAAATTATGACGCTATTTTAAAACCCCGTTATTTGCAAAGACGCGGAGTTTTATTGGCGGGAGATGGCCGTTATCTAACTGAAATGACCAAAGGCTCAGTAGGTATAGAGTATGTTCCATATGATTCGCTGCGCAAAATCAGCCGCTTTTCCGGCTTTTTGAAAAACCAAACTACTTTCTTGCCTAACCTGACCGCCGATGCCGATCTTAACTACGTTTCGGATAAAGATTATTTTTATGAGCTGGGTAATGCGTTAAATTTCACTAACACCCGTTACATCACAAGCCGGGCTAATCTTAATTACAATATTGAAGGGCTATCTTTTTCAGCACTATTCCAACACTATCAAAACATTGACAGTACCATCCCTCTGGCAAGTCGGCCTTATCAAACCCTACCGCAAATCAATCTGGATTTAAATCACTCTTTTGAATCTTTGCCAATTGATTTGGCTATGAACAATGCGTTTGCGTATTTTTACCGCGCCGGTACGGTCAGCGGCCAGAGGTTTAACACCAAACCGTCGATTGCTCTGCCATTAGGTGATTCAGCTGCCTTTGTCAAACCCAAGCTATCGTTGCAATATACCCGCTATTTATTGGAAAACCAGACCCCGGGATTGCCCAGAAGTGCCAATCGAACTTTGCCTATTGCTTCGCTAGATGCCGGTGCAGTTTTTGAGCAGGAGTTTAAATCAGGTAACAGTGCTTTCCTGCATACTTTAGAGCCCAGAGCTTTTTATCTCTATGTTCCACGAGCCAGTCAAGACAACCTTCCGGTTTTCGATACCGCCCTGTACGACTTTAACTTTGCCAGTCTGTTCCGTGAAAACCGTTTCAGTGGTAGTGACAGAGTACAGGAAGCCAATCAAGTCTCACTGGCCTTAACTTCACGGTTGTTAGATACCAAATCAGGGCTGGAATATGCCAAACTGGGGCTTGGAGGAATTATTTATTTCCGAGACAGAAACGTCACGCTACCGGGTTATGCGCCGGAAACCAACCGTTTTTCCAATTTGGTTGCCGAATTAAGCGGCAACGTTAGCAACTCGCTGTCGTATTCAACCGGAATGCAGTGGAATCCATCTCAGCATCAGGTGCGGCGGGTAAATGCGGCAATACAGTTTACAGGTCAAGCAAACCAGGTTATCAATCTGGGCTATCTGTACCGAAAAGAGCAGGTTGGCCAAACTGTACCATTTGGCTACCTTGATCCAACCACCAGACTCGCTGCTGCAAGCGGAAAAATAGTTTCAATTGCGCAAACCGATGTGTCATTCCGCTGGCCGATTTACGATGACTGGTATTTGATGGGGCGCTGGTTATATGCAATTAACTTTAATCAGACCAAAGAAAGTTTTCTTGGTCTGGAAAAAGACAGCTGCTGCTGGCGGTTTAGCATTATCGGCCGACGTTATTCCAATGCTTTAAGTACGACAGTGCAATCGCAATTGCAAACCGGGATTTTCGTGCAACTGGAACTAAAAGGCTTAGGCAGCTTTGGTGACCAGGTTGATGAATTCCTGGAAAAAAACATTCCAGGCTATGGCAGAAAACAAATAAATGATTAAACAAAATATGACACGCATTATTCTAGGCTTAAGCTTGCTATTTTCTTTTATCTGCGCTATCGCACAAGCCGAGACTTTAGACCAGATTGTCGCCGTGGTGGAAGAAGATGTGGTGCTTAATAGCGAGTTAAATCATGAAGTGGCAACGATTGTGCAAAAACTGCAAGCCAATCAGGTCACCTTGCCATCGGCAAATATTCTGAGAAAACAGGTGCTGGAGCGGATTATCATCCAAAAACTGCAACGTCAGCTGGCTGAAAAATCCGGGGCACAGATTAGCGAGGAAATGCTGCAAGGTGCCATTGCCGATATTGCCAAAAACAACCGGATGACGGTTAAGCAGTTTAGGGAAAATCTGGAAAAACAAGGCATTAGCTACAAAAAATTCTCTGAAAGCATTAGCAATGAAATCATCATCAACCAGTTGCGCAGCCGTGAAATTGGCGGCAGGATTAAAGTTACCGACAGCGAAATTCAGCATTATATTGAAACCCACAACGATCTTGATGATTCCAGTAGCAAATATCATCTTGGACACATTTTGGTTTCTGTACCGGAAACCGCTTCAGCCAAAGTGATTCAAAAAGCCCGGGAGCAAGCGGCAAATATTGTGGCAAAATTGCGCAAAGGTCAGGATTTCAGACAGCTGGCAATGAGTGTTTCTGACGATGAACAAGCCTTGAA
>CAIQWF010000210.1 GCA_903875455.1 uncultured Pseudomonadota bacterium
ATTTTCCGGTGTATTTTTGGAGTCCAAACTCGCGAGTTTGGACTCCGGCCTAGCAACTAAATACCGAAGAACTTTTGTTCTGTTATTTATGGTCAAAAATAACTTCCTCGTTTTAGCTCTGTTGCGGAAGAGCGCAATAATTCCACCTTAGCAGAAAATCATCAAAAACAATCGGCATCGTTTCAATAAAATTTTCAGCGCATTTTTTCCTCGCTGCATAAATGCCGCTCATTCCATAAAAAAACTGGGCAACCGCAACGGAATGGAATACCACACCCTGGCAAACGCAAATTCAAAGCGACTGCCAACTCCAACCACGAGCTGCCGATTGCAGAAAACCGGCTCAAACCCGAGTTTACGGTTGCGCAGCCGAATCAGGTTTACGTTGGCGACATTACCTATATTCCAACCCAGGAAGGCTGGCTGTATCTGTTGCTGGTGATTGATTTGTATTCTCGTCAGGTCGTGGGCAGCCACAGCCAGTATGCCCGCGACAGTCACAGACGATTATTGGCGCAACACGGCATTCTGCAAAGCATGAGCCACAAGGGGATTGCTGGGATAACACGGTGGCGGAAAGCTTTTTCCACAGCTTAAAAACCGATCTGGTTCACCATGAAACCTATTCGACTCGCGCTGCGGCTAAACAGTCGATTTTTGAATATATTGAAGTTTTTTATAATCGGCAACGTTTACATTCCAGTAATGGTCATTTGTCGCCGGTTGATTATGAATTGCAGCGCAAAGCGGCTTAACCGTTTGTCCGGAAAAGTATTGACACATCACTCAAGCCAACTCTAAAAAACCATGCACACCACGTTTGGATTTTACCGCCAGCCATTTTTTCAAATAAATCAATTCTTCTGTTTCTTCCAAGTGCTCCAGACTTTCCTTCTTTTTCAATAACCGAAACGCATCAGACAAAACTTTATAACGCTCGCCAGTAATGCCCGCCCGCCGTAGTCCAACGGTATTTAGGCGATAATGCTTGGCAGGATAACCGGCAATCAAGGTAAACGGAATCACATCCATATTTAAACCGGTGGTGCCCTGCACAATCGCATAAGAACCAATCCGGCAAAATTGATGCGCTACCACCGAACCGCCCATAAATACATTATCACCGACTTCAACATGGCCGCCAATCGCGACATTGTTGGCAAAAATCGTTTTATTACCGATAGTGCAATCATGGGCAACGTGGCTGTTATTCATAAAAAAACAGTTTGACCCAATCACGGTTTTGCCTTCAGCCACGGAAGCGCGATGCGCGGTAAAACCTTCCCTGAAAGTATTATTGTCGCCGATAATCAGCCAGGAAACCGTATCTGCCTTAAATCCCAAATCCTGTGGCAAGCCGCCTAACACAGCATGTGGGTGTAAAATATTGCCGCAGCCCATTTTCACATAACGCTGCACCACTGCATGGCTGCCGATTTGGCAGTTTGCACCAATTTCAACGCCGGATTCAATCACTGCGAACGGTGAGACCTGAACGTTTTCACCTAAAATCGCATCCGTGGCAATGACAGCGGTAGGGTGAATGAGTTGATTCATGTTTTTCCTGACAATATAAAAGTTCTAAAAATAGTAAATGAATACAGCAACCAAAAATGAAAAAACAGTGCTATTTTTCAGAGTTGTAGCTAGGAAGATGTGTGAGAAATAGCAAAAGGCGAGAGAGGATTTACACAGAGGAACTCAGCAAACTGTTTTGGAATAGTTGCCGCAGAAAAGTAGAAAGCCTCAAACGCTGAATTTGATATAGCTTAAGCATCACAGACAGCAAATTTGCTGCAAAAACAGTTGTCACTGGCTGACAGCAAGGATAACCCCTACATTAACTTAAAAAGAAAATGCCCGCTTTTTATTATCCTTGCGCTTGATAAGTCCGGGTTATTCCATGCCAAGGAACTTGCCGACAAACTGGAACCATTTACTAAAGCCTACGGTAATCAGCACAAAACCCAGCATTGAACAGCCTTCTTCAATGGTGTTTTCTACTAAATCAACTAAATCAGATGTATTTCGGTAGCTGATGATTTCATCGCTCACATCTAAAAACATCCCAATATCAATGCAAACAAAACCGATGAGAATCAGATTCCAGCTTCCACCTGCCAGATCGGGATATCTTTTTCCGCAGCGCCACAAAATCACAAGTAAAGCAAGCACCAATATGGCCTTGATTGATTCGGTAATAATGTCTATATAGCTAATGTGTTCTACAAGTACAAACATAAATGTTCACCTTAAGATTTAGAGTGATAATGGATAGTTAAGTTATATAATAAAATTAATATTTCTTATTGACCTGAAAAACACAAGCCGGATTTTTCTGAGCGCGGCATTGAATTTCAACAACACTCACTTCTTCTGGACCTATTAAACCACAGATAAACCCAGTTAAAAAGTGACATTGGCAAGAGCTTTGTTGTTCTTTAATGTGAAAACAAAAAGGGCAGACAGAAACATGTATTTCGTTGTCTTTTATTTTTGCCATACTAAAAGGGGAGATGGAGGGCAGAACAATTTTTTTCAAAGATTGTGCAATAAAATCGTCATCTTTTATAGGTTTGTATTTTTTCATGAATACTCTTCTACCTACGCCTTCACCGACATTGTACAGAATCAAAGACCTCTGATCATCGTCAGGCAGACTGTTACTAAACTCTTTGACGCTCCCCATAATGTCAGGGTGTTTTTGTGCGATTATCTCGATAACCGAAAGTAAGTCGTTCATATTTTATCTCTGTACTATGACAAAAAAATAACTCAGTAAATTGCGCTAAACGCTAGAGACTTTTGCTAAAAGCCATTATTAGAAGTATCCAAACTTTGATGAGCTGCCGCGAATATTAAACGAACACTACAAATAGAACAAGGCAAGATTGTGATGTTTTAACGCAAAATTTGAGTTGCCGTTTTTTTTTCAGGTTATTGCAAACTATCTGCCTAGCTCATAAAGGCAATGATGTCGACCAGTAAAATCCTTTCTTCGTCTATACGGATGGACAAGGTTTTGCAGAGTTTGTCAGTATCAAAGTCCCGATAAATATCGGAGGCGATAGGCTCATCACAGGCTTGATTGTAATCTAAAGCCAGGATTTGATAAAAGTATGGCCGCCATGACCAGTTAAAGCCATATTCCTTATGATTTTCAAACCATTTGCCTTGCGAAAACACAAACGAGGAGCTGATTTGATCGCCTTCGTTATTGCAAATGTAGAAGCCTAAAATCCCGTTTTCCTCAAACGGCAAGGCTGCCAGTTCGTTCAGATTAAAATCTGTTTGCAACGCTTGCTGCAAGTGTTTGACCAGCTGTTTTATTTCTCTTAAGACGATATTTTTTTTCCGTTCATTACCGAGAGCCCGTTGCAGAAATTTTTTTCGCAGTGATTCTATATGCCGTTTATAGGTTTCGGCCGGCAAAAAATCAGCAATCGCAGGAGAAAACAAATAGCCCTGCATCATATGAGTACCCGAATTGAGGGCGAAAGAGAACTCATTGTCGGTTTCGATTCCTTCGCACACAACCCGACAGCCGGTGCGTTTGGCCAGACGGGTTAGTAAATGCACCACGTCACTGGCAATACCGCCTTTTTTACTGGCTTGCTTGAACAAACGCATGTCCAGTTTTGATGATGTCGGGGCGAATTGCAATCACCCGGTCCAGCTGGGAATAGCCAGCGCCGAAATCATCTATTGCTACCTGCAAACCATGATGGCGATAGACTTTAACGATTTCAGCCAGTTTGTGTAAATCGCCTTTGGTTTCGGTTAGTTCAATAATAATCCGGCTTTTATCCAGATTGAAATCATTCAGCATTTCCAGAGTCGGCAATTTATTGGGATCATCAACGGAGTCAATCCAGCTGGGGGAAATATTTAACGCCAAATAACCTTTGCCCGGAAACTGGCTGAATTTTTCCAGCGCCTGATAGCGCAAATTCCGATCCCACGCGATTTTTTGCTCATCGCTGATATGATGGGAATGAAACAAATGCCCGGCCGAAATAGTTTTACCCTCGGCATTATGCTGTCTGGCCAAGGCTTCATAGCCAACAATAGTGCCACTGGCGATGCCGATAATCGGTTGAAAATAAGGAAATAACTGCTGGTCTAACGGGATTGATTGGCTCATTTAATAACGTTGATTGTCAATGCTGGGGATACTGTGATTGAGGCTTCCGAAACATTCATTAAGTAGTGATTGTTTTGGTCGAGCAGTTACTGGTCGATGGGTAAGTCAAGGTAATTTGAATTCTTGCCGTTTGCTGGTAAATCTCAAGCCGTTAAAACTTAATAAAATGTTCCCGGTAATATTTCAGCTCACCAATAGATTCATTAATATCATCCAAGGCAATATGCAGTGCGGATTTTTTAAAGCCTTTTCGCACCTCAGGAGCCCAACGTGCCGCAAGCTCTTTCAGGGTGGTGACATCAATATTGCGGTAATGGAAAAACTTTTCCAGCTCCGGCATAGAGCGATACAAAAAACGTCTGTCCTGCCCAATGCTATTGCCGCACATGGGTGATTCGCCTGCCGGAACCCATTGTTTTAAAAATTCTAACGTGGCTTGTTCCGCCTGTGCAGTAGTGACGGTTGAAGCTTTGACTCTATCAATCAAACCGGAACGGCCGTGATGGTTTTGATTCCATTCATCCATTGCCGCCAACGCTTCATCAGTTTGATGCACCGCTAAAACCGGGCCTTGTGCCAGAATATTCAGGTCTTTATCGGTAACAATCGTTGCAATTTCAATAATCAAATCCTTGTCGGGGTCTAATCCGG
>CAIQWF010000211.1 GCA_903875455.1 uncultured Pseudomonadota bacterium
ATAAGTAACAAAACAAAAGTTCTTCGGTATTTAGTTGCTAGGCCGGAGTCCAAACTCGCGAGTTTGGACTCCAAAAATACACCGGAAAATTTATGTTGAATCACTTAATGTAACTCCTAAAATGGGTAGAGCCATAAGCGAACCCCATCACCTATAAAACCAACGTTTAGTTTTTTGCCAAACTGTGTTTAATCCCAATTCCTGATAATTTTCAAACTGGCTATCTTTAGAAATCCAAGCTAAGAAGAACGCATGAGCAATAGCCTAATATGCCACATGAATAGACATTAAACAGTTCGGCGGAATATGCAAGCATGATTCAGCCTTACAACTGTCTGGTTTGAGAAGTAACTGTTAAACGTCAGCTTTTTGCGGATGACGGCGTTGCTCTGGCATGTTGAGTTTATTCACCGCATTGATATAGGCTTTTGCCGAAGCAATCACAATATCGGTGTCTGCACCCAAACCATTCACAATTCGTCCGGCTTTATCCAAACGCACGGTGACATCGCCTTGTGCGTCTGTGCCATTGGTGATGTTATTCACTGAATACAAAGCCAATGTAGCCTCTGCTTTGACAATGCTCTCAATCGCTTTCAGACTGGCATCAACTGCGCCGCTGCCTTCGGAACTGCCGCTAACTTCCTCGTTGCCAATCCGCAAAGTTACGGTAGCGAAAGGCGTTTCGCCCATTTCCGAACAGACTTTCAATGCCACCAACTTAATGTTTTCTTCTTCAGCATGAAAACTGATTTCAGAAATCAAGGCTTGCAAATCTTCGTCAAAAATTTCATGTTTTTTATCGGCCAAAATCTTGAACCGGGCAAAAGTCTGGTTTAACTCCTCTTCGCTGCCAAATTCAAAACCCAACTCAGTCATCCGGCTTTTAAAAGCGTTCCGACCGGAATGTTTGCCCAATACCATCCGGTTGGCAGTCCAGCCCACATCTTCGGCTTTCATGATTTCGTAAGTCTCGCGGCTTTTCAAAATCCCATCCTGATGGATGCCTGACTCATGAGCAAAGGCATTGGCTCCCACGATAGCTTTATTAGGCTGTACCGGAAAACCGGTAATTGAAGAGACCAGTTTTGAGCAGGTCAAAATTTCACGGGTATCCAAACGAGTATCACAAGTAAAAACATCGCAGCGCGTACGCACTGCCATCACCACTTCTTCCAACGAGGCATTGCCAGCCCGTTCACCCAAGCCGTTAATGGTACATTCGACTTGCCGTGCTCCATTCATCACTGCCGCCAAGGAATTTGCCACCGCCAAACCTAAATCATTGTGGCAATGTACTGAAAAAATCGCTTTGTCTGAATTCGGGATTCTGGCAATCAAATTGGCAATGGTTGCGCCAAATTGCTGGGGAATGCTGTAACCAACGGTATCGGGAATATTCAATGTAGTGGCACCGGCATCAATCACCGCTTCCAACACCCGACACAAAAAATCCTCCTCGGAACGTCCGGCATCTTCTGGGGAAAACTCTACGTTATCGGTATATTGTCTCGCCCGTTTCACTGCCCGCACTGCATGTTCTATCACCTGCTCCGGCGACATGCGCAATTTCATTTGCATGTGAATCGGCGAGGTGGCGATAAAGGTATGAATTCTGGAACTGTTTGCCGCTTTCAAGGCTTCACCGGCACGGTCAATATCTCTGTCCAACGCCCGCGCCAAACCGCATACCGTGCTGTCTTTAATCACACTGGCTACAGCCTGCACTGACTCGAAATCACCGGGGCTGGCGGCGGGAAAACCCGCTTCAATCACGTCAACTTTTAACCGTTCCAAGGCTTTGGCAATCCGCACTTTTTCGTCGCGGGTCATGGATGCGCCGGGACTTTGCTCACCGTCGCGCAAAGTCGTATCAAATATAATCAATTTGTCTTTCATGAAAAACTCCAGTCATGAAGAAGTATCGACTTATTCAGTCGATAAATGGAAAGTAAGAATTTTTATTTTTTTAGAGTGTGAAAAATTTATGCCCCAGAGGGCAGTAATTTTAAGGTAAGACTGGATAGCAGACACAAACAAACGCAGCCCACGCTGGAAGCATTAAAAACAGTTTGTGTAGCAAAGATTTGAGACTTCATGGCAATAAAGTATACGTTATTGCCATGTCACTCTCAAGCCTTAATGCTCTGCTTTTCGGTTTTGGCGTTTACGACGGCGCATTACTAAAGTAACCACAGGACCAGAAATGGCGTAAGTCATGAAAAGTATAAACAACATGGTTTGCGGTTGCGCCATCACAAAGGCAAATCCTAACATCACCGCAATCGCCACGATAAAAGGAACTTTGCCTTTAAAATCGATTTCCTTAAAGCTGGAGTAACGAAAATTACTGACCATCAACAAACCGGTGCAAACTGTCAGCAATAAAACCAGATATTTTATTGACTCTACGTCATAGCCATATTCCAGACTCATCCATAAAAAACCGGCCAAAATCGCCGCCGCTGCCGGACTGGGCAAGCCCTGAAAATAACGTTTATCGGCAGTTTCAACCTGCGTGTTAAAACGTGCCAACCGCAACGCGCCGCCAGCGGTATGAACGAAAGCAGCAAACAGGCCGACTTTTCCCAGCGAACCAAATGCCCATAAATACATCACCAAACCGGGAGCAACCCCGAAGGAAACCATATCGGACAGGCTGTCATATTGCACCCCAAATTCACTTTGCGTGTTGGTTAAACGCGCCACCCGCCCGTCCAGACCGTCTAAAATCATGGCGATAAACATGGCTACCGCTGCCGCTTCAAAATGGTGGTTAATTGCGGAAGTAATCGCATAAAAACCAGAAAACAAGGCTCCGGTAGTAAATAAATTGGGCAATAAATAAATGCCACGATGACGACGTACAGGTTGGGTTTTATCGATCATGATTCTCTCAAACAGTCTTGAATGTAACGTGTGCAAAAAGGAATTTCAGGTTGTGATTATACAATGACTGTCCAAGCAGACCTAATTAACATCGGCCCCCTCAATGCCTGTTTTTGCGACGTTTGCTGGTATGCAAGCGTACTGTTCGGCGTCGTTCTGGGAAAAGTTTGAAGCGCCGCACTATCCATTTGCGCAGTTCTTCCAATAGCAACATGGCTAAAGCAAATGGCATGATGAAAAGCCAGACTTCATTATTCAGTGGCGCGGTGGCGAAAATTGCGTTACCCCACGGTGTATAGTCAATCAGTAAAATCAAGACAATTTCGATTAAAACACCGTAAAGAATCAAAGAATTATTTAACAGGGAGGTTTGCAAAATCCCGTGTTGATAACGTTTGCAAATAAACACGTTGACAACCTGCATCATGATAATCGCAGTTAAACAGGCGGTGGTCGCTTGCAAATATAACGGGTTATGATTGCCAAGATTGTCGCCATAATGCCAGCCGCCTTGATAAAGCACAAAGAAATAAGCCGCCATTGCAGCTGCCGCCTCAATTACGCCTAAAAACAAATAGGCGCGGGCCAATAACCGCCAATTAATCAAACCTTCCTTACGGGAACGAGGGGGGCGCGTCATTAACGCCGGGTCAGGCGCTTCAATTCCCAGTCCTAAAGCCGGCAGCATATCTGTACCTAAATCAACTGCCAGAATCTGGATAATAGTCAGCGGCAACGGAATTTTAAACAACACAAAGCTAAGATAGGGCACCAATTCTGGAATATTGGAACTGAGAATATAGGTCAAAAATTTACGGATGTTTTCAAAAACCGAGCGGCCTTCTTCAATCGCCGCAACAATGGTGGCAAAATTATCATCCAGCAAAATCATATCTGCGGCTTCTTTTGCTACATCGGTTCCGGCCTTACCCATCGCAATACCAATGTCAGCTTTTTTCAACGCCGGCGCATCATTTACCCCGTCACCAGTCACCGCCACAATCTGTTTTTTACGTTGCAAGGCTTCAACAATGTGCATTTTTTGATCGGCACCAACGCGGGCAAACACAATTTCCGGTGCGTTTAATGCGGTTTGTAATTGACTGCGGGTCATTTTCTTTAAGCGGTCGCCAAGAATCACTTTCGGACGTGCATCCTGCACCAGCCCAATTTGGCGGGCAATCGCCACCGCAGTATGCGGATGGTCGCCGGTAATCATAATCACTTTAATTCCGGCAGCATGACATTTGGCAATGGCAGCGGCAACTTCAGGGCGCGGCGGGTCTTCCAGTCCCACTAACGCAGTCAGAATCAACTCCTGTTCGGCGGTGTTGTTATTATAATTGTCAGGCAACAAACGATAGGCAAAGGCCAGAATCCGCAGTCCTTCATCCGCCATGGTTTGCTGCGCAGCGATGAAATAACTGCGCCATTCTTCGGTCAAGGGCTGAACCTCGCCATCAATAATGGCCTGGGTACACAGTGGCAGAATTTTTTCCAGCGCCCCTTTGCAATAAAGCGTGATGCCTTGCGGAGTCTGATGGATGGTGGACATGCGTTTGCGGTCAGTATCAAATGGCACTTCATCAACTTTCGGATAATCGACTTTAATTCCTTGTGCCTGCGCCATTTTCAGCAAGGCAATTTCCATGGGGTCGCCTAAAAACTCGCCATTTTCAATAGTCGTCAAGTTATGGCATAACGCCGCTGTGGTAAAAAATGCCGAATGAGTTTTTCCCAGTTCTGGTGACAGTTTTTTTAGCCGGAAACATTGATTATTCAGAAACAGCTGCTTTACCGTCATCCGGTTTTGAGTCAACGTTCCGGTTTTGTCAGTGCAAATCACAGTGGTTGAGCCTAGGGTTTCCACTGACGGCAAATGCCGAATCAAGGCGTTGCGTTTGGCCATGCGCTGGGTCGCCATCGCTAATGATAAAGTAACAGTCGGCAATAACCCTTCCGGCACGTTGGCGACAATAATACCAATTGCAAAAATAAAATTTTCCCAAAATGACAGGCCAATAAACCGACCGATAAAGAAAAACATCACCCCTAGCAAAATTGACAGAAAACCGATGAAATGACTTAACCGGCCAATTTCTTTTTGCAGCGGCGATAGTGATTCGCCTGTACTTTGGGTTAATTGAGCAATTTTGCCGAATTCGGTGTGCATTCCGGTGGCAAAAACCAGAGCCTTACCGCTGCCCGATACCACTGATGTGCCAGCTAACAAGATGTTGTGGCTTTGATTCATGTCTTCTTCGTCGGACGGTTCGGAATCGCGACTTTTAGGCAAGGACTCACCGGTAATGGTGGCGTTATTGACCCGCAACGCAAACGATTCCACCAGGCGGCAGTCAGCCGGTACATTATCGCCTTCCTGCAATATCAGCACGTCACCTGGAATAATTTCTTCAGCAGGAACTAGCTCGGTTTCACCTTCACGGATTACTTTTACCTGATGTGGCAACATTTTTTGCAAAGCTGCAATCGCTTGCTCTGCCCGGTGTCGTTGCCAAAAAGAAAATAAGCCATTGATGAAAATCACCCCCAAAATGGCATAGGCCAAAGTTGACATGCCCTGGTTCGGAGATTCTTTTTCAGCAAAAAATGCCAGAGCGGCGGCAAACCACAGGATTAAAGCGAAAAAATGGGTAAACTCTTTCAGTAGAATCAGCCAAACCGATTCTTTGCGGACTTCTTCGATTTTATTGAAGCCATATTCATGTAAACGGCGTTCAATTTCATCATCGCTCAAGCCGGCCAGACTGCTATCCAAGCTTTCTAAAGCTTCTTCAGATGTAAGACGGTGAATTTTCATGGTCAACCTCAATCCAATCTAAACAGAAATTTAGAAAACAGAGCTTACCATTGTTGCTGGTTTGATGTCAGATGCTAGATTTAAATCTGACTAATTGAAATAAGGAGCTAAAGAGGAAGGGAGAAGTTTTATTCGGGGCAAAAAAAAAATCCCCCGTATAAACGGGGGATTTCTGGCTTCTTATTCTGTGAATTTGTTACCAGGATGGGTATTCTTTTTAGTAACTTGTTCTTTGCTCAATTCAGGGCTCAGTTTGTGGTGTTTTACTTCGTCTTGTTTCAACAACAAAGCCAATACCACAGTACAAACAACAGCGATACCAACATACAGTAAGAAATTATCTTTTTCTTTTGCTTCAGCCATTTTTTTGATCCTCTAGGATTAATTATTATAATTAAGGATGACCTCCCCTTTTTCAAAGAGAGGAAAAGTGTAGCGGCCATAAGGTTAAGCCGGTACATCTTTTGTCGATGAATTTTCTTAACGACGGGTATATTTTTATCATGCAGCCAATAGAGTGTCAAAACAAACTATAAATTTTAAGTAAAGATAATATAAACTTTCCTGACAAAAGAACTCTCAAACTCTACAGCAGCAAGGTTCAGCTTAGGTTCAGGTTGCGTTTTTGGCAGCTAGAAAATAGACTGATGACTACCGCAAGCAATGCCATCTAAACTGCACTAAAAATAACGCGCCAACAGTCCTTTTTCACAAGCAACTTGCGGCAATGGGATTTTTACTTCATAACCTCCACCAGAAGCCTCCTGCATTTCCTGACCATACATGCCTTCCATCCGTTCCACTACAATATCCTGATTACCGCCCGGCAGAATCAATTCCAGTTTGTCACCGACTGAAAATTTATTTTTCACGTCAATTGCAGCCAAACCTGTTTCCGCATCGTAGCTGACAATTTCGCCACAAAATTGCTGTTGATGGCTTTTGGAATAACCGGTAATGTAATTTTGATACTCATGGGTATGATGGCGTTGATAAAAGCCGTCGGTATAGCCGCGATTCGCCAAATTTTCCAGCACACCGATAAGCTCAGGATTAAATTCACGCCCTGCCAGCGCATCATCAATCGCCTGCCGATAGGTTTGCGCAGTTCTGGCAACATAATAATGTGATTTGGTGCGACCTTCGATTTTCAAACTATCCACGCCGATTTCCACCAAGCGTTGAATATGTTCAATCGCGCGTAAATCCTTGGAATTCATGATATAAGTGCCATTTTCATCTTCCATCACCGGCAATAATTCACCTTTGCGGCCTTCTTCTTCCAGAAAATACACTTTATCAGCCAACGGATGCCGTTCCGCGCCGCCACAGCTGGCGTTGCTAATGTCGTTCATGGAAAGCGGCATCTGACCTTCAGCTAATACATAATCGCCCTCAGCATTTTCCTCTGCCGGTTTGGTATCGTATTTCCAGCGGCAAGAATTGGTGCAGGTGCCTTGATTCGGGTCACGATGATTAAAATAACCAGATAGCAAACAACGGCCAGAATAAGCAATACACAACGCGCCATGCACAAACACTTCCAGCTCCATATCCGGGCATTCCTGACGAATTTCGGCGATTTCATCCAAAGACAGTTCTCTGGATAAAATAATTCGCTCTACCCCCATTTTTTGCCAGAATTTCACCGTCGCATAATTCACGGTATTGGCCTGTACTGACAAATGCACCGGCATATCCGGCCAGGCTTCACGGGTCATCATAATCAAGCCGGGATCGGCCATAATCAGCGCGTCCGGCTGCATGTCCACCACTTTTTTCATATCCGCCAGAAAGGTTTTGATTTTGGCGTTATGCGGAATGATATTGGCGGCAATGAAAAACTTTTTCCCCAGTTGATGGGCTTCATTAATGCCGATGCTGAGATTTTCAGCCAGAAAATCATTATTTCGCACCCGTAAACTGTAGCGAGGCTGTCCGGCATAAACCGCATCTGCGCCGTAAGCAAAAGCGTAACGCATGTTTTTTAAAGTGCCGGCGGGCGAAAGGAGTTCTACTTTTTTCATAAGAATTGTGGTGTGGTTAAACTAAATATAATGTTATTTTAACGTAAATTGAGATGCTTCAGGATAATAACTGACTATTTTGCTGCGGATTTTTCGCAGTTTACTATTTTTCAAAACAGCAGGTTAAGACAATGTGGATATTATTGGCTTTATTAATATTGGGATTTATCGTAGGCAGCGCCTTGATTTTACTGAGAACAGCGCAAGTGCCAAAATTGCCGGACAGCCTGAAATCGAAACTTGATGCAGATGAATCAGAATAATCCCGCCATTGGGCTGTTATTTCGAGTAAACTTATCCTTAATTGATTTTTTTTGGAAATAACTATGAAACTGCTTGCCCGTAACCTGCCGCGTGAACTGACTGAAGCCGAATTAACCGCGTTATTTTCGGAATATGGTCGGCTGCAATCCTGCAATCTGGTGGTAGACTCAGAAACCGGACAATCGAAAGGTTTTGGTTTTGCACAAATGCCGCTGGTAAATGAAGCCAAAGCCGCGATTGCCGGACTAAATGGCAAAGAAATTTCTGGCATTAAAATTCGGGTAAAAAAAGCCGATACGAGCAATAAATAAACACCTATTTCTACAAATTAA
Source organism: uncultured Pseudomonadota bacterium (assembly GCA_903875455.1). GTDB lineage: Bacteria > Pseudomonadota > Gammaproteobacteria > Methylococcales > Methylomonadaceae > CAIQWF01. The sequence goes on from CAIQWF010000211.1 coordinate 8,334, forward strand.
CTTCTCCACAAAAAACTGGAGTTCACCATGATACATAATTCATCGTCACACGCCTTAGTGCTGTTGTTGCTGACAGCAGCTATCGCTTTAACCGGCTGCGAACAAAATCAACCCAACAAAAACCTGCCGGCCCAGCAAAGCGCGGTTAAAAAGTATGAAGCTGCAACTACCTTGCACGGCACAGTCAGTGACAGTAAAGGTTATGCCGAAAATGGCACTGTTAATGTGAGCAATGTGGATGGCAAAATTATCGCCAGCACCACTTTACAAAACAGTAAAAATTATAGCGTGGAAGTGCCTGCAAATACGCCGTTGCCGGTGGTGCTGAGTTTCTCTCCAGAACAGGGTGAGAAAATGGTTTCAGTTGTGGTACATCCGTCTATTACCAAATACGACATTAATCCAATGACTACTGCGATTGCAGCAAAAGCTGCCACAATGGGCGGTTATACGGACAGCAATATACGGCAAGCGGCTGAAACGGTTTCTTCCATGTCAGACGCTGGAAAAGCAACTGCTGGAGCGCAAGGTAATCCAACGCAACGCTATGGCGGCTGGCATTAAGCTGGATTGTAAAGAGGGAGAGACCCAAAATGGCGCTTCTCCCTTTACAAGTTAAACTTTTTAAAACTTTTCCGCTGATTTGAACGCAGATTCCTGATCATCACTCGCCTGATCATCACTCGCAGTTTCCTGAGCTCCTTCGGCAGTTTCAGCTTCGGTTTCCATCACGGACTCCATTTTACTGTCAGCAGCGCTGTCATTATTCTCAGAAACTGTTTCAGATTCAGGCGCAGACTCTTCAACCTTTGTTTCTGACTTTACGTCAGCCGCAGGCTTTTCCTCAGTTTTTTGATTTTCCAGTGCCAATTGTGGCTCAATCACCATTAACGCTTCGACAAAATCAATAAACCATGGTTTATTAGCGACATTTATCAAGTCTGGATCAGCAATAATGTCATCCACATTCGGTAAGCTGCCATTTTCTTTCGCGTTTTGCAAAGCTTCCTGACAGGCTTGCTCATCGTGACACAAGCTATGTACGCAAGCCAGATTATAAGAAGCACTACCCTTTTGAATTTTATTGGCTTTTTCAAATGAGCGTTTTGCCGAAAGATACAAACTGTCATTCGCGCTCACCCGCTGCAAACGGGCCAAATCCATTAACGCTACGCCTCCGTCAATCGCCGCACCTAAATAATCGGGGTCAATAGTCAAACAAAAGGAAAATTTGGTAACTGCATCCTGATAAAGCGCAACAGCCTGTTCACCGCTTTTGGTTTTGGCTTGATGCAATAACGCAAAGCCCCAATTATACAGGGACTCAGAAATCAATAACTCCTTGTGAATTGCCGCTTCAAAGCCTTGATAGGCATTCTCAAACAGTTTATCTGCTTTTTCGCCTTCAGCTTCGCGTGCTGCGACAACTTGATTAATCGCGGTTTTCAGGGCAGCTTTTTTCTTGATTGCATCGAATAATGACATAGATTTTTCCTACAGTTCGTAAATAATCGGATTGTTGCTATAGAATAGCAGTTTAACTTTTCACTCGTAAATAAACAGCATCACAAGACGCTACATTATGACTATGCAAGCAGAAACCGACCTGATTTGCGAAAAAGTAAATTTGGAAACATCCCAGATTCCGTGGCAGGAGTTACAGCGTTTTTTCGCCAATGGCAGCGCAGTTGCTGTGTCTGCCGAACTGCATCTGGCTGAAGTGGCGTATCAGTTTTCGGTTGATAATACGGAGTTGGTGGCCCAGTGACTGAAAGAAAACAAGCTGGGCAAAGTCGCAGATGAGCAGGCAAAACATGGTTAGGATATTGCCAAAAATAACAGCCCTTCATTGACTGCCAGATTGAGAAAATAATAACAGCTAAGAACCGCTTTTAAATCTTGGATAATTCCATGACTTTCTATAACTCAGCCATCGAAGCCCAAATGCAACGGCTATTTGCCAGCTTGTCCGAAAAAGACAAACGCCGCTACACCGGAATTGAAGCCTGCAAGTTAGGGCGTGGCAGCATTGACTATATTTCGCCCCTCTTTAATATAGACCCGAAAACCATTCGGTGTGGGCAACAAGAACTCAACCCGACGATGCTTTGGCATTGGCAGGAGTGCGAAAAAAAAGGCGGAGGCGCAAAACAGCGGTTGAGCAGCAGCTTCACGAACGTAACTAATTTATACAGAGTTAGCTATATTTTTGACCGTGACTAGTTTCGATTAAGAATCATGGCCTATCCTTCCCCAAACTCTTAGCGGGTAACTTTTTTATGACTATCCCCAAACACTGCGACGTACTCATCATCGGCGGCGGCCCCGCCGGTAGCAGCGCGGCAACCTTTCTCGCCCAAGCCGGTTTCAAGGTGGTGGTGCTGGAAAAATCAACCTTTCCGCGCAATCAGGTCGGCGAAAGTTTAATCCCGCACATCTGGAAATTCACCGATGCACTGGGTGTATCCGAAAAACTCAAAAACGAAGGCTTTATCGCCAAATCCGGTGGCATCACCGCCTGGAATGGCAAATTTTCGCAGATTTTATTTTCCGATTATGGCTACACCCGCCCCGGTCTGCATGTCGAGCGCGATATTTTCGACAATCTGTTGCTAGAGCACAGCAAACAGAATGGCGCACAGGTTTTTCATGAAGTCACGGTTAAAAAAGTGGATTTCGCCAATTCGCAAAATCCTCTGGTTGAATTTATCGACAAACGTGGCGCGGAAAATCACTACGGCGAAATTCGCTGTTCTTATTTGATTGATGCCAGCGGTCACAGCTCTTTCCTTGCCAATCAGTTTGAAAGCCGCGAAACCATCAGTCATGAATACAATTTTTTATCGCTGTGGGGCTATTTTAAAAACTCACGCTTTCCGGGCGTTGACCGCCACAGTCACGCCATCGAGCAATTAAACACCGTAAAACCGGTGACTTTTGTGATGTCCTTTCAGCACGGCTGGATTTGGCATATTGTGTTGCGGGAAAAAACCAGCGTCGGCTTGGTGGTTCGCGCCAACAGTGTTAAAGGCATGAATAAACAGCAGCGCGAAGTTTTCTTTCAGCAGGTTTGCGCTTCCGAACCTTATTTAAGCGAGTTACTGGCTCCCGCGACTTTTATCGAGGGCTCATTGCAACACCGTCCCGATTATTCCTATTACTCGAAACAGATTAGCGGCGAGAATTATTATTGTATTGGTGATGCCGCCGCATTTGTCGACCCGATTTTTTCGCACGGGGTACAAAATGCGTTTTATAACGCCAGCCTGGCTAGTTTGGCGATTAAGGAGTCGTTTAAAAATCCCGCCAATCGCGCCCGTTACAGCAAGCTTTGTGCCAGCCGGATGCAGCAGTTTTACGGGTTTTCCAGAGCTTTGTCTTTGGGGGATTTTGGCTGCAACGGCGTAAATCGCGATTTGGTGAAATCATTGATGAAGTCCATGCCATTAATGGAACTGGAGTTGATGCTGGTCGCAGCGCAAATGACCGACCGTTCGGACAATTTCAAGCAACTGGCAAAAGAAGCTGGAGTTTGGGAAGGCTTCACCGCACAAAGTCGTGTGGGTGAGCCGCTTGGCATTGAGACGCTGAATTTTTAAAATGCTAAAATTCATTTATTGAAACAATCGTTCACGGATATTCTGATGAAACTCATTAAACTCAGCTTTTTATTATTACTACTCACCTTACTCAGCGCTTGCAAACAGGATAAATTAAACGAACTGGCCCGAAAAGAGGTGGAATACTTGAACGGCAACTATCAGGTCAGCTATGCCAACGGCTCCACCTTAAAAACCTGGATAGTCAGGGACGGTAAGGTCACTTCCAGCGACAAAGGTTATTATTTTTTCTGGGATGAGAAATAACATTAAATTCAAACCCCGATTGATAATACCTTTATCGAGGAAATTCAGTATTGCTGAGTTATCG
>CAIQWF010000212.1 GCA_903875455.1 uncultured Pseudomonadota bacterium
GCCGAGCTAAATTTTTGTCATGTACAGAGGTTGGTAGCTACATTTTCCTCTGAATTTAAGATTTCCTCTATTTTTAAAAACTGTCCGAACTATTGGATTAGTATTAGCAGGTAAATCATCTTCTCTTACAAAACCACATTTACCTACGTTTGCTCCTGCAATGGTAATTAAAACGTCATCTTTTTCCAGTTGTGACCGTTTCAACTTTTCGTGCGTATCCAAAGAAATAAAATTAAATCCTGATTTATCCAGTGATACATCACCATTTAGAGCTTCGGCTTTTACAAAATTAATGCCTTCATCAGTAAAAGGCATTCCATAAGTAGTAGGCGTTGTACCTTTCGTTACAAGAGTTGTAATACTTTCTAGTAAAGTTTCTTGCCAACTCATATTCCCAAACCCTCAAAATCCTGCAACCGTGCAATTTGTCCAAGACTCTGCGCCTTGCGAAAATAAACCTCATCCGCCGTTATAAAAACCGCCCCCGCCGTATTTAAAGCCACCGCATGATAAAGCGTATCAAACGTATGATGCTTCAGCGACAACGACAACTCACAAGCCTTTGCATAAACCTCAGTCGTTTCAAGATAACGAAAATCCATATTCAACAAATCATGCACACAGGCGGCGGCTTGCTCTGGACACAAACGGGGCAACACCGCAATCATTTCCGCGATAAAATGCGGCGGCTGATAACAACTTATTTCACTGTGCAAAAATAAATCAAGAAGCCGCAATGCTTGATTAACATGCGCTTCTTCCGCCTTAAACGGCACAAACCATTTAACCGCAACGCTGGCATCAATCACATAGCGAACCATCAACGCAACTCTTCACGCGCCGTTTGGAACGCCTCTTCGCTAACCGGCTCTATCGCCGCCCGCCGCTGTAAAATGTTGGCTATCGCCGTTTGATGCTGCTTTTTACGAGCGGCACGCTCCACCGCTTCGCGCATCAGTTCGGCAATCACCGCGCTTTTGTTTTGCCCCTCGTAAGCCAAATTAAAAGCCTCTTTAACATCATCAGGAACGCTAAAATTAACTGTTGCCATGCTATTCATCCGAGTTGTTGAAATTTTCAACAAAATTATCCACTTTAACCGATAGGAATTCAACGTATTCGGGTTTATATCCCCAATTCCTCAAAATTCCGCGCAATCGCCGCCACCAACAACCTATCAAACATCTGAACAATCCTCTAATCTCGCTCTTGCCGCCGCAATCGCCCGATGCAACTGCTGCGCCAACACTTCAGGACGCGGCAATTCGGTTAAATATTGCGCCACATGAATTCCACTCTCCCCCATTTCCAACAACTCAATCTCCTCCTGCTCTTTATTGGCACAAAGAATAATCCCCAACGGCGGCAACTCATCCGCCTGCTGCTCGTACTTAGCCAACCAGCGCAAATACAACTCCATCTGCCCTTTATACTCCGCCTTAAAATCGCCCAGCTTCAAATCAATCACCACTAACCGTTTTAACTTACGGTTATAAAACAACAAATCCATGTAGTAATCTTTCTGACCAATGGAAATCCGCTTTTGCCGCGCCATAAAAGTAAAACCTGAGCCCATCTCTAATAAAAACAACTCCATTTCCCGCAAAATGGCATCTTCCAAATCTTTTTCTAAATAACGGTCTGCCAACCCCAAAAAATCCAGAACATAAGGGTCTTTTAAAACAAAATGCGGGTTTAGCGGCTTGTCCTGTTCCAGCGTTGCCAACTCTTGCCGAATCAGTTGTTCCGGCTGCTTACTCAACGCCGTTCTTTCAAACAACATCGAGTTAATCTGCTGCTTAAACTGGCGGACGCTCCAAAGCTCTATCGCACACAGCTGGGCGTAAAAATCCCGTTGCTGCTCATTTTCTAACGGCAATAACAACAACCAATGCGACCAACTCAATTGTTGCGACAGTGTCGCCACTTTTTGCTGGTCAGGAAAAAGGCTGGCGAACTTCACCATCCGATTAAGCGATGACTCGTTAAAACCCTTGCCGTAGCGTAGCGTTAATTCCTGCGACAGTGTCGCCAGAATTTGTTTACCATAAGCCGCCCTGCCCTCTATCAATAACTCCTGCTGAATCCGTTGCCCAATCGACCAGTACAGCAAAGTCAAGGAGCTGTTCACATAACTGGTAACACGTTCACGGCTTTGCTCAATTAAATGCTGAATATCATTTAAAGCTCCATTCAGATCAGATTGCGCAACAGAAACTTGATTCATATTCCCAATTCCTCAAAATTCCGCGCAATCGCCGCTGCCAGCTCTACCGCTTCCTCATTCAAGCCTTGCAACTCCAAATGAATACCACGCAACGCCTCCTCAAAATCAAAATCCTCATCCACCTCTTCCGGCGCAACCCCGACATAACGCCCCGGCGTTAAACTCCAATCAGCCGCCGCAATCTCGCTGACATCCACCAGCTTCACCAGACCGGCCACATCCGCCAGTTCGCCATCAGGAAAACGTGATAACAACCAGTGCGCCTGCTTATAAAAATAACGCACCCGCTTTAACTGCTCCACCGCAACTTTACGGTTATCATCCGCCACCTTGCGCAAACTGGTTTTGCGGGTGCCGTTAATCACCGCCGCATCCCACAATTCATGCTCTTTGGCGTTCTGCTCCTGCTCGCAATACTCAATCAAGCGCGTTGCCAACTTATAAGCCAAATCAATATCACGCAATAAATCACGGCTTTGTTCAGCCAAATTCACCACAAAGGCTTCTGTTTCAATAAACTCGATTAAATCTTGCGGCATGTCATAGTCGTACTTATACCAATATTTTTCAGCCTTAGCCGTTGCTTTCACAAACCCAGCCCAAAGCTGTCTAACCTGCTCACAACTTGCCAACCACTCATTGCACAAATCCGCATGTGCGCCGGTTTCGCCTAATTCTTTATCCAAATGTCTTAAAAAAGGCTTCATGGTTTGCTGTAAAGCACCAATAGCGGCAATAAAATCAGGCACTGGATTAACTTCTTCATTATCGGATGACTGACAAGCCGCAGCTTCATTCAGCACTTTTTCCACATAACTTTTCACCAGCTCAATAAAACGTTGCTGTTGCCCGCGATACAACCAGACAAGCGCATTCAGGTTTTGCAACTGCTCCGGGCTGAAATCCATAATTTTGCGCGTCACTTTGCGATACACATTCCGCGCATCAATCATCAACACCTTATCGTGCAAGGCTTGCGGCTTTGCCTTGTTAAAAAACCACAACTGACACGGCACACTGCGGGTATAGAAAAAATTGCCGCGTATATCAATCATCACTTCCACATCGCCGGTTTTCACCAGTTGCTCGCGGACTTTCGCCTCTTCACGTCCGGCACTGGACGCTTGCGATGACATGACAAAACCGGCGCGGCCTGTGGCGTTCAAATAACTGTAAAAATACTGTATCCACAAATAGTTGCCGTTTGGAACTTTGCCTTTTTTATTCGTGCCCGGTAAACCAAACGGCAAACGCGGATCATTTTTGATTTTGTCGGCATCCACTTCATCGGTATTAAACGGCGGATTCGCCATCACAAAATCACAGTCACCGTTTAACGAATGCGGGTCTTCATAATAGGAAATCGCTTTTTGAATATTGCCCACCAAGCCATGCACCGCCAAATTCATTTTGGCCAGCCGAATCGTAGTCGGGTTTTTCTCCATGCCGTAAAAAGTCAGCGTTTCATTCGGATTTTTCTGCAAATGCTCGACAAAATGCGCACTCTGCACAAACATCCCGCCCGAACCACACGCAGGGTCTAGCACTTTGCCATGATCCGGTTCAATCACATTGGCGATTAACTGCACTAACGACACCGGCGTGAAAAATTCGCCGCCGTCATGGGCTTTTAAATCGGCAAAACCGGTTAAAAAATACTCATAAATCCGCCCGAAAATATCGCCGCTGGCTTGTTTGAGTTCCTCTGGATTCAGCGTGCGTAACAATTGCCCCAAAACTTCATTATCCAAATCCTGATATTCAGCTTTCGGCAATTGTCCTTCCAGCGTTTCATAATCGGCTTCAATGGCCTCCATCGCCCGCATAATTTTGTCGGCTCTATCATCGGCATCGGTCAGCGCAACCAAATAATCAAACTGCGCTTCAGGGCGCAAATAAATCGCTCCTCGGTTAGAAAAATCCTCTTTAGTCAGCTCGCGGGTTTTGCCACCTCGACTGGGTAAAGTTGGGATAATCTCCGCTTTTACTTTTAAGTAACGGCTGTAAGCATGACGCAAAAAAATCAACCCCATGACCGGCATGAAGTATTCGTTACTGGCATAGTTAGAGTTGGTGCGCAGCGTATCTGCTGCATTCCATAAGCGTTTTTCGATTGCTTCGATGTTTTCAAGTTGCGCCATAGTGTGTTATTTTCAGATAAATTGATTATATCGTTTATATTGATTATTTCTATTAAATTGAAATTATTGATTTATTTCATTTTATCTATTTACCTTTTTAAACCGATTAAATATTTTGTCAAAATTCCCTTCCTGAATTGAGAGTGCCTTTTTTAAAGGAACACATTTATTCGCTCTGAGCAAAAAAGGCTCATACGTTGGGTATATTCTACATCCCCTCTTTCCTGACAAAGCACTGCCAACTTCAGCTTTGCCACTATGGATTCAACCTATCAGTTTTGTCAACATCATCAACAAACCTTTTTTAGTAAACTTTTATAATTTTAAATAAATCTAAAATATCGATTATTTTTATTAAATCGAATTTACCGATTAACTACATTTTATCTATCTACTTTTTTAATCAATTTACTTGTGTATTTTGATTTACTCAAATTTATCAAAACTTTTTCCCCGCCCTGCCCTGCTCTAACTCCTCACAGTTTGTTGTGATTCTACCTTTAAGATTTTTTTAACCTGCCAGTTTTGTCACCATACAGCGAGCTTTTAGCTTCATGGGTTAAAGCAAATAAAATAAATCGAAAATATTGATTATTTCGATTTTCTCAAAATTATTGATTCACTCTATTTTCTTTATTTAACTGATAAATTCGATTAAACTAACTAAATACCTTTAACCAATTTATCCAAATTTATGAAAATTACTGTTTACAGTGCCAAAGGCTCCGCAGGAAAAACGCCGATTGCCACCAACATTGCCTTGGACAAAGGCTATGCTTTAGGAACCAATGAAATCTATCACATCTTTGACAGTTTCTTTCCTGAAGAAAAATTACTGCCTGTCGAACCTCATGAAGAGTTTCCGCAAATTCCAGACAATATTGACATTGTTTTTGACCTGGCGGGTTCCATTTCCAAACAATCACCCAGTATTTCGTCTGCCATCATGCAATCAGACCTGGTAATTGTGCCGATTTACAACGAAATAAAAAGCCTTAATGCAGGGATTCACACCATTTTGGAAATTTCAAATTTCACAAAACAAATTTTGGTAATTGCCACCAAACTGCAAAAGCAAAAAAATGATGTGTTTAGCAACTGGCAGGATAGTCTTGATTTTAAAAACATCGAAAAAATGGTGTCTGCCAATGTCAATTTTCCAGTCCCGATACTGCCATTAAAATTTTCCAAAGTGTTTGACATGATTTTTGAAAAAGAAAAATCCATCAGTCAGATCACTGAAGAAGACGCTCTGGCTAAATATACCTACCGGGATGTTGCCAAACAGTTCAACGATATTTATGTCTATATAGAAGAAAATTATGCCGCAAAAAAATGACTTATCCGCCATTAAGGCCATCAATAAAAAAACCCTGCTGCAAACAGAAGCTGTTGTTGTGCCTGTTGAAACAAAACCGGGCAGGGCAGGTAGAAAACCGAAATCTGTTACCGAAAAAGAAAGTGAGACAGTGGTGTTAAAGCTAACTCTTCAGGAACTGGAACGCTTGAAAGAAAAAGCAGGGCTAATCCCATTAGGAACGTTTCTCAAACATCACTTGCGCAATGAGACTGATTTACTCAATTAAAGCAATTCATCTGATTAAATAGAGTAAACCAGTTGAATATCCGCACCTAGTTTTTGATTAAATCCAGTAAATTTAAAAAATAGATTTAATCGATTAACTTGAAATTATAGAATTTATCAAAAATTTCGGGAAATTCGATTTTCTATTTTCTTCCTGAAAACTGACAACTTACTTTAAACGTTAATTTTTTATGGCTTTTGGTGTTGTAGTTGTTTTTAATGTTTTAATTGTTTTATATGTTTTCGGTGCTTTTTTCCTTTTTATATTCAAATAGTTACAAGCCGAAATACGAGAAAACCAGTGTGAAATGCGAGAAAACCAGTGTGAAATGCGAGAAAACCAGTGTGAAATACGAGAAAACCAGTGTGAAATACGAGAAAACCAGTGTGAAATACGAGAAAACCAGTGTATACTGGATCACATTGGATTGTTTTCCTGCTTTTGCTATCTAAAACTTTCTGTAAAAGCTGTTTTTTTTGAGGTATAGAAATAAAAATTTTAAAAAAGAATTTATAAATTTATTAATTTAATCAATATCTTAAATTTGAAATACGAGAAAACCAGTGTGAAACGGGATAGTAAAGTGCCTAAAAAGAAAAAAAATATTCTTGTATCATCTTTGGTAGTTACCCAGTCGAACAAGTTAGTTGAAGCACGCTACGCTTTACCATTAGGTGAGCAAAGATTGTTGTTGTCAATGATTGCTCAAATTCAACCCAATGATGATGACTTTAAGGAATACCGTATCAGTATCAACGAATTTGCAGAATTCATGGGTATTGATAAAAACCATGTTTATGCAGAATGCAAGAAGACAACTAAACAAATGCTCTCAAGGGTTTTAGAAATCCAGGAGCCAGGAATTTTAGTCCAAACCAATTGGGTCTCATCTGCTAAATATGTGGAAGGTGAGGGGTGTGTAAGATTGTGTTTTGATCCTTTGCTTAAGCCTTATTTGTTGCAGCTTAAGTCGAATTTCACAACATGCAAACTGGAGATGTTATTAAGCTTTAGAAGCCAGTTTTCTATGCGAATATACAGTTTGCTGAAACAGTACGAAAAGCTGAAGGAACGTGAAATAGAGATAGGGGTACGACAACGATTCCTTCATTTTTGGGCCATAAGGATTTGGCACTTATGTCCACAGATCATAAAGCAAGTCTGGTGGAAGTTTTTCCATATCCAAATCATACCGACCAAAGCGATTGATGTGGCAAGTCAAA
>CAIQWF010000213.1 GCA_903875455.1 uncultured Pseudomonadota bacterium
CCGGGTGACCAACTTATGCTCGAAGCCAAGTTTCTGAAAAGTAAACGCAATATCTGGTCATTTGAATGTCGCGCTGAAGTTGACGGTGAATTTGTTGCCAGCGCAAATATTATGTGTGCCGCAGCGGTAGATTAATTTTGATTGATTCTAAAGCAGTTGTTGACGTTAATGCCGAAATTGCCGATGACGTGCGAATAGGGCCGTTTTCGGTAATTGGTGCTGATGTGCAGATTGATTCTGGTACGATAATCGGCCCGCATGTGGTGATTAAAGGCCCGGTCAGTATCGGCAAAGATAACCGGATTTACCAGTTTTCCTCCATTGGTGAAGACCCTCAAGACCGCAAATATGCCAATGAAGTAACGCGATTGGAAATTGGCGACAGAAACACCATTCGTGAATTTGTCACCATGCACCGAGGCACACAACAGGATCACAGCTTGACTAAAATCGGCAATGATAACCTGTTTATGGCTTATACCCATGTTGCCCATGACTGTGTGGTGGGCAACAAAGTCATCATGGCGAATGGAGCATCACTAGCGGGTCACGTTCACTTAGGCAATAATGCGATTTTGGGCGGATTTACTCTAGTTCATCAGTTTACCCAGATTGGCGAATACAGTTTTTCTGCAATGGGTAGTGCGGTTACACAAGATATTCCGCCGTTTGTGATGGTGGGAGGTCGCCCTACCAGACCACACGGTATTAACTCTGTGGGCATGGAACGCAATGGTGTACCACCGGAAGTGGTGCGCAAAATCCGTAAAGCCTACAAAATTCTCTACAAAAGCAATTTACGTCTGGAAGACGCGATTGAAGAAATCGAAGACCTGGCTGGTGAAAGTGATGAAGTTTCAACAATGGTCAGCTTTCTGCGTAATGTCACTCGCGGTATTCTCAGATAAACTCACAAATCATCGCCGGAATTGACGAAGTCGGGCGCGGCACGCTGATTGGTTCAGTGGTCGCTGCGGCGGTGATTTTAAACCCTGCCAAACCGATTGCTGGTTTAACCGATTCCAAAAAACTCACTGAAAAACGCCGCGAACAATTAGCAGAAATTATCAAACGCGATGCGTTAGCGTGGGCGATTGGTCGGGCTGAACCGAGTGAAATCGACCAGATTAATATTCTGCAAGCATCTCTGCTTGCCATGCAACGCGCTTTTAATGCCTTAGCCATAAAGCCCGATTGGGTGAAAGTCGATGGCAACAAATATCCACCGATAGACTGCGCCGGCGAAACCATTATCAAAGGCGATTTAACCGAAGCGGAAATTTCCGCTGCTTCGATTCTGGCAAAAGTTCATCGTGACCACGAAATGTTAATTTTAGACCAGCTTTATCCCGGCTACGAAATCGCCAAGCACAAAGGTTATGGTACTAAATTACATCTGGAAAAACTTCAGCAGCTTGGTATTACGCCATTGCATCGAAAATCTTTCGCCCCTATTAAAAAGCTTTGGTAAATTATGCCGCGTTTATTTATTGCTTTAGATTTACCGTCCGAAGTCAAACAGCAACTTTTGCAATTGCCTCGTGCCTATTCTGGTGCACGTTGGCAATCTTTAGAGCAGTTACATCTAACGCTGGTTTTTATTGGCGATGTTGATAAAAGCCAAGTGCCGGAATTGCTTGAAGCTTTAAAGCAGGTTCACGCCGAGCCTTTGCACTTAAGTTTAAAAGGTGTAGGCTATTTTGGCTCTGCTCGTTATCCGCGAGTGTTATTTGCCGAAGTAGAAAAAAATCCCGCATTAAACAAACTGCAAAAACAAGTTTTTAATGCGCTGGCAGGGTTAGGTTTGGATCTGGAAAAACGCAAATATCACCCACATGTTACTCTGGCGCGTTTAGAACGAACTCCTTACGAGAGTGTCGGGCAGTTTTTGGAAACTGAGGCACTATTCAAAACTGACAGTTTTCACCTGGAGCAATTTCATTTATACAGTTCCAGGCAAACCCGTACAGGTTCAGAATACCGAATTGAAAGCAGTTTTCCGCTAAAGACTGGCTATAGCGCCGAGAGTTTAGAAAGAACTGAGTTTTAAGCTAAGTTGCTGTTATAAATTAATAAATCTTCATGCAACCATCCTTTGTCCACCTGCGCTTACACAGCGAATTTTCTTTAGTTGACGGCATCGTCAAAATCAAACCGCTGGTCAAACGCCTGACTGAGCTGAATATGCCAGCGGTGGCGATCACCGAACAAGGCAATTTGTTCTCACTGGTTAAATTTTACAAAACCTCAATCGCTGCAGGCATTAAAGCCATTGCCGGTTCCGATGTGTATATTTTTAATCCTGACGAGCCGAGCAATCCATTTCATTTGACCTTACTGGTCAATAACCAGCAAGGCTACATTAGCCTGACCGAGTTAATCTCCAAAGCCTATCAAGAAGGGCAACATCAAGGGATTCCAATTTTAAAACCGGAATGGCTGGAACAAAACAGCGTAGGATTGATTGCTTTGTCGGGCGCAATGCCAGGCGAAATTGGCCGGGCGTTATTAGCCGGAAAACAGACACTCGCGACAGAAAAAGCCAAAAAGTGGGCTGAGATTTTTAAAGACCGTTTCTATCTGGAAATTCAGCGGGTCGGCAAACTTGATGAAGAGCGCTATATCCACGCCGCAGTTCAATTGGCGATTGATTTGGATTTGCCTGTTGTCGCCACCAATGATGTGCGCTTTCTGGATAAAAAAGATTTTGCCGCCCACGAAGTGCGGGTCTGCATCAATCAGGGACGGGTATTAGATGACAGCCGCCGCCCAAAAAATTACACCGAACAGCAATACTTGCGCAGCAGCGAAGAAATGCAGGCTTTGTTTGCCGATATTCCCGAAGCTTTGGCAAATACGGTGGAAATCGCCAAACGCTGCAACTTGCAACTGACGCTGGGCGAAAATTATCTGCCGGATTTTCCCGTGCCCGAAGACATTACTTTAGAACAACATTTTCGCCAAGCTTCATGGGAAGGGCTGGAAGAGCGGTTAAAAGAACATCCACCGATAGGAAAAGGCACTTTTGCGGAAAACCGCGTTGCTTACGACCAGCGTTTGGAAATTGAACTGAACGTGATTTGCCAGATGGGTTTTCCCGGCTACTTCATGATTGTGGCGGACTTTATCCAGTGGGCAAAAAAACACGCCATTCCCGTCGGGCCAGGACGGGGTTCCGGGGCGGGATCTTTAGTCGCTTATGTTTTGAAAATCACAGACTTAGACCCTTTAGAATTTGATTTGCTGTTCGAGCGGTTTTTGAATCCTGAACGGGTTTCGATGCCTGATTTTGATATTGATTTCTGCATGGACAGGCGCGACGAGGTGATTGATTATGTGGCGCGGCGCTATGGACGTAATCGGGTGTCGCAAATTATCACTTACGGTTCAATGGCGGCGAAAGCAGTCATCCGTGATGTGGGGCGGGTGTTGAATCACGGCTATGGTTTTGTTGACCGACTCGCTAAACTGATTCCGTTTGAAATCGGCATTACTTTGGAAAAAGCTCTAAAAGACAGTTCAGAGTTGCGCGGTTTGTATGAAACGGATGAAGAAGTCAAAAATCTGATTAGCATGGCGTTATCGCTGGAAGGGATGGCGCGGAATGCAGGTAAACACGCCGGTGGGGTGGTGATTGCGCCGACAAAATTGACCGATTTTGCGCCGCTGTATTGTGATGAAGCGGGAAACAATCTGGTGACGCAATTTGACAAGGATGATGTGGAAGCAGTCGGATTGGTCAAGTTCGACTTTTTGGGCTTGCGTACCCTGACCATTATTGACTGGGCGTTGCAAACCATCAACAAGAAAAAACGGGTATTAGGCGAGCCTGAAGTGAATATTGCCCAGATTCCGCGTGATGATGCCGATTCCTATAAATTGCTGCAAAATGCCCAAACTACGGCAGTATTCCAGCTTGAGTCTCGCGGTATGAAAGAGTTAATCAGCCGCCTAAAACCGGACTGTTTTGATGACATCATCGCCCTTGTAGCGCTATATCGTCCGGGCCCGTTGGAATCGGGAATGGTGGATGATTATGTGAAAGTAAAACACGGTGAAAAAGCCGCCGAATATGCACATCCGTTATTGATTCCAGTATTAAAACCTACCAACGGTGTGATTCTCTATCAAGAGCAGGTGATGCAAATTGCCAGGGAAATGGCAGGCTACACGCTGGGTGGTGCCGATATGTTGCGCCGGGCGATGGGGAAAAAGAAGCCTGAAGAAATGGCGAAAGAGCGGGATAAGTTTTTAGCAGGCTCTGTTGCCAATCAAATTGATGAAAAAATAGCCAACTATATTTTTGATTTGATGGAAAAGTTTGCCGGTTACGGCTTCAACAAATCCCATTCTGCCGCATATGCGTTGGTGGCGTATCAAACCGCGTGGCTGAAAGCGCATTATCCGGCGGAATTTATGGCGGCGGTGTTATCTGCCGATATGGATAATACCGACAAAATTGTGGTGCTGGTGGAAGAATGCCGGCAAATGAAATTAACGGTTTGCCCGCCGAACGTCAATTTGTCTGAACATCAATTCACCGTGAATCCACAAGGACAGATTATTTATGGACTTGGTGCAATTAAAGGCGCGGGGCAATCGGTTTTGGATGATTTGCTGGCAGAGCGGCGTGAAAACGGCGCGTTTAAAAGCTTTTATGATTTATGCAAACGCACGGTGAACCGCAAAGTTAATCGCCGGGTGATGGAGTCGCTGATTAAAGCAGGCGCGTTTGATAGTTTGGATGATAATCCCGCCAAATTATTTGCACAATTACCGGAAGCGTTGCGGATGGCGGAGCAATATGGCAAATCTGCGGCCACCGGGCAAAATGATTTTTTTGGGTTGATAGAAGAGGCGACTGAAACTACTGAGCCTGTGTTTGAAGTCACCAGCGTTGAACCGTGGACCATGCGTGAACGCTTGGAAGCCGAAAAACTGACTTTAGGTTTGTATTTAACCGGGCATCCGATAGACCAATATGAACAGGAATTAAAAAACTTTACTTCGGGAAAAATTGCCGATTTAATCGCCAATGCAGAAAAAGCTCGCGGCAAGGTGGACGCGAAAGTGGCGGGTTTTATTGTCGATATGAAGTTGCAAGCCGACAAGGGGCGCTGTTTTGCGATGCTGGATGATCGCAGTGAACGCTTGGATGTGGCGATTTTTAGTGAGGTTTATGAACAATATCGCCCTCTGCTTTCCAAAGATAATTTGTTGATTGTGGAAGGTTCGTTGGAAAAAAACAGTTTTAGCGGTTCGTTGCGGATGACGGCGAAAAAGCTCTATAACATTGAACAAGCCCGTTCCAGTTTTGCCAGAGCCTTGTTTTTTGCATGGACTTGCCAGGATAAAAATCAATCTACGCTGGAGATTATGCAGACATTGCGGGAAATTTTAGTGCCGTTTCGCGGTGGAAACTGTCCGCTGCTGATTCGTTATACTTCCATGACCGCGACTGCAAATTTAGCATTAGGCGATGAGTGGCGGGTGACTGTTACCGATGAATTGCTGTTAAGATTACAGCGTTTTTCAGCGATTGCAGGCGTGGAAGTAAAGTACATATAATGCCAGAAAAATTTAATCGAACCGCTTTTTTAAGTAGTTAAACAAAAGTTACATGGTATAAAATTTAGAATTTTTTGAGCATTCACAATGCCACGATTAAAATTTGTACAACCGCTATCTGAGGTAGCACAAC
>CAIQWF010000214.1 GCA_903875455.1 uncultured Pseudomonadota bacterium
ATCCTAACAATAATCCAGCTTAAAGCCGGCATATTCCAGATAATCCGCTTCCAGCACCAAATCCGCCTGGGTTAATGGCACTTGTGACAACCAGTCTTTCGGAAAAGTCAGCGACACTTTGGTTTTATTAATGCTGATTTTAAATTCCGGCATTTCCAGCGTGTGGCGGTTGCGATGAAAAACCACCGCCAGCCGCAAAATAATCACCAAAATCGGGGCGTAATAATCCCACGGACTGGGCAAACGTTTCAGATAAGATAAAGAAAACTTTTTCCGGTGCGAGGCAATTAAGGTTGCCAGCAACACTTGGTCTTGCTGCGAAAATCCGGCCAAATCACCGTTTTCAATAATATAGGCACCATGTTTGTGATACTGGCTGTGGGCAATGTCGCGGCCAATTTCGTGTAAATCTGCGGCCCAACCTAAAAACTGTTTAATATTTTCGTAGTCCTGCTGGGTGCGGCTAATATCCAACTGCTTAAGCATATATTTCGCGGTTTGTTTAATCCGTGCCGCGTGGTTTTTGTCGGTGTGATAATGGGTTGCCAAGGTTTGCACGGTTTCGGAGCGAATATCGCGGTTATAAATCCGCCCCAGCAAGTCGTGGATTAAGCCTTCCCGCAACGCGCCGTCTGAAACGGTCATCTGTTTGATGCCTAAAGCTCTGAAGGTGCCGTAAGTAATCGCCAGGCCGCCCATAAATACCGGCAACCGGTCTTCGTTAAGTTCGGGCAGATTAATCTCGTCAATATGACAGCAACTGACCACATGCTCGACCAGTTTTTCCAGGCCGTCCATAGTGATGCCATTATTGCTCCAGCCGCTGGCACCCAGCACTTTATCTATCGCCCGCAAACTGCCCGATGCCCCAATCGCCTCATCCCATTGCCGATAATCAAAATTATCCTGATGCGGCTCCAGATGTTGTTCCGCATAAAGCACCGCCTGTTTAAAAGCTTTTTTTGACAGCACCCCGTCTTTAAAAAAACGGTTGCTAACGGTGACGCAGCCCATATTCAAACTTTCTTTGGTGCGCGGCGTATCATCTGTGCCGATGATATATTCCGTGCTGCCGCCGCCAATATCCATCACCAAACGGCTATTCGCATTGCTGCTTAAACTGTTGGCAACACCCTGATAAATCAGACGCGCCTCTTCAACCCCGGCGATCACATGAATTTTATGCCCCAACGCCTGTTCAGCTTTCACGATAAACTGTTGGGAATTATGCGCGGTTCGCAGGGTGTTGGTGCCCACCACCCGGACACTGTCGGGCGGAAAATTGCGAATTCGTTCACCAAAGCGTTGCAAACAGGCCAAGGCGCGTTGTTGGGTGGTGTCGTCCAGATTTTTGTCAGCGGTCAAACCGGCGGCAAGGCGCACCATCTCTTTCAGACTGTCTAAAGTTTGCACTTTGCCATCTTTCAAACTACAGACAATCATATGAAAACTGTTAGAACCTAAATCAACGGCGGCGACGAATTCGGGTAAGGTTTTGGGCATCTGTGTCATCCTGTTTTATCTACGAGGGCGGGTAATATCTGTTAAAATTATACCGTTAATGAACATTCACTGCCTGTTTTACATTTTTATCCTCCTTGTTAAATATCTGCTGGAATAATGAACGCTTTGTCTCTGCGTAACCTTAGAAAAACCTATAACAATGGCTTTGAAGCATTGAAAGGTATCGACCTGGATGTGAAAGCCGGTGATTTTTTCGCCCTGCTCGGAGCCAATGGCGCGGGCAAATCCACCACGATTGGAATTATCAGCTCGCTGGTGAATGAAACCAGCGGCACGGTGAGTGTGTTCGGGCATGATTTACGGAAGGAAAACCGCCAGGCTAAAAGCTGTATCGGCCTGGTACCCCAGGAAGTGAATTTCAACCAGTTTGAAACTGCACAAAACATAGTGATGAATCAGGCCGGTTATTATGGAATGCCTTACAAGGAAGCCAAGGCCAGCACTGAACGCTGTTTAAAATTACTGCAACTTTGGGATAAACGCGATTCGGTATCGCGGCGACTTTCCGGCGGCATGAAACGGCGGTTGATGATTGCCCGCGCCTTGGTACATTCACCGAAATTACTGATTCTGGATGAACCGACTGCCGGTGTGGATATTGAAATCCGCCGCTCGATGTGGGAAATGATGCGGGAAGTCAACCAGCAAGGCACCACGATTATTTTGACCACCCATTATCTGGAAGAGGCGGAAAACCTGTGCCGCAATATCGCCATTATTCATCAGGGTTTGATTGTGGAGAATTCTGACATGGCAACGCTGTTAAGCCGGATTCATGTTCATCATTTTCTGCTGGATTTGGCAAAGCCTTTGGAAACAGCACCACAGCTGGCGGGTTGTGTCTGTGAACTGGTGGAGGACAAAGTGTTAAGCGTGAGTGTGCCGAAAGATAAAAGCCTGAATCAGTTATTCGCGCAGTTGTCAGAACAGGCTATTGAAGTGGTGAGTTTAAAAAACAAATCCAACCGTTTAGAACAATTATTTATGGACATAGTGCAATGAGTTCAGCAATTGCGTTGCGCACCATCGCGGTGAAAGAAATCCGCCGTTTTGTCAGGATCTGGCCGCAGACTTTATTGCCGCCGGCGATTACCACTGCGCTGTATTTTCTGATTTTCGGCAAATTAATCGGCAGTCGCATCGGTATGATTCACGGCATCAGTTATATGGATTACATTGTGCCGGGCATCATTTTAATGTCGGTAATTAGTCATTCCTACGCCAATGTGGTGTCGTCGTTTTATTCCACCAAATTTCAGCACAATATTGAAGAGCTGCTGGTGTCGCCGGTGCCAAACTGGGTGATTCTGGCCGGTTATATTATCGGCGGCATTGCCAGAGGTTTGCTGGTCGGAACAGTGGTGACTTTAATTTCATTATTGTTTTCCAAGATTGCAGTGCAGCATTTAACTTTATCTTTATTAGTTGCGGTTTTGACGGCGACGTTATTTTCCCTGGCCGGATTTATCAACGCGGTGTTTGCCGATAGCTTTGATGATATTTCCATTATTCCCAACTTTGTCCTCACGCCATTGAGTTATTTAGGCGGGGTGTTTTATACCGTGGAAATGTTGCCCGATGTTTGGCAGTCGATTTCCCTGGCCAATCCGATTTTATATATGGTCAACACCTTTCGCTATGGCTTATGCGGGGTAACGGATGTGGACATCCATGTAGGTTTGGCGATGACCTGTGGTTTTATTATTGTTTTAACTTTATTCAGTTTGCTGTTGCTGCATAAAGGCGTGGGAATTAAAAATTAACTTCCTGGCAAAATTTTCTTTTTTCTTTCGTCATTCTGGCGAGTCTTTCCTAAAAAATTACACACTATGCAAAATAACGATATTTTACGCCGCCTGCGTTACGCTTTAGACCTGAACGATACTGCGATGATGGCAATCTTTAAAGAGGCTGAATATGAAATCAGCCGCGATGAATTGTTGGGCTTTTTGAAAAAAGACGATCAGGACGGCTTTGTGCTGATGGAGCATCAGTTGATGGCGTGGTTTCTGGAAGGGCTGATTAGCTATAAACGCGGCAAGCTGGAAAACGCAGTCCCGCAAACAGAAAAGCCTGTGTCTTTTTTAAGCAATAACGAAGTGCTGAAAAAAATTCGGGTGGCGCTGGAGTTCAAGGAAGAGGATATGCTGCATACTTTGAAGCTGGCCGGTTTGGAATTGTCAAAAGCCGAATTGAGCGCGTTTTTCAGAAAAAAAGGCCATAAAAATTATCGCGATTGCGGCGATCAGGTGTTGCGCAATTTTTTACAAGGTTTGGCGGCTTATCGTACCGAATCACCTGATATGTTTGCTTGAGATTTGCTTATTGTAGCGCGGCAAAATATCGCCTCTCTGCATCATCAAAGGCTGGCATAATCATTGCTGACTTTAGCTTGAGTCTATTTAGGATAAGGAGATAAACATGTCAAAAATGAGTCATATTAATGTCATCGAAAAATACGAAGAACACCGCCCTGCGATTCATCATCTGCTGGCCTCAATTTTGGGTTGTTTTGCCAATGAAAAAATGTTTGAACAAACTCAGGCTGAATTAACCGAGTCCTTGGAATCTTTGTGTAGTTATTATCCGTTTGTCAGTTTGCTGTATTTGCTGGATGCAGAAGGCAAGCAAATCTGCATGAATGTGCCGGGAACTTATTTCAGAAAACATCCGGTTACCGGTAAAGGTGCAGACCGCAGCAAACGCCCGTATTTTCTCGCCGCACAAAAAACCGATTTGCCTGTTGTCACCGAACCCTATTTATCCAGTGTGCGCAGTGAACTATGTTTGTCAGCCAGCACTAAAGTTTTGAATGATGATGGCAGTGTCAAAGGTCATGTGGTGATTGATATTGACTTAAGCTCAACCTTGTCTTTTTTGACCGGCGATAGTCGCCGCGCCTATTTCGAGCCCTATTTCAAGGTGATGTATTCCTTTATTGTGGCGGGATTATTTACCGTAGCACTGGTTTTGCTTTATGCAGCGGGGATGGAGTGCTCAAAAGTATTGCTGGCTCTGTTGGAGCCGCACGAACAGGGTGAAATTCCGTTTGGTGCGGTGATTTATCTGACCTTGGCTCTGGCCATTTTCGACCTGGGCAAAACCACCCTGGAAGAAGAAGTTCTGCTCTATAAGGATATTTTGCGGCACAGCTCCACCCGCCGCACCATTACCCGCTTTATCGCCGCTATTATTATTGCGGTTTCGATTGAAGCCTTGCTGATGATATTCAAATCCGCGTTAGGTGAAGGTGAGCATATTATTCAAGCGGTGTGGATCATTTTGGCGGCGGCAGTATTGCTGTTATCGTTGGGCGTTTATGTTTATCTGGGCAGCAAAGCTGAAATTTCCTTGCTGAAAAACCGCGAAAATCACAAAAAGGATTGAATTGTGCAAAACCTGAATTCGGTTAGTATCAAGATGATGGCGTGTGCGCTAAAATACCCCATTTTATAAATCAACCCTGTAGGGAAATTATGTCTGAAACACTGATTAATGAACTGAAAATGTTGCTGATTGAAGGGCTGCATTTAGAAGATATTGAAGCGGATGAAATTGACGTTGAAGAGCCTTTATTTGGTGATGGTTTAGGTCTGGATTCAATCGACGCGCTGGAAATTGCAGTGTTGCTGGATCGGCAATATGGGGTGAAAATCACCTCAGAAGATGACAAAAACCGGGAAATTTTTGCTTCGCTGAGTGCTTTGGCTGCGTTCATCGCTGAAAACAGAACCAAATAATTGTGACTTTAAATCTCCCCGCCATTCTCAAAACCCTTATCGGCCTACTGTATCCTTATCTGGTTTATAAAGGCATACAGGCAGGCGTGGTGTGGTTTGCGCCGCTGATGATTATCGGTTTTTATTCCTATCAGGCGGTTAATGCCACTGACGATAAAACCCGTTTTACCAAAGGCGGGATTGCTGCCGTGATGTTTGTCGGGGTGATTTTTTATCAGGCGTTGACGGCAAAATTATTGCCGGTAGTGATTCAGTTGATGCTGATGCACTTTTTTGGCAAAACCTTGTTGAAAGAGCACGGGCCGTCACTGATTGAGCGTTTTGTGCGGCTGGAGTTTGCCGAGTTTCCACCCGGAGTGGTTGAATATTGCCGGTTGTTGACGATAATCTGGACCGGCTTTTTTGCCTTTAACTTTTTTGTTTGCCTGTGGCTGGCCTTTTTTGCGCCGGCATCGTGGTGGGCCATTTATACCGGTGTGGGGATTTTTATTCTGACCGGTGCGTTAATGATTGGTGAATATATTTATCGGCATTTTAAGTTTCCTGAGCTGGAAATTCCTGATGTGAAATCGTCTGTGAAAAGCATGGTGAGTAATTGTCAGAGTATTTGGCAGGATGTGCATTCGGGATAGATTAATCAAAGAGCATGTTGCGGTGTTAAATATTGCTGACATAGAAGCGGAATTAAGATGACTGACGAAGAATTAAAAGCATTGGTAGCGAGTTTAGCGGTATCGCAGGCAAAAACCGATGAGCAAATGAAGCTTACTGATGAGAAAATCCCTGAGTTAATAGCCGCTCAAACAGGTAGTGATGAAAAACTGAAAGAAGCTTGCAAGCTATTGAGTAACATTGGCCGTAATCAAGGAGATGTCGCGGAGGAGTTTTTCTTCAACAGTCTGGTTGAAGATAATCATTTAGGCTCAATTCGCTTTGATGATGTAACTGCGAGAATGCAAAAGCATCGTGGGCAGCTTCAGGAGGAATATGATTTGGTGCTGACCAAATGGTGACGCGATTGGCATTGTCGAGGTGAAGTATAAAGCCCATCAGAATGATTTGGATAAGTTGGAGCGGAAAATGCGCAATTTTAAAAAGCTGTTTCCGGTTTATCAAAATTACAGGCTTTACGGGGCATTAGCCGCGTTTCATTTGAATGAAGAGGCGAAACAAGAGGCTTTGGAGCGTGGTTTTTTTTGTTTTGCAACGTAGCGGGAAAGTTGTGCATAGCGATTGTGCGGAAAACTTGCTGGTGATGTAAGGGGCGTTATGAAAGGCGGGTTTATGTCAAATAAGAGAGCGTAAAAATTTTTAAATTTGCCATTCTTACCAAGCAGGAAAGCCAACATGTAAAATGGACAAGCTTTTCTGCCCACCGCAAAACACACAAAACCGCATCTTTTCAAACACAGGAAAATATCATGTTGCAAAGTATAAAAACGACAACCACCGTTAATAAAAATGGCGCAATCAATATTTATTCGCCTGAATTGCCAATTGGCGAATCTGTAGAAGTCATTATTTTAATTCAACCTAAAAAACAAGACACAACGGATTATTTGTTATCAGATCCTGCTAATAAACACCATTTGCTTCAAGCCGTTGAAGAGTTAAACAATCCAGAAAATTATACTTATGTTGATATTGAATCGTTATGAAAAAAATTGCCTTTTTGCCGCAAGCCTTTAACGACTTCAATGATTGGTTAAAAAGCGATAAGAAAGTTCACGCCAAAATAGTCGAATTAATTAAAGAAATTCATCGGGACCCTTTTGTAGGAAAAGGCAAGCCAGAACCGTTGAAACACCAATTAAGCGGTTTATGGTCTCGCCGAATTACGGAAGAACATCGTTTAGTTTATAAAGTGCTGGATGATGAGATTGTGATTGTTTCGTGTCGTTTTCATTATCGATGATTAATTCAATTCCAGTTTAGAATCCACCCCAAGGAGTTCCCACATGATAAAAAAATCACACCTGTTTTTAAGCCTTTCTTTGCTTCCTGGATTGGCTTCCGCCGAAGACACTCTGCAAACCGTGCTAAAGCGCATGAAAGCCGATGCCCCTACTGCAATCACTTACAAAGAAAAACGCACCCTGAAAATGCTGACTGAAAACTGGCAAGGCTCAGGCACGTTATACGCCGCCCCACCGCACACTATGCTGAAAGAACAGCGCACCCCCGAAGTGGAAATCATGGGGCTGGAAGGCAAAAACGCCTATTACTATCAGGAGCATAATGACAAACGCTATCAAGCTGAACTGGATGAAAACGAACCTCATGCCATTGCGTTTAACGAATTGATGAATGATGATTTGGCGACATTGCA
Organism: uncultured Pseudomonadota bacterium; assembly: GCA_903875455.1. Lineage (GTDB taxonomy): Bacteria > Pseudomonadota > Gammaproteobacteria > Methylococcales > Methylomonadaceae > CAIQWF01. Next base: position 7,594 of record CAIQWF010000214.1, read on the forward strand.
AAAACTTTATGATACCAACTTTACCGCTTCCGCCGGATATTGGGAATTAACCCTCACCGCCAAAAACAAAAGCGCCGGAAACGGCAAACAACCGGCCAAAATCGTGATGAAAGGGGCGGCTGAAAAAGCGGCTGACAGCGTGACTGTGATTCAAATGGACGGCGACAAAAGCGAATTCACCTTAAGTCCCGCCACAAAAGGCGCGGCTGTGCAAACAACGATTGACAAATTATTAAAACAAATCAAAGGATAACAGCAATGCAGCAACTTCGGCAGTATTGGTTTTTTTTAGTATTGCCGATGTTGGTCGGCTTGGTTTTCCTCAACACCCAGTTTAAAACGGATATTTCCACGTTTTTTATCGCGGGTAAAAATGCCCAAGAAGTGCTGTTAGCCAACGAAATTCAGTCCGGCGTACTTTCAAAACGCTATATTCTGGCGATAGGTTCAGAAAAACAGGCCCCGTCTGCGGCCCTTGTCAATGCGTTAAGTGCCGAATTCAAAACCATCAAAGGCGTAAATGATGTCTGGAAGACGGAAGAAAAACGCGGCGCGTTAGAAGCTATCACTGCGCTGTATAGCAAGCAGGGCGCAAATTTATACAGTCGCAATCCTGAAACTGATTTGGCCAGGCTATTCAGCGCAGAAGGTTTAGCGGCGCGGGCCAAAGCTTTGAAAGCCGGGCTGTTATCACCTCAAAGTGAATTGATTAAAACAATCGCCGCGCATGATCCGCTGTTACTTTCCTTAAACGGTTTATCCGAAACATCCGGCAAATTCTTAAAACCTGTCAGTTCAAATTCAAACTATCAAAACCTGATTTTAGAAACCACTATGTCCGGGATGGATGTAGCGGCACAAGTCCTGATTCAGCAACAAATCGGCACTATTTTCGCGACACAAAAAGCCAAATTCTCGGAAACTGTGGACTTGGAAATGACCGGTGTGCCGGTGTTTGCAGCAGCAACGCAAACCCGAATGCAGAATGAAATTACCACTATCAGCGTTTTGTCGTCATTGGCGTTGTGTGGACTGTTTTTCTGGATTTTCAAGTCGCTGCGGGTGTTGTTTTGGGTAGCCAGTTTATTAATCACGGTGGTTTGCAGTGCAGTTATCGTCACCAATTTGCTGTTCGGATTTGTACACGGCATGACGTTAGCTATCGGCACAACCTTAATCGGCATTTGCATTGATTATCCAATTCACGCCCTGGTTCATGGACAAGCAAGGGCGGCACAACAACGCACTGCAATCGTGGCTAAAATCTGGCCGTCGATGTTGTTAGGCGGCGCAACCACCTTAATCGGTTATCTGGCCTTGGGATTATCAGGTTATCCTGGCTTTCAACAGGTTGCGGTTTATGCCGGCACAGGAATTTTAACGGCACTGTTATTAACCCGTTATGTTTTACCTAAACTAATGACCGGCGAGATTGTAGCTTCCTCTGGCGCGAATCCGGTGGCGGCGTGGCTGGGGTTTTGCCAAAAGTTCCGTCCGCAATTATTGGGTGGAATCGCAATTTTAGCGGTGTTAAGTGTGTTGCCGTTGAGTTCATTAAGCTGGATGCAGGATTTGCAGGAACTCACGCCGGAAATGAACGAGTTAAAAGCCAAGGATGCCAAAATTCGCTCCCGGATGATAAGTTTAGAGCCGGGGCGGTTCGTGCTGGTCAGCGGCGATTCGTTAGAGCAGGCGTTGCAACATGCGGAAGGCGTTTATCAAACCTTGGACAAACTGAAAGCGGCGGACGATTTAACCGATTATTTTGGTTTATATCCTTGGGTGTTATCGCAGCAGCAACAGCAAAAAAATGCGCAATTGTTAAAATCCGCATTAACCTTTGAAACACAGCAGCTGTGGCAAAAAAATCTGGCAGAACAAGGCTTGTCGGTTGAGCATTTAGGCACTTTGAATTACGCCGAGGAAAAGCCCGTGATGCTGGAACAGGTATTGGCAACACCGATAGCGCATTTGTTAGATAACCAAATTATCAATAACGGCAAACAGGCTTTGGTGATTATCTGGCTGGCTGAGCATAATCCCGAAGCGTTACAAACCGCTTTAAAAACAAATTCTCAGGCGCAATATGTCAGTCAGCGTGATATGTTGAATCAAATGGCGGTTGAGTATCAAGGCAAGGCTCAAGCCATGCTGTTACTGGGAATGCTGGCGATTTTGCTGTTACTGACCGTTCGGTATAAAGATTTGTGGCAAGCGTTGGAAACTTTGGCTCCGGCCTTTTTATCCGCGCTGGCGATTTTGTCGCTGTGTTCGATTTTCAGCGTCGCGATTAGCTTTTTGCATTTGGTGGGATTTTTGCTGATTGTCTCAATCTGTGTCGATTATGGGATTTTTTATCAGGAAAATCGCGGCGGAGATTTGCGCTTGACCTATCAGGCAATGGCGGCTTCGATGATGACCAGCGCCTTAGCGTTCGGCTGTTTGATTGTTGCAGATACCACGGTGTTGAAAATTCTGGCAGAAGTGGTGGCAAGCGGGGTGTTGCTGGGCTTTTTGTTATGCCCGATTATTATTGATAAAGCAAAAGAGTGAAAAATCAACACTGGCAGTTCTTTGAGCACTGCCAGTTTCGGCCTTTAAACAAACTGCCCCGCACACCAGCCTGAAGACCACGCCCACTGAAAATTATAGCCGCCCAGCCAGCCGCTCACATCCAACACTTCGCCGACAAAAAACAAACCTTTCAGCTGCTGGCTTTCCAAGGTTTTTGAGGAAATCGCCGTGCAGTCCACGCCGCCTAAAGTCACTTCGGCAGTGCGATAACCTTCGGTGCTATTCGGTTTTACCGTCCATTGATGCAGTTGTGCGGCGACCTGCTGAATTTTGCCATCCGATAAATCTGTAATTCTGGTTTCCAATAACGGCTCAGGTAATAAAGTTGCTGTTAAACGTTTCGGTAATAATTCCGCTAGCAAAGTCTTTAATTTCGCCTGATTTTTTTGTAATCGCTGCGCTTTTAACAACGTGCTTAAATCTGAATTCGGCAACAGATTAATCTCAATAGCCTCGCCTGCTTGCCAGTAGGATGAAATTTGCAAAATCGCCGGGCCGCTTAAACCGCGATGGGTAAATAATACCGCTTCCTTGAAACTCTGCCGTTCATTGCTGACCACGCATGGCACGGCAATTCCTGACAATGGCGCGAATTTGTTTTTATCGTCAGCGTGTAACGTCAGCGGCACTAATCCGGCGCGGGTTGGTAACACATTAATCCCGAACTGTTGCGCAATTTGATAACCAAACGGTGTTGCGCCGATTTTGGGAATGGATAAACCGCCGGTGGCAATCACCAGAGATTCGCAACTGATTGTGCCCTTGTCGGTGTTGATTTTGAATTTTTTCGTAGCTGTCGTTTGGCTAATTTCGGTGATTTGCGTGGAAAGTTGAATTTTAACGCCAGCCGCTTCGCATTCCGCCAGCAACATCATCACAATATCTTTTGCGCTATCGTTACAAAATAATTGTCCGTGGTCGCGCTCGTGAAATGGAATCCGGTATTTGGCGATGAGACTTAAAAAATCCCATTGCGTATAACGGCTCAACGCAGATTTGCAAAAATGCGGATTTTGGGAAAGGTAGTTTTCCGCCTCGATGCTGTAATTGGTGAAGTTACAGCGTCCGCCGCCCGACATCAGGATTTTTTTGCCAGCGCGGTTAGCGTGGTCTAAAACCAAAACCTTGCGACCGCGTTTTCCGGCTTCTATTGCACACATCAGGCCGGATGCACCGGCGCCGATAATAACAACGTCTGTTTCAGTCATTACAGAAGTGCATCACTGGCGAAAAAATTTTCGTCACTCAAAACACGAGATTGTGCTGGCCTGAAGCGATAAGCCACCAGTTGTCCGGCTCTGGCAGCTGAGTAATCCAGACAAACGGTATTGTTGGAAATAACGCGCGGCTGGCCGGTAAACCAGTAATGGCCGAAAAAAACCGGTGGCGCCTCATCGGGATATTCAATCAAAGCCTCTGTTTGTGGAATGGCGACATCCGGCAATTTTTCCCGGCCTTGCGCTGAAACCACCGCCGCCTGTTTATAGGTTTTTAAGTTTTTATCCCACCACTTAATCCGCACTTTGCGGCGTGGCGTGCCATCTTTATCAGTGAACAAACTCTGGCCCGGCAAAGTCAGCTCCGGGCCTTTTAACAGGGTTTCAATGGCCTGATAAAAAAACGAACCTCTGTCACTGGCCTGATGATAATGCTCCGGTTTTAAACAGTGATTTTCATCCAGCAGCGGCTTGATTCGGGCAATAGTGTTTTCATCCCAGCAGGCATGAATAACCCGAAAACCGTCAATTTCCAGAAACAGCGGCAGGGTTTTGAACCAGTCCAATATTTCCTGAGTTTCTGCGCTGCCAAAAGGATATTCAGCTAAAAAAGCCTGATGTTGTTCGTGGTGGGCATGATTGTGAGAGCGTAGATAATCACCGTTGCCATCAGGAGTGTGATAGCAAATTGCATTGAATTCGTGATTGCCCATCACCGCTTGCGCATGGCCTTGTGCCATCATCCCGCGTACAATTTCCAGAACCTGCTTTTCTTCGCTGCCACGGTCAATAAAATCGCCAACAAAAATCACTTGATGGCCTGATTGCTGGTAAACGCCGTCTATTTTCTGGTAGCCAAGTTTTTCCAGCAGATTGGTTAATTTGCTGGCGCGACCATGAATGTCGCCGATGATGTCGTAGTATGAGGTCTTCATGTTTTGATAATATTTAGCCTGAATCGCGGTTAAACGGTGTTCTCCAGGGCCTTTAAAATGGTAGAGTAATCATAATTATTTGCCAGACGCATCAGCAGTTTGCTTAAGCCGGAATTCTGTGCCGATATTGTCTCAATCACTGTTTCAATTTGCTCGCAATCCAGAGTTTCCAGCGTATTATACAGTCGTTGCCGCAGTTCCAATGGTAATGCCGCCAACATTTCAGGCATTAAGGTGGATTTTGTCTCTGCTGTGGTGTCATCGGCATCGGCATAGCTGTAATTTAAGCCTAATTGACGACTCAGACAGTCATAGATTTCACTCGAACGGTAAGGCTTGCGGACAAAATCATTCATGCCGACAGCCAGCATTTCGGCGCGTTGTTCGGTAAAAGCAGAAGCGGTTACAGCAATGATTTTCACCTCTTTACCATTAGGCAGTTGCCGGATGTGCCGCGTTGCCTCCATGCCATCCATCACCGGCATTCGCCGGTCCATCCAGATTAAATCCGGCTGCCAGCTTTGGAATAATGCCACAGCCTGCTCGCCGTCTTCAGCTATTTTGACCGGAAGATTCAGAGTTTCCATCAACTTGCCCAGCAGTAACTGGTTTTCCTTTTGATCTTCGGCAATCAGAATTCGATATTGCGGTTGATTGTCAGCTAGCCCGGTAATGTTCGCCGACTCCTTATTTTGCAATAAGGGAAGATCGGTGATGACAGCCGGCAATAAAGGCAAGACTACCCGAAACAGGGAGCCTTTATTGGGCGTGCTTGTCACCATGATGGTGCCATTCATCAGTTCCACAAACTGTCGGGTTATGGTTAAGCCCAAGCCTGTGCCTTTATTGGCGGAGTGTTCGCCTATCTGCACAAACGGTTCAAAAATAACGGGCAGATCTTTCTGATTAATCCCTACGCCGGTGTCTTCTACTTCAATAATCAAATGGGAAGCGCTGTCCTGTTGCACTCCCAAACGCACGGTGATGCCGCCTTGCGAAGTAAACTTGATGGCATTGCCGACCAGATTAACCAGGACTTGGCGGATTTTGGCCTCATCACCGGTGACATAGCGCGGAAAATCGGAGGATTGATCCAGCAGCAACAGCAATTCTTTTTCAGTCGCACGAATTTGCATCATGTCGATAACATCGCGTACCAGATTGCCTAAGTCGAAGCTCTGATTTTCCAGCTGCATCCGCCCGGCTTCAATTTTGGCCATTTCCAGCACGTCATTAATCAGGGTCAGCAAATGTTCACCGCTGCGATTGATTATATCCAGATTTTCGCGCTGGCTGTCGGGCAAAGACGGGTCTTTGCGCATAATGCTGGAAAAACCTAAAATGGCATTTAACGGGGTGCGCAGTTCGTGGCTCATGTTTGCCAGAAAAATGGATTTGGCGTTGTTTGCAGCTTCGGCAGCATCACGGGATAAAGACAGCTCAATGGTCCGCTCCTGGATTTGCTCTTCCAGATGATCTTTGTAGTGTTTTAGCTGCTGCTCTGCCAGATTGCGCTCTTCAATTTCTGCGGCAAGCTGTTCGTTAATATGGCGCAAACTTTCTTCACGGGCGGCGACCGCTTTTGACATATCGGCAAAGCTGGCCAGAATCGGGCTAAATTCGCTATAGGCAACCGATAAATTGCTTTGCTGGTAGTTTTCTTCTGTTACATTGCTGGTGACGGCAATTAAGGCGGTTATCGGCTTTTTTAACAGATTTTGCAACAGCCAGCGCGTGGCAATCAGCAACACCAAAATCACCAGCACCATCATCACTGTGCCGGCCAGAATAAGTTGCTGGTTACGTTTCTGATAAACAGACGGATCGAGGCCCAGTTCGACTGTGCCGATTTTTTGCTGGTTATGGGTAATGACTATTTTGTGCGTTGGGACATTTTCAGAAGATTTTATTTTTTTATAAACATGCTGTTCCTGCTCGTCGCGAATAATCAAACTGGCAATTTCAACATTGGCACAAAAAGCATTGGCAATTTGTCCAACCAGTTCATTGTCGACATTCCATAATGGTTGCTCCAGAGCATCACGCAAATAGCTTACATATTCAGTGGCTTTGTGTCGATGCAGATGTTCTGACTGGTAGGTCAAATAAACATAACTCATCAAGTTAACCGCGATTGCCGCAATTGAAACCAAGCTAATCAGCCCTAGCGTCAGTTCACGGTAAAGCGATTTTTTTTTCGGGGAGGAGGCAGTTTTCATGGCATTAATCTTGAGTTAGGGCATTTGTTGCATAAATGCTTTCAAATTTGTCCAGTCGTTCAAACCAGTCATCAGGCACATTATTTTTTCCATAATAGCTTTCCAAAATTTCCCAGTATTCCCGGCTGCGCAAGGTTTTTTGCAGCACTTTTTGATATTGACTGGCAATTGCTTTTCCCTCATCCAAATCCTGATCGATGATTAAGGCAACCGGCCGTTCTGATTTTGGAATGCTGAGATTGGCGAAATTTTTTTGCTCTTGCGGGAACAGTCGGTTAATCATATCCACTCCGGCAATTCTTACCAAAATACAGACATCAATTCTGCCTTTTTTGATTTTTTTTAGCAAAGACTCAATCGAGTCATTTTCTTCGACGTTAATGCCCTGGCTGGTAAAGTAGCTTTTATCTTCCACTGTGCCGCGCAAAACTCCCAGGTTATAACCTTTCAAGTCCTTTAGACTGTGAACAGCAACGGCTTGGCGGTGCGGCAGGTAAAAAAAGAATGCCGAATCAAATGTCATAATCGGCAGTACCGCGTAATTTTTTTGTGCTGTCAGAATATCGGGGTCTCCCAGCAAATAAGGCGCAGAGCTTTGCCGGAAACGTTTTATCGGCAGATATTCAATTTTATAGGAAATATTGGCCGCCGTTGACAGCAATTGCAAAATAGCGCCGCCGATTCCGCTATCCGGCAGTGTCGGCGACCAGATGGGCGGGGTTTCAGTAGATTGAAACTGGATAGCGTCGGATTCTGCGTGGCTAAAACTGGTGCCGGCAAACAGTAATGCCGCCAGCCATAGATTGTAAAATTTGAACACCTGATTCTTGGTCATCGGGTGTTAGCGCGATAACGTTGCAGGCGAGAGATAAAATCAGCTGGAAGCTGCTGCCTGCCATAGACTTTTTCCAGAGCTTCCTGATATTTGCCATTTTTGATGATTTTATCCAGTCCTGTGACAAAAGCTTTATACAGTTCCTGGCTACGCGGGTTAGTTTTGGCAAAAAAGATATACAAAGGCTGTTCCCAGGCAATGCCATTGACACTGACAAACTCCTGCTGCTCTTTAGGATAGGCTTTGTTAATCCAGAATTCCGCCACCAAATCCGGGACACCGATAAAATCCAGTTCCTGATTGCGTAATTTTTCAAACAGGCCGCGTACGTCCCCTTCCTGTGTCTGAATACCGGCGGCTTTATATGTCAACTGTTCCGTGCCGGACAAGCCGCCATACCTTAACCCTTTTAAATCGGTCAATGAGCTTTGCCAGGGAAACGCGCTTTTCCAGTTCGGTTTGAAATAAAAATGCCGACCGATTTTCAGGTAAAAGGCTTCGGCGAGGAACTGGTTTTTTTCTTTTGCCGATATATCCTGGCTTTCGCCAATCATGGCCACCACGTCATTGTTAAGCAGCGCGTATTTGGCCAAGGGTTTGGCAGGGACAATATCAATAATCAGTTTTTGTCCGCTGGCATTGAAAGCTGCACTTAAAATGGCGATCGCAAGACCGCCGTCTGTTTGGTTTGTTGTCACCAATGGCGCGATTTCATAAGCGATAATATCGGCCTTGCGTTCTTCGCCAAACATTTGTGGGGCAATTCTGGGGGCGGTGGCGTAGCTGCCATCTGACCAAAACAAACACAGCGCGACTAATAATTGGCCGATATTGCGCAAACTCAGGAAAGGATAAGGTAAATTTTTAGCGGGCTTCATGATATGCCTCACGTTCAGTCTGCAATGCTGGAGCTGGATAAGACTAACAACTTATCCCATAACTCAAAATGGTAATTAAACGGATGAGTTTGGGATAAAAACAGGGTAATTTTCTGCTCTTTGGGATCAACACTAAAACGGGTGGAAAAAATCCCCGCCCATTCAAAGGTGCCAACGCTACCGCTGTCGACATTATGGGCGCGGTCCGCTTCAATCGCCACGCCCAGGCCGAATTTCCAGCCATCGTCATGCAAAGTGGTGGCGTTAAGTGCGCCGATGTGATTGGTTTCGGTCATCAATTCAACGGTTTTGCGACTTAATATCCGCACCCCTTCCAGTTCGCCTTTGTTGAGCAGCATCTGGCAGAAACGGAAATAGTCATAAGCGGTGCTGGTTACGCCGACACCACCGGAGAGAAAGGTTTTGGTCCCCGCATATTGATAGCTGGGTGAATAAGTATACGCCCCTTCCTGATGCAAACCGTCGCTGACCTTGTCGAGTTTGCCATGCCAGTTGGTTTTCCACAAGGCCGACAGACGCGGTTTTTCGCTGACAGGCATAAAGAAGTAGGTGTCATTCATTTTCAGCGGCTTAAATAGCCGCTCACGCAGATAATCATCCAGTTTCATCCCTGAGACCACCTCCACCAGATAGCCCTGCACATCGGCAGCCATGCCGTATTCAAACACCTCACCCGGCTGCCGTGCCAATGGCAGTCGCGCCAGCCGTTTCACCATTTCGCCGATTGTGCCTGCCGTTTCATACAAGCCACTGCTGATACCCGCATCCTGATACAGCTCATACATTTGCCGATACAAGCGATTTTTAGGATACCAGTCTGCGGCAAAGTTATAGGGCAAACCGGCGGTGTGACGGAGCAAGTCTTTCACGGTAATTTCCCGTTTTGCCGGAACCAGCCTAAAGGTTGGATTGGAGCCGGGCGGTAACATTTCCAATACTTTAGGGCGGGCAAATTCAGGAATGTATTTGGCGACCGGATCCGATAGCAGCAATTTTCCTTCTTCATAAAGCTGAAGAATGGCGACAGTCACCAGCGGTTTAGTCATCGAGGCGATACGAAACATGGTGTCTTTTTGCATCGGCTTGCCAATATCGGCTTCTCCAAACGGCTCAAAATAAGCAATTTTTCCGTGCCGGGCCACCAGCACTACCGCGCCGGCAATCTTTTTTTCGGCAACATGACTGCGAATCAAAGTGCTGATATTTTCCAGACGCGGCGATGATAAACCGACGCTTTCCGGCGATACCACACTGATGTCTTCAGCGAAAACCGCAGTTGTCAGAAAGGTCAGGGTGAAAAAAAGTGCTGTTTTGAGGTGTTTCATCAGAAGCGACCTGCTGCGGTGGATGTAGAGACCCAGAATATTGCGTCTCTACGGATGGCCTCTAAACCCCAATAAAAAGCATGAGGTTTATAAAAAATTTGGGGTTGGCAAGAAATATGCCCAAGACTAATGCACAGTGTCAGGGATCAATTCCTCGTAAATGCTGTCAAACAGGCGGGTTACCAGAAATAACAGGTTATAGGTAATGCCGCCCGCTTCTTGCCGGGCCTTGCTTTTGCCAGCCGCATCTTCAATCACCAGGCCGATATATTCCAGTAACTCGATTTGGGCATTGTTTTTCAAATCAATTTGGCCGTTGGCGTCAACCTGGGTTTGCGCTTTTACTTCTTCTTCCAGTTCTGCCATTTTATGATGCAGCCATTGTGGCGTAACAACATTTTGCGGCAACTCGCCTAAAACCTGAGTGTAAACATAGATAATGTCGAAGCAGATATCCATAAAGACATGCGACATTTGCCGGTTTTGCGTTTCAATTGCCAGCGGCAGACCTGCAAAAACCATTTGTTCGATGGCCGGTTGTTGCTGGCAAAACTGGCTTAAAAAAACACTCGCCTGCTCTTCGGTAAGGCTTTTGGCGTGTTGGATGGCGTTAAAAACTTCCGCTCTTGATAGGATTCTCATTATGATTATTCACCGTTGTCTATAAGGTTTGCCATGATATAACAAGCAAATTTGAATACCAAGCCTCGATAAAGGGCACAAGCTAAAATCAGCAGATAATCTCAAACGCAAATCTTGATAGAACGGACATGCCAGCCGGAAATTTAAGCAAAAATGTTGTTAAATACTCAAATTAGTTGTTTTTTAGCTGCACTTGTTGCTGAGTTTTAAATTTAATTTAAGCGGGCAATAATCGTTAAAATCACAAAGCAAGTGCACTGTCGAATATTGGCTGAAAGCCTTGCTTTTCCTGAGTTAGGCAGGATATACTTCCTTTCTTGAAAAGAAGTTTTTCCTCTTCAAAAAATCAAGTTTTTCGGTCTGACGCGGTTAAAACGCGATTATTTTTGCAATAATCTTTCCAGATTTTTCAATCTGAATTTATAATGTACCGCGATTCCACAATTTTTATTCAACCCTTAACACAATAGGACATTTAAATGGCAGCTAAAGAAATTATAGCAACAGGTTTATTAAGTTTAGCTTTATTGGCAGGTTGCGGCGAAGACAAACCAGCAGAAGCTCCAGCAGCTCCAGCTGCGGCGGCTCCAGCAGCAGACGCAGCAGCAGCTCCAGCAGCAGACGCAGCGGCTCCAGCAGCGGCGGCTCCAGCAGCAGACGCAGCGGCAGCTCCAGCAGCAGACGCAGCGGCAGCTCCAGCAGCAGACGCAGCAGCGGCTCCAGCAGCAGACGCAGCAGCGGCTCCAGCAGCAGACGCAGCGGCAGCTCCAGCAGCAGACGCAGCAGCGGCTCCAGCAGCACCAGCGGCTGATGCAGCAGCTCCAGCGGCAGCGGCTCCAGCAGCAGACGCAGCGGCAGCTCCAGCAGCAAAATAAGAAATCTGAAGCTTCTTTAGGTTTTTTGAAGAAAACCGGCATCTCCTCAAAGAGTGCCGGTTTTTTTATGCCTGCTATTTAGCCCAGGTATCACGCAATGTGACGGTACGGTTGAATATCAGTTTTTCTGCTGAGCTATCATAATCGACACAAAAATAGCCGGTTCGCTCAAATTGATAACCAGTTCCCGCCTTGGCATTGGCAAGACTTGCCTCAACCCGTGACCCGTTTAGAATTTCCAGTGAATTTGGATTGATCGCATCCAGAAAATTTTCCAGCGTGTCAGGATTAGGCTGGCAGAATAAGCGATCGTACAGCCTTAATTCCGCCGGAATTGAATGCTGCTCAGAAACCCAATGAATTACGCCGCTGACTTTCCGCCCCTCTGGATTTTTCCCTAAGGTTGCAGGATCATAACTGCAACGCAGTTCCACAACTTTTCCTGCCTCATCGCAAATCACCTGATGACATTTAATTACATAACTGCCACGCAAGCGCACTTCACCGCCTTCAATCAAACGCTTGAATTTCGGCGGCGGCACCAAAGCAAAATCGTCTTCCTCAATTAAAATCACTTTGGCAAACGCAATAGTGCGGCTGCCCAATTCCGGTTTTTGCGGATGGTTGCTGACTTGCAATTGCTCAACCTGGTCTTCAGGGTAATTTTCAATCACTACTCGCAGAGGTTTTAACACCGCCATCGCCCGCAAGGCATTTTCGTTTAAATCTTCGCGAATGCAGTTTTCCAGCACCGCCATTTCAATCCAGGAATTCTGTTTGGTTACGCCGATGCGCTCGCAAAAATCGCGAATCGCTGCCGGAGTCACGCCTGCCCGGCGTAAACCTGCCAAGGTCGGCATCCGTGGATCATCCCAGCCATTGACGTGTTTCTCATTGACTAACTGGGCCAACTTGCGTTTGCTGACAATGGTATATTCCAATTGCAAGCGGGCAAATTCAATCTGTTGCGGATGACACGGAGTTTGCAATTTATCCAACACCCAGTCATACAGCGGACGATGATCTTCAAACTCTAAGGTGCAAATCGAATGGGTAATTCCTTCCAGGGCATCAGAAATGCAATGGGTGTAATCGTACATCGGATAAATACACCAGCTGTCGCCAGTGCGATAATGATGGGCGCGTTTGATTCGATAAATGGTCGGATCCCGCATATTAATATTAGGCGAAGCCATATCAATTTTGGCACGCAAAATATAAGCGCCGTCCGCAAACTCTCCAGCCCGCATTCTGGCAAACAAATCCAGACTTTCAGCAATCGGGCGGTTACGGTTCGGGCTTTCTTTACCGGGTTCCGTCAACGTGCCGCGATATTGCCGAATTTGCTCAGGACTTAAATCATCAACATAAGCATCACCCTGATTAATCAGCTGTATTGCGTAATTGTAAAGTTGCTCAAAATAATCGGAAGCGTGGTATTTATCCGACCATTTAAAACCCAGCCATGCCACATCGGTTTCAATCGACTGCATAAATTCGACACTTTCTTTTTCAGGATTGGTGTCGTCAAAACGCAAATTACAACTGCCGTTATTTTCTATTGCCAGGCCAAAATTCAGGCAGATAGATTTGGCGTGGCCGATATGCAAATAGCCATTAGGTTCAGGAGGGAAGCGGGTGGCTACTTTGCCGTTATGTTTATTGGAGGCAAAATCATCCGCGATAATGTGGCGGATAAAGTTGTTGGCGATAGGGTGATTTTCAGTGCTAGACATTGAAGTTTATGAAAGTAAGGTTGAAAACAAACTGGCCAGTAGAAATAATGGCCGTTAAGGCATTTTAACGATAATTGCCAGACTGGGCAAAACTAAAAGCGGCGTTAAGTCAATTAAAAACCGGCCACTATCACCACAGCAAAAACAGGAGAGTGAAAAGTTTTTACAGGGCAGGAAATTTGCTGACAAGAGGGGTATTTTGTTTAAATCAAGATTTTCAGGAAGGCAGGACTGCGTTTAATCCTGCTCAACGGTATTTAGCTCAATCCAGAAAGTGGTGCCTTCCCCGACTTTGCTTATCACGCCGATTTTCCCATTCATCATTTCAACCAGCTTTTTGGTCAAGGTCAGACCAACTCCAGTGCCTTCGATACTGCTCATTTCGGCACCCAGGCGGTTGAAAGGTTTAAATAACTCAGCTAACAACTGTTCTGGAATGCCTTTGCCGGTGTCAGCGACAGAGATTCGTACCGCATTTTCCAAGGCTGTCAAGAAAACAAGGACCTGACCATGCCTGCTGTTAAACTTAATGGCGTTAGACAACAAATGATTGATAACCTGTTTTAGTTTTTGCTGGTCAGTTTCGACAAAAAACAGATTTTCATCGGTTAGCTTCTTAATAGTCAGATCTGCCCTCAATGCTAAAGGTTCGGCCTGAGTAATAATTTCATTCATGAAATTAACCAGCTCGAATTTTTCTTTGCGTAAATGTAAGGCTCCGGCTTCTATGTCTGCCAAATCCAGAACTTCACTAATCAGTTTCAGCAGGCTCAGCCCGGCATCATAAATGTAATTTAATAATTCAAGTTGCTCGGCGTTCAGCGGATTATCGGTGTCAGTTTGCAAAATCTGGGTAAATCCCATCACGGCATTAAGCGGGGTACGCAATTCATGGCTCATGCTGGCCAAAAACTGGCTTTTAGCCTTGCTGGCAGCCTCAGCGCCTGCTTTTGCCAATAACAGCTCATTAACAAATTGCTTGCGATCGGAAATGTCATGCAAAATTCCCACAAACTTGCGTTCACCGGCAACCGTCATCGGCGATACGTTTAGCTCCAGAGTAAAAATGCTGCCATCCTTGCGCACTGCTTTCAGTTCCCTGATTTCACTAATGGTGCGGGGAAAACTCAGGGCGGAGCGCTGCATACATTCGTCATGATGGTCTTTTTCCGCCGAAGGCATCAGCATCGAGACATTTTTGCCAATCAGTTCATTGCTTTGATAACCAAACAGCTGCAAGACTTTGGGATTGGCTGTTTCTATGCTTCCTTGTGCATCGGTGGTGATGATGGCCTCGCCTGAATTATGGATAATCGCGTTTAAGGAGGCGGTTTTATTGAGCAACTCCTGTTCGATTTGTTTTCTGTGGCTAATATCCCTGATGATGGCGGTATAAAATCTTTCATTTGCCGCCAGCCATTCGGTATAGGTTAATTCAATCTCAATCTGTTTTTTGTCTTTTCGGGTTGCCGATCTTTCAATGCAGTGTTTTAAAGGTTGCCAGCTTTTTGTGGTGCCGAGATTTTCGAGGCTTTTATGGTATTCAACTTTGTATTCAGTAGAAATAATAATGTCCAAAGATTGGCCGACTGTTTCAAGTGAGTTAAAGCCGAAAATATTTTCCGCACCTTCATTCCAGAACACAATCCGGCCTTTTTCGTCCACGCTGATAATGGCATCGGTGCTGGAACTGGTGACAGAGCGAAACCGGACTTCGTCTTTTTTCAGACGCGACAACACCGAATCCAGCTCTTTATAGCGGTTGATATGCCCTTTGATAATTTCAATCAGGGTTGAGAGGTTGGCATTTTTATCCAGAAAGTCATCTCCGCCTGACTTCATGGCGTGGACTTCCCGCGACTGATTGCTGGTTGAGGTTAAAAACAAAATCGGAATGTGACAAAAAGCATCGTCCTGGCGGATAACTTCTGCCAATTCAAAGCCATTACAGCCCGGCATGTTAATATCCAGCAGAATGCAATCCGGGTTGAAAGTCAAAGCCTTGTTTATCGCCTCCAGAGGATTTAACAGGATTTCGCAAACAAAGCCGCTGCCATTCAGGGCCGACTGGTAAAACTTGGCGCTCAGAGGGTCGTCATCAATGATTAAGATTCTGGATTTCTGTTTGGCATGTCTTTGGGTCAGGCGGTCTAAAATCCGAATCAGTTCCAGAATTTCCAGGGGTTTGACAATATAGGCGTCGCTGCCGGCCCGCAGTGCATCAAGCCTTACCGCCATGTCGCAACGATTCGACATGAAAATAACCGGGCAGTTGATTTTGTTTTTGGCTTTTAGCTGATTGATGATTTCAATCCCGGAATGTTTGGCATCGGGGAAAACCACATCAATCAGAATCGCCGCCGGATGGTATTTCTCCACCGCTGCTTCAAGGTCTGCCGTAGACAGTAACGCGATAACCTCATATTCAAAATGTTTGGCCTGTTCTTTAATCAGTCTGACCAGTAATTCATCATCGTCAACCACAATCACCGGATGATGAAGCTGGCCAAGATTACGGACATTTTCTGTTTTTTCGGACAGGGCAATAAAAGAGCTGAAATTTTCCACAACTGACGGGCGGCCGCTGACTTGTACATCGCCTCTTAACCCCACCACAAACTCTAATAAAAATTTGTGCCAGTTGCTCGGAGCTTCTGCTTTTTGTAAGGCTTCATGGCAGATTTCTTCTATGGCTTTGGCCTTGTTGTAAACGGCTGTGTGCTTAAAAGTGCCGGCAGAACCCGCCAGGGAATGGGATAAGGTATGGATTTGCTGCAACAGCTCGCGATTGTGGGGTTCTTGCAGCGTAGCATTGGACTCCAACTGTAAAACCAACCGGCTTAACTCTTTAACCTTTTCCCCCAGCTTGGCAATAAACGCAATCTGTAACTCATCCATGCGTTTTAAGGTTGCCTGCAAACGTTCAGGCATGATGGCTGTTCCAGATTTCTTGAATTTGCGCGGATAAAGTCATGGGGTCGAACGGTTTGGCAATAATGTCAATCGCCCCCATCTGTTTAAAATGATTAATTTCCTCAGTCATGATTTTCGCGGTGAGAAAAATCACCGGAATATCTTTTAACTGTAAATCCTGTTTCAGAGCCTGCAAGGTAGTTGGCCCGTCCATAATCGGCATCATCACATCCAGTAAAATCAATTGCGGCTGAAACTCGTTGGCCAATGCCAAAACCTCGGCACCGGAACTACAGGTGGCAATTTCAAAGCCGCCAATCGCTTCTATCGCTAAAACCGCGATCTCTCTTATGTCCGCTTCATCTTCCGCATATAAAATTTTGGTTAGGGGCTCGGCAGTCATTTCGGCGTTACCTTTAAAAGATTGGTAATGGTTTTTATCAGCTCTTCATTGCTGACCTGCGATTTGATCAGAGCGGCATCTACTTTGGTCAATACTTCGGCGGTAATGTTTTCACCGGAAAAAATGATCACCGGAATCAGCGATAACTGATTTTTCATCAGCGGCAGCAGGTCAAGTCCGGTGCCGTCCGGCAGGCCGATGTCAAGAATCACCAGATCAAAGCTTTCTTCTTCCAAAAGATATTTGGCTTGATTAACGGTTTCCGCAGAAACAATGGTGATGACGTCCCCCAATAAGGTACTCATCATTTGGGTTAAATCGGCATCATCTTCAATATAAAGAATTTTTGCCGGTTTGCCACGCACCGCTGAATTGATGCTATTAAACAAACGCTCCTGACTGATAGGTTTTTCTATCCAGTCAATCACCCGCAAACTGGAGGTGAGATTATTTTGCTGGGCAATGCCGGCTTCAGCAGAAACGATGACAATCGGCAATTCCTTGGTCTGTTCATTTCTTCTCAGCTCCCTGACTAAAGACAGGCCGTCCTGGTCTGGCAGGCGCAAATCCACTGTCATCACATCAAACTTTTCGGTCTGCAACACATTTTTCGCCTGTGCCGCCGTGCTACAGGTTGTTACCAGAAAGTTTTGCTGTTCCAGCATTAAGGCCAGCAATTTGGCAATATCGCGATCATCTTCCAGAACCAGCACCCGTCCGGCGATTTTTTTTCTGGGGGCTGTTACATTAGTCATCAACGGCAACGATTCTTCCTGCTGCTTGGGTTGCCAGGCTGGAATCTTGAAATAGAAAGTGGCCCCGTGGTTTACTTCACTGAAAAAATCTATTCGTCCGCCGTGATGTTCTACAATTGCCTTGGTAATATTCAGGCCTAAACCTGTGCCGCCTTTTTGTCTGCTGTCTGAGGCATCAAGCTGGGAAAACTTTTGAAAAATTTTGCTGTGGTATTCAGGTGGAATTCCCCGGCCATTGTCAGAAACCGAGACTTTGATAAAGTCATCGTCTGCGGCAATATTTATTCGCACCACATCACCGGCTGGCGAGTATTTGGCGGCATTGGAGATTAAATTTGCCATCACTTGTGACATGCGGCTGGAGTCGGCAAAAACAAAATAATCAGGCGGCGAGTCTTCCAGAGCCAGACTGACTTTCAGATTGCTGGCGTAGGTCTGGTTCATGGCAATAGATTCTTTGACGATGGCGGTTAAATTCACTTGCTCCATTTGTAAATTCATTTTTCCGGCCTGGATTTTTTCCATGTCCAGCAAATCATTCACCAATAAAATCAGGCGTTCGGTGTTGTTATGCGCCAGTTCCACCATTCGTTTGGCTTTGTCAGGCAGTTGTCCCAAAACGCCGCTGTTAATCATTCCTAATGCACCTTTGATTGAGGTGAGCGGCGTGCGCAATTCGTGACTGACTGTTGAGATAAATTCCGATTTCACCCGATCCATGTGTTTGCGTTCAGAAATATCGCGGATAATCCCTAAAAAGCGGTGTTCATGGTCTACTCCGATGTCATGCACAAACAGTTCAATTTCAAAAACCTCGCCATTTTTTCGCAGTGCTTCCAGTTCCCGCGACTTGCCAATCACTTTGGTTTGGCCGGTGGTCAAATAGTTAATGATATAGCTGTCGTGCATGTCCCGATAGGGCTCGCCCATTAGCAGGCTGACATTTGAGCCGACCAGTTCCGATTCAGAATAACCAAACATATCTTCAACCGTGCTGTTCATCGAGTGAACAATTCCTTTGGCATCAATGGTAACGATAGCGTCAGAAATATTATCCAGAATAGTATTTAATAAAGATTCGCTGGTCATGATTTTTTAGAACAGACAGATTTTTTTTGCGTGCAATATAGGGTGTTTTGCAAGTGTATCATAAGCTTAAGGTATCGCGAAAACTTTGATGGCTGCCGGTTATTGGCCTGGAAAACCTCAGAATTTACACGGCATGGCTTGAATAACATCGCCGAACAGACCAAAGCGGATTATCAGGTGGGGATAAAAAAATTTCCGCTTTTGGCGGGTTTTCGAGGACAATTCAAACATCAGACAAAAACAAACGGTGAAATAATGACAGAGTGGATAGATGTAATCGCTGAAAATGCCTTGGCGGACGGTGAAAACATGATTGTTGATGTAGACGGCACTGCGGTTGCGGTTTTTAAGCTGGATGACGGCTTTTATGCGATTGAGGATGTTTGCACCCACGACGGCGCGGAAATAGCCAGTGGCGAACTGGAGGGCGATGAAATTGTCTGCCCTCGGCATGGAGCGCGGTTTTGTATTAAAACCGGAGCGGTGAAAGCCCCGCCCGCTTATGAAGCGGTGAGCTGTTTTCCGGTGCGGGTTGAAAAGGGCAGGGTGCAGGTGCGCGATAATCGCTGGGATTGAACTGCTTAATCAAAAAAAGCCGATAACCATCGCTTGCACCACATGTTCATTAATCCCCGGCAGACCATATTTGTTGTGCCAGTGCTGATATTCAGTGCCGATATAGAGTTTATCGCTTTTCCAGCCAGCCAGGTTGCCGACATCCAGTAGCAACTGGGGCTGGGAGAGAATGCTGAACGCGCCTGCGGCATTGGTGTTACCGAGATTAAAGTCGGTAAAGCCACGGAATTTGAATTTCAACCCGCCCAGCTCGAAAGGCAGACTCCATACCGGCGTGATTTGCACACCATATTTACCCCGGATATTATCGTCTTTATAAGCTGAGACACTGACTTGCAAATAATTAAACCAGGGATTGGCAAAGTCAAAATTAAGCCCCAGCAAATAAGCCTTGAAGCTGTCGCGCTCAGGCTTGTTGCCGATATTAAGCCCGGCCATCACCGCAACGTCTTTAACCGGACCTAGCGACCAGTTTAACCCGGTGATTTTGCTCAAGCTCAGATAACTGTAAAGCTCTGAATAAAACTCAACGCCGATGTCGTTATGCGAAACAATATCGACAAAAAAGAAATTCGAGCCATACAGCCAGCCATCTGAATGTTCTACCGTGACAGTGGCGCGGTCTTTATCGCCGAGTTTAAAGTCGTTGCCGTACAGCACCTGAATGTTGTTTGAGGTCCAGTCAAAAACATCGGCATTGACTGTCAGACTGGACAAAGACAGGAAGCCGAACAGCGCTAATTTTTTTACAGGAGTAGTATCGATCACGGTCTTCAAATAAAGGCTTGGGTAAAAAGCAGGTTTAGTGGCTAAGGCAAAGTCTGGATTTCTCAAGAATCATCGGTTTGATTGGCCAGATTGACCAGCTGTTGCAAAACTTCGGCGAACTGCCAGACATCATCACAGCGCACACTGGCATGGGCGACTTTGCGGCCTTTGCGCGGCTGTTTGGCATACAAGTGTAAATGGGCATTGCGCAAGCTTAAAACTTGTTCAGAAGGCGGCACATTGCCGATAAAATTCACCATCCCGGCAAAACCACGGGTTTTGGTAGAGCCCAGCGGCAAATCCAGAATCGCCCGCAGATGATTCTCAAACTGGCTGGTTTCTGAGCCTTCAATGGTCCAATGTCCTGAGTTATGGACACGCGGGGCAAACTCATTCGCTACCAGACCTTCATTTACTTCAAACAATTCCAGCGCAATCACGCCGACATAATCGAGTTTTTCCAGTAACCGGGTGACATAATCCTGCGCCTGAGTTTGCAGCGCATCATCGCTGCACGCTTCCGAAACCCGCAAAATGCCGCCGCGATGTTTGTTTTCCGATAACGGATAAAAGGCAATCTCACCGCTGGGACGACGGGCGGCGATGATGGAGACTTCGCGGCTAAAATTGACAAAACCTTCGACGATGGAAGGTACGCCCTGCATCGATTGCCATGCTCCCGGCAAATCATCCGCTGATTTTAAAATCACCTGGCCCTTGCCGTCATAACCCATACGTCGGCTTTTTAAAATGGCCGGATAGCCGATGTCGGGCATCACTGTTTGCAAATCGGCCAAGTTATCAACCTGGGCAAATTGCGCGGTGGGAATGTTGATGTCATGGAAAAAGTTTTTTTCCAATAATCTGTCCTGTGCCACGGCCAGCGCATTCGCGCCGGGATAAACCTGGGTGTGTTCACTTAAAAACTGGGCGACATGAGCAGGGACATTTTCAAACTCATACGTCACTACATCTGCTTTTTCGGCCAGTTGTGCCAGCAGGTTCTGGTCGTCATAATCACCGTGCAGGTGTTCGCTTAAATTGACGGCGCCAGCGTCTGCACCGGGGTCAAGGACAATAAACTCCAGTCCCAGAGGATAGCCTGCCAAGGCCAGCATTCGCGCCAGTTGGCCGCCGCCCAAAATTCCTATTTTCATACATTCACCTGCCGTGGGTCTGAGTTTGCAATCACAGTGTCGGTTTGTTTTTGCCGGTAATCATTCAGCGCCGTGCGATATTGCGGATGTTTGTTGCTGACAATTGCCGCTGCTAACAGGGCGGCATTAATCGCTCCGGCCTTGCCGATGGCCAGGGTGCCGACCGGAATTCCGGCGGGCATTTGCACTATAGACAATAATGAATCCATGCCATTCAGGGCTTTGGACTGCACAGGTACGCCTAATACAGGCACGACTGTTTTTGCGGCAGTCATGCCGGGGAGATGGGCAGCACCGCCGGCACCGGCAATAATTACTTCCAGCCCTTTTGCTTCGGCGGTTTCGGCGTAATAAAACAGTTTATCCGGGGTGCGGTGTGCCGACACCACGTCGACTTCATGCGGAATGTTCAAATGTTCCAGTATTTGCGCGGCGTGTTGCATGGTCTCCCAATCGGAAGTCGAGCCCATGATGATGCCTATCAATGCAGTCATACAAAATCTCCTGTTGGCTAAATGGTGTGTATTTTGGGGAAATTATCGCATAAAACCGGGGTTTGTTAGCTCTAGCTATAAGGTTTCACATCTGGGATTAGACAATTGTCTATATCGCTAAATGCAACATGAAATACAGAAAAGTCCTGAATTACAATTTTCCAAGCTTATTCAGCGCGTCCGCCAACCGTTCCGCACCGGCAATCGGATTGTTATCGAACACCATCAGATACTTAAATCCGGTTCCAGCTTTGGCTTCCCACTTTTCACCAAGTTTCAGTTTTAATTCTGAATCGGAATTGTCACGGTCATCGCCTTTAGTTTCAATGATAACGAGGGTTCCTTTTTTAGTTTGCACAATAAAATCAGGATAGTGATTTAAAAAACCGTTAATCCTGAAGCCCTTGCCTTTGGAAAGATTGCGATGCCACCAGACAATATTATCCAGATTGGCAATATCGTTAATGACTTGTGATTCAAACAAGCCCATAGCCGCCTCGGTGGTATAAAGGCTTTTGGGTAGGGCCGGTGCATTGCCGGACGGCGTGATAATTGAGGGAAAGCCGAAGTGAGCTTGCAACCAAACTTGATCTGTTTTCAGCCAATCCAGAAACGTTTTTTCAGCATGGCTATTCGCCAGGGCGGTGATTTTCTGTTTTATCTTTTTAACGTAAGAAACATCACGCTCCAGACAATCGCAGACTTGTTCTGCGCTAAACGCTTCGACAATGCGGGTGATATATTTTTTCACCTCCTGGTCGGCAATCGGATACATATTGCCGATTAACTGCACTAACCGCGCAATCACGTCTCTGTTCTGGCTGGTTCTGTCGTTTTTCAAAATCAGCGCGTTAAATTTTTCACGATTTTTTTGATTGACCTTAAACGGTGTGGCCTTGTAGTTTTCTTCGCCAATTTCCTCTAAATCAACCCGGTACATTTCAGTTTCGACATTGGAAAAGTCGATATTGCTATCGGCATTACCCAGTTTGAAATGTTCCAACAAGTAATCTTTCTCAAACAGAGCATCATCTTCTGCAAGCCAACCGTCTTTTTCAATTTTCATAAAAAACTGTGGCAGTTTTAACGCCAAAGCCTGTTCTTTAAAAATATCCTTGAGTTTATGTTTGTTCATTTTGTCTTCCAAGTCCGCAGGAATATCGGCATTAATGGCATTAGCGGCTTGCGCTTCATATTCCCTGTTTTGCGCCACCGCTTGCTGGGTAAATTCTCTGACAAAATTTTCACTGGCCGCTACGCTGTCGTTATCGCTCACCAAACTGGAGGCATTTTCATTTTCAACTGCGGTAACATTGTCACTCTGATTGTTTGCCGATGGCGTGACAGTTTCAACAGCGAATAAATCAGCGGTTTTTGTAAGTGTGGGCGGTGCGGGTTGCTCTATTTGTTGAGTCAAATCGCGGTAATCTTTTTCAGAAAATCCGGCCCGATTTAGAGCTTTCACCACGTTTTGTAAGGTTGCCATAAACAGGTTGGAAGCAGTGAACACATAGCTTTCGTTGAGCAAATCATGCCCATGTTGCTGAACGTGCGGCATTCGCAAAATCCGCCCTAAAATCTGTTCCACATCCACCGCTGAAGACTTATCCGCCAGTGACACTAAAATATAGGCAAACGGGCAATCCCAGCCTTCTTTCAGGGCGTTGACGGTAATAATGTAACGCACCGCACAATCGCGACTCATCAGCTCCACGCCTTTCAGTTCGTTAATGTCGGCGGTTTTGATTTTAATC
Organism: uncultured Pseudomonadota bacterium; assembly: GCA_903875455.1. Classification (GTDB taxonomy): domain Bacteria; phylum Pseudomonadota; class Gammaproteobacteria; order Methylococcales; family Methylomonadaceae; genus CAIQWF01. The sequence goes on from CAIQWF010000214.1 coordinate 30,760, forward strand.
TGGGCTTCGGAAATACCTAACTCAACCAGCTTGGCTTTGGTTTTTTCAAAGCTGATTTTGTCTTCGTGGGTTTTGCTTTCGGCTTGTAGCAACACAATCGGGCGGATGTATTTACCGCCTTTGGCTTGTTCGGCAATGGCGATGGCTTCAAGTTGTTGCCGCAACACGATTGCACTTTCAATCGCTTCATCACGGCTGCTGCGATTAGCGACTATCACCGGCAATTTCACCATGTGCTGTTTTTTCAAGGCCATTGCATCGACATAACTGATGATATTGCTGTTATTGCGCGGGGTGGCGGTGAGGTCAAAAATAAAATGCGGATTCAGATTTACCAGCATTTCCACCGATAGCGTGGTTTCAGCATTGTGGCTTTCATCAACAATCACCACCGGTTTTAAGCGGCGAATCACATTGATGAGCGCGGAGGGGTCGTAATCGGGCAATAGCATTGCCTCTTCGTTGTCATCATTGAGAAAAGAAGCCAGATAGCCGTTATCC
>CAIQWF010000215.1 GCA_903875455.1 uncultured Pseudomonadota bacterium
CATGACAGTTGCTATAGCATAAAACTGTTTTGGGGTTGGGGAGGCTTGGAACAAATTTGATTTGTGCAACAAAGCCAAAAATATAGATAAACTTGATTTTAATGAAGGAATTACTGTAGGTACTTTTATATGAAACTCACCCTTTAAATCATCTTCAACTTTTAACGTTTTATTTAAAGACTGTTTTTCTTTCAATTTGTTCTTAAATTTTTCCCTTGCTTGTGCATTTCTGTCGTTGCTACTTTTAGCATCCTTTTCTTGGTGGTCATTTGAAGTATTTTTCAAAATTTCCAATGCGTAATCAAGATAAGTCTTTACAGTATCTATCTCTTCTAATCTCTTCCATTGAGAATATGATTTGTCATCCCTGTTTAATGTATATGTTTCATTGCAATTAAAATCTATTGATTGAATAAAAATTTTTACTGGTTTTTTTTGATAGTTCTTATCAAAAGATGAGCGCATTAACTCTGATTCTGTAACTCTAACACCTCTAATTTCTAAAGAATTATCTTTTAGATCATTCGCTTCAGCCGTCGCCGCTAAAGTAATCGCCTCCAAAATATTACTCTTGCCGCAACCATTTTCCCCAATCAAAACATTCACCCGCCCCACATCCAGCGTCAACTCTTGAATGGATTTATAGTTCTCTATTTTTAATTGCGTAATCATAGCTCTATATCTTCATAAAACTGCGTTTGAAAACGCGGCGTACACAGTGCAAGAAAAATCAAATCTTCCATGCCGGTATTAGTGATTTTTTGTGAGCACAGCGGTGGAATAATCACCACATTTCCTGCACCGACTTGTTGCGCTGGCAAGCCTGCAATTTCCACTACACCGACACCGGAAAGAATCACATAACGCTCGACCAGATTTGCCAATCGATGCAGGTGCGTACTGATGCCAGTTTTAACCCGCGCTCTGGCAATCGACAACTGCGGGTCTTGCTCGGAATTCGATAATTCCAGAATAAAACAACCTTCTTCAAAGAAATATTCCTCAGATTCAGGCGTTTTTAGGATTAGCGTTTGCATCGTATTTTCTGAAAAAGTTAAGCGGTCAATACACCACGAATCACCGCCGCAATTTCTTTCACCTGTTCATCCGCCAAATGCGAACAAATCGGCAACGACATACACCGCGCGGCCACAGATTCTGTCACTGGCAAAGACACGCCCGCACATTCCTGTTTAAACACATTTTGCTGATGCAATGGCACCGGATAATAAATCGCGCAACCAATTTGCTGGTCTTGCAAGGCTTTTAACACTTCGTCACGACGGTCACATAACAAGGTATATTGATGATAAACGTGTACGCCCAAACCGTCTTCAAACGGCGTGGTTAGCGGTAAATCCGCCATGAGTTCGGAATACAAATGTGCAGCATGGCGACGCGCCTGATTATATTGCTCAATCCGTTTCAGTTTTGCCCGCAAAATCACCGCCTGCATTTCATCCAAACGACTGTTGTAGCCAATCACATCATGGTAATAGCGCACATCCGAGCCGTGATTACGCAGACGTTTAATTTTCGCCGCGCTTTCGTCAGAATTGGTCACGACTAAACCACCATCACCAAACGCGCCTAAATTTTTGCTGGGGAAAAAACTGTACGCGCCTGCATCACCGATTGCGCCGGTCTGTACGCCGTTAATCGATGCGCCGAAGGATTGGCAACAATCTTCAATCAATTTCAGCTTATGCTGGTCACACAAAGCTTTAATTTTCGCCATGTTCGCAGGTTGTCCAAACAAATGCACCGGCATCACCGCTTTGGTTTTCGTAGTTATAGCTTTGGCAATTGCATCGGGACAAATATTGAAAGTTTTTGGGTCAATATCGACAAAAACCGGTTTTGCGCCGACATACTTAATTGCTTCGGCAGTGGCAATAAAAGTGAAGGAAGTAGTAATCACTTCATCGCCTGCACCGATTCCTTCTGCAATTAAAGCCAGATGCAAGGCATCGGTACCCGAAGCGACACCGATTGCATGTTTAACGCCTAAATAGTCGGCACATTCCTTTTCAAAAGCCTGCACATTCGGCCCCAGAATAAATGAGCAGTTTTCAATTGTCTGTGCCAGGCCCTGCTCAACTTCCGCTTTGATTTCAGCGTATTGCGCTTTCAGGTTTACCATTGGAATCATGTTTTATCGCCTTGTATGTAAAAATTATTGGGTAATCAACTGCGTAATTTGAATCGCAGTTTCTAAAGCTCTGCGCCCCGCTTCGCCTGACACCAGCGGGTTTTTGCCGGTGTGAATGCAGTCCACGAAATGTTTGATTTCTTCCAGCAACGCATCGCTGGCTTCAAAAACTGATTCTTCGCTGACGATTTCAGGAATGCCGGGGAACATTTCCTTTTCGCCGGTACGATATTTCATTAAGACTTTGTTTTGAAAATCGACGCTGACGTAAGCGGACGGCTGAAACAGCCGCATTTTGCGCTCGGTTTTCATGCTAATCCGGCTGGCGGTGACATTGGCAACGCAGCCATTTTTAAAATTTATCCGCGCATTCGCAATGTCTGTACCTTGTGTCAGAACCGATGTGCCACTCGCGTCAATGCGCTCAACCTCAGAATCGACTAACGCTAATATTATATCAATGTCATGTATCATTAAATCCAGCACCACGCTGACATCATTGGCGCGGGGATTGAATGGCGACAAGCGATGCGATTCAATGAATACCGGTTTGCTTTCAGTTTTATCCAGGCCCAGAATTGCCGGATTAAAGCGTTCCAAATGGCCGACCTGTAAAATCAGTTTTTTTTCTTTGGCGATGGCGATTAATTCATCGGCTTCTGCGACAGTGACGGTAATCGGTTTTTCCACCAGCACATGTACACCGCTGTTTAAAAAATCTTTCGCGACTTTATGGTGCAGTGTCGTTGGCACCACAATACTCACCGCATCAACCTGCCCAAGCAACGATTGATAATCGCTTAAGGCTTTGGCACCGTGTTTTTCTGCGACCGACCGCGCCGCTTCTTCGTTAATATCAACGACTGCGACCAATTCACAATCGGGCAAAGAAGCGTATTTTTCGGCGTGGAATTTTCCGAGGTAGCCAGTGCCAATCACGGCGCATTTTAGTTTTTTCATAAAGAATTTGTGCTGTTGGTTATGATTTAAGATAAGTCGGCTGTGTTTTGCAAACAAAAGATTTCGCAAAGAATAAAGCTAATACACATTTTACCGCTGAATGTTGAATCGCGCTTAATCAGGCAAATGATAAACTTTTTCAGTCTGCGTTACCGGACAAGTAAAGGCCAGATAATAAGCGGTTAATTGTAAATCCTGAGTCTGGGGTTTGTCGCCATATAATCTGTCTCCGACCAGCGGAAATCCCAGCCCTGACAAATGCCGACGGATTTGATGTTTGCGTCCTGATTCTATCCGCACCTTCAATACTGACTGTTGATTCCGCGCATCATAACGGCTTCCTGTGACAAAACTGCGGGCAGGTTTATTTTCAACTGGTGAATCAATCAACAATTCCGGTTGCGATAAATCCCATTGCCCATAGACCACGGCGCGATAATGCTTTTGCAGTTTATGCTGTTTAAAGAGTTGCGCAAACGCCGCAGCGACGGTTTTGCTATGGGCGACAATGATTAAGCCGTTTGCAGCACGGTCTAAACGATGTACGGTAAAAGCGGGGCGTTGAGGTTGGAGAAATTGTTCGGCGTAGCGGGTAATGGTGCAATGGTCGCCCCATTTTGTCCCTTGTGAATACATGCCATAGGGTTTATGCCAGATACTGTAAGCGCCTTCGTCGGCAATCAGTTTCGGCGTGGGGGGAATGGTGGCGAGAATTTTTTCGTCATAATAAACATGCAGGGTATCACCTGCCAGCAAAGGCTTGGTGGCACGGCGCAGGCGTTGCACCTGTTTGCCGCGTTCCCACCAGACACAGCCTTTTTGCATGGCTTGCTTGAGTTTTTGTTTGGATAAGCCGGTTTCAGCCGCTAATAATTCCAGCACGGAATCGGTGTTGGTTGAAAGGGGGAGGTGTTTTTCAATGGGTTCAATACTCATAAACGGTGGGAATCGGAGATAAAGTTTTTCCTACATTATATAGGCAGCATCCCACCACTTTTACAAAATTAGAAAATAAAACCTACGCCCAGGTTGAAGTCATCCGGCTCTTTTGTTCCTGCTTTATTAGTAATGTTGCGGTAATCTGCTTTGATAACGACGTTCGGAATTGGTTTGTACTGTAAGCCGACCTGGTAGATTTGTTTGTCTTTGCTTAAATCATCAGCACGTCCGGTTGGGGTTTTAGCCATGGTGTCGAAATGTTCATAACGGAAGAACGGAGCTAAATACTGGCTGGTGTCTTTAAATAATAAAGGCAGCACATCATAGCCAATTTCTGTATACCAACCATAATTTTGCGAGCCTATGGTTTCATTATTTTGCTGGCTGATTAATTCAGCATCGCCAATATGGCCCCATGATCCTAAAGCACGAAGTTCTAAACCGCGATATTTCCATTGCAGGTGTCCTTCATACAGTTGTGTGAACGCATTTATTTTTTGTCCTGCATACAATTTTCCTTGTCCTGCTTCGCCGACATAAGCCGAGCCACCAATACTAAGGCCGGGTATATTTTCAGGTGTGTAATCTAACCGCGCGACATATCCAAAGCTTTCAGCATGTGCTTCGCTGCCCAACTGGCGGCCGTCACGAATCCCTTTGCCGGTGAAACCAGTTGCATCGAGACCTGTTGTCACATAGGTGGTATAGCTTAACTCAGGGGTAAGCTGGCCGAATAAACCTGCGCCCAGTTCGCTCCAGGTGCTAGGAATAATGCTGCGTTCAACTTGTGGGCGATTGTTACCAAAATAAAACGGGGGCTCGTGAATCTGGTTAATAAAGCCCATTGGCATCAATATCATACCGGCGCGGGCATTAATCATTGGGTTAAAGAAAAAATCGAGCGCTGCAAATTCAACTGAAACCTGGCCTTCTTTATCTGTTGTGCCGTGTTCAAATTCTATTTCACTGTTGAACAGGATATTGTCGGTAAACTTATAGCCAGCGTATAACACCAGACGGTAAAAGTCGGCGCTGTTATGTTCGTCTCCTTTTTCACTGACAACTCCTCGATAGTTAGCTTCGCCATAACCGCCTAAAGATAAGCCTTTTCCCACCGAATAAACTTTGGAAGCCGCAGGGCCTAAACCGTACATGCTTTTGTATTTGGCTTCTTCAGGAATAGCAAGGTTAGTACGCAATTTTTCTACTTCTTCACTCAAAATGTCAGTTTTGCGCTCTAAAGTTTTCACATCGCCAGTTGCTGTTGTTTTAACTTGGTTGGTTTCCGATTTAGCTTTTAAAGCTTCAATCTGCTTTTGCTGTTCCTGAATGATTTTCCACATGTCATCCATTGTTTTTGGTTTTTCCAAAGCCATAGCTGGAATACTCAAAATTGCCAAGGTGGTCAATAAACTGCCGGTTAATAGCTGTTCAGTATTTTTTTTTCATATAAATAGCCTCCCATAAATTAGTGAAACGATTATAGTGCAAATAATTACAGTATTGCAAATGATTCTTATTTGTAAAAAATAGCCAACAAAATTTTTCTAGCACATCAAGCTTTTAAAAGTGGGATATTATTAAAGTAATCAGCTAGTTCAAAGAAGACTCACTATTCGTACTTTAAAGTGGTTCTTGAATTCCCCTGATACAATTGGTTATTCACAAAGAGGAAATATTTATGCTGAACTTCATTCAAACAAACGTGACTAGAGAAGAACTTGTTAGTGTTGCTTTAGGAACATTAGCAGCTAATCTTGTTATCAAAAATGGTCAACTGATTGATGTTTTTAGCGGTGAAATTCGACTGGCAGATGTTGCTATCAAGGGAGAACGCATCGCTTTTGTTGGAGAAAATGCCAGTCACACGATTGGCGAAAATACTACCGTGATTGATGCAAATGGTTATTTCCTGTCACCAGGATTGATGGATAGTCATGTCCATATCGAAGCGAGTATGGTCTCACCTGCTCAATTTGCCCGTGCAGTGCTGCCCAGAGGCAATACTGCCGTTTTGTGGGAAACCTTGTGGACTGCGAATGTCTTAGGGGTACAAGGTATTGAACAGTTACTGGATGAATGTCAGCGTACCCCGTTAAAATTTTTTGCTACCGCCGCCGAAGGGGTGCCTTGTGCATCGCCTGAACTGGTGACACCTGCGCATGATTTTTCTTTAGCGGACATTGAAAATCTGCTGGGTTGGAAAAACATTGTCGGGCTAGGTGAAGTAGTTTTATTCAATGAAGTTTTGCAAAATCATCCCAAAGTTCATCAGCAAATCCAGCTGGCTCTGCAAAATGGTAAAACCGTGGACGGTAGTGTGCCAGGATTTAAGGGGAGAAATCTCAATGCCTATGCGGCGGCAGGAATTCAATCCGATCACGAGGCAATCACTCTCGATGAAGCTATCGAGCGGATTCGCTTAGGTTTGCGTTTGGTGATTCGCGAAGGTTCCAGTATGCGCAATTTGACCGCGTTGATTAAAGTTATCACCGAGAAAAAACTCAGTTCCCGTCGTTGCTGTTTTTGTGTTGATGACAAGGATATTCGCGAAATCGCTCAGGAAGGGTTGACTGATGACTTGGTGAGAAAAGCGATTCAGGCAGGGGTTGATCCTGTTGTTGCGATTCAAATGGCGACGTTAAATCCCGCTGAGTATTTCGGCCTCGACCGTGATTTGGGTAGTATTGCTCCCGGAAAAATTGCCGATATTCTGCTGATTCAAAATCTGGAGGATTTTGTTGTAAATACTGTCATTGTGAATGGCAAAATCATCGCGCAAGCAGGAAAATTAGTGAATGAATTGCCTGAAACAACTTATCCCGACTGGATGCTGCAAACCGTAAAGCTAAAACGGCTGATAACTGCGGATGATTTTGTGTGCAAATCCAGTCGGGAAAACCAAACCCAGGTTCACGCGCAGAAGGTTTTTAAGGAACAAATTATCAGTGTCGAGCAAACTGTAACATTAGCAGTGCAGAACGGTGAAATTTTGCCCGATATTGACCAGGATATTCTGAGAATGGCGGTGATTGAACGGCACGGAAAAACTGCGCCGAATATTGGTTTAGGTTTTGTGAAGGGTTTTGGGTTAAAGCAAGGCGCGATTGCTTCCAGTATTTCCCCGGATATTCACCAGATTGTAGCGGTCGGCATTGAAAAGCAAGATATGGCAACAGCTGTCAATCGACTGGTTGAGTTGCAGGGCGGTATTGTTATTGTTGCGGACGGCAAGATATTGGCGGAATTATCTTTACCGGTCGGTGGATTGATGTCGCAGCAAGGTTATGAGGAAGTGATTAAGGCTTTAGACCGCTTGAGTCAAGTCGCTCAAACAATTGGCTGTGATTTGCCGTCGCCGTTTATGACTCTGGCCTTTGCCGCCTGTCCGACACTGATAGAGTTCAAGCTCTCCGATAAAGGGCTGATTGATATTTGTGCCGGTAAACTGGTGCCGCTGGAGGTTATTTAAATTTGCTTTCCGGTACGCCAAACAGAATCAGGGCAAATACCGCAAACACCACTGCAATCCAGTCTTTGGTCGTGAGATGTTCTCGAGAGAGAAAAATGGCCAGAAAGATGGTGATAACGAAACAGAGACTTCTAATGGTTGATGCTACAGAAATATCAATGAATTGCACTGCGTAATTGAAAGTCCAGACACTGATAAACAGAAATATCGCCAGCATGGCCGGCCAGATTAAACTGGCCGCAGTCACCCGCTCCTTTTCCCTGAACAGCACCCAGACGATAATTGCCAACACACTGCTAAACATATAGTAAAAGAACGTGGTATTGGTTGGACCTAAAAACTCAACACTGCGTTTGTACAGATAATTACTTACGCCCAATGTCACCATTGATAACAATGAGAATATTAGTCCGGCATGATTGGCTTTCATAGTTATAGTGATGAACTCTTTCATGTGAATGGTGAGGTGGCCCAGCCTCAGTTCCGGGTAAGAAAACGTTACAACGATTTAGCCTTAAATTTAGCTTCATTAATTGCGCCAATCATATACAACGCACTTTCAGGATAATCTTTAAATTCATCCTGTAAAATTCGTTCACAACCGTCTAGCGCATCTTCAAGACTCACCAGTTTTCCTTTCATTCCGGTAAACTGTTCAGTAGTAAAAAACGGTTGAGTTAAAAACCGTTCCAGCCGCCGCGCCCGTCCTACCACATTGCGGTCCTCAGCCGACAGTTGCTCCAATCCCAGCATCGCAATAATATCTTTCAGTTCGGCATATTGTGCCAGCGTACGGCGAATTTCCTGGGCAATTTCATAATGACGTTGGCCTATAACCCCAGGTGTCGCCATTTTGGAACCGGATTGCAACGGGTCAATTGACGGATAAAGCCCTTCACTGGCCAATTTTCGCGATAGCACAATCGAAGCGGATAAATGTGAAAAAGTATGCACCGCCGCCGGGTCGGTAAAATCATCGGCGGGGACATAAACCGCCTGAATGGAAGTAATTGCGCCGCTGTCAGTATTGGCAATCCGCTCTTCCAGCATCGCCAGCTCGGTGCTAATAGTAGGCTGATAGCCAAGACGCGACGGCATTTGTCCCATTAACCCCGAAACTTCCATGCCGGCCTGAATAAAACGAAACACATTGTCCATCAGTAGCAATACGTCACGGCGTTCATCATCGCGAAAATATTCTGCCATCGTCAGTGCTGCGTGTCCCACCCGAAACCGTGCTCCCGGCGGCTCGTTCATTTGCCCGAATACCATCACCATGTTTTGCAATACGCCCGCGTCTGTCATGTCGCGATATAGCTCTTCACCTTCGCGGCAACGCTCACCAATGCCACAGAAAATGCTGACTCCTTCATGCTGACTGACCATGTTATGGATCATTTCACTGAGCAATACGGTTTTGCCAACGCCCGCACCGCCGAATAAACCGGCTTTACCGCCGCGCTCCAGTGGTACCAGCACATCAATAACTTTGATGCCGGTCGCAAACACTTCAGATTGGGTGGAATGTTTTAACAGCGGCGGCGGGGTTTGGTGCACACTGCGCCAGTCCAAATCACCAATCGGATTTTGCCTGTCAATCGCGTTGCCGAACACATCAAACATTCGTCCCAGCAGATTTTTTCCGACCGGTGCCAGCAGCGGTTTGCCATTGTCTTCAACTATCATGCCGCGAGCCAGTCCTTGTGTAGGGGTCAGAGCAATGCCGCGCACCCGGAATCCATCAAGCTGAGCTAAAACCTCAATCGCAATTTCAGCATTTTGGCTACAACGCAACAATGAATAAATGGCGGGCAACTGTTTTTCAAAGCGCATGTCCACCACACTGCCGCGTATTGAAACAATGGTACCGAGGTTGGGAGAGTTGGCTGGATTATTCATGCTATTGTTTGGTTATTTATCGGCAGTAATCTGGAATGTTGGCGGCTGTTATTTGGATAGCCAAACAATTAATCGTAAGTTTCAGGTGTTACGGCAGGCTTAAGGGTCTGCCTTGAGCTTGTCAGGTTTTTTTTCGATTTACTTTTCTTTTGGATGCTTTAAGTTGGCGAATCCAGTTCAGTGGAGCCACTTTAGTTTTGTGGCGGCTGCCGTTATTTTAAATTGACAATTTTGCCGTGCTCATCAAAAAAGGCTGTTACCCGCTGTTGTGTGCGGCAACGCTGTAATTTCTCAGCATCAACATGGAAAAACTCGCACAACTCTTCATCGGTGACATTTTTAGCCGGAGCAGGCCGCCAGTGGTCGGTGCAATATCGATGGCCAATAATCCAGACCAGCCACACAATAGCTAACAGGACTAAAGTGCCAGCGTAAATTTGCAGTAGCTCCAGCAAGCTTTTTTGCCCGCCAAACCAGTGCATTTCCTTAAGGACTTTGGCATCGCCGCCTAACCATTTTACTAAAATCACCGCCGGTAATAACAAATAGGCCCACATTAGCCAACACATAATGGTGATAATTTTGTTGCTTAAGCGTTTGGTCAGGCTTTGCAGCTGCGGGATATTGATAATGTATTCTTTCATTTGTCGCGTAATCCTCTGTCCACTGTAACCCATACCGCCCGTTGCCCGCGTTTCTTTTTCACGGCTCGAATGGTGCCGACAACAATGGTGCCGACATTCATCAACCAATAGACAATCGGATACCACACCATCCAATAATAATATCGTCCAATGCCGGTTTCATGTTCATAGCGTGAATCAATCCTCAAACTCACCGCAAATTGCAATAAACAGGTGATGCTTAATAACATACTGGTCCAGCTGGGGCTTAAATCATACAGTAGTTGGTAGGTGGAGTCGGTCAGCAATTCCACGGGGATGAAAAGTAAATGCAGAAAAATTAAAAAGCCCCAGCAGACACTGATTAAACATTCGATATACAGCGGCCACATGCCCCGCGCTGACCAGCGAAACATGGATGAAAAATACCTTAATAGCACTTCGCTACCGCCTTGCGACCAGCGTACCCGCTGTTTCCATAAACCGTTGATTGTTTCCGGCATTAACACCCAGCACAACGCATTGGGTTCAAAATGTACGGTCCAGCCTGCCAGTTGTAATTTCCAGCTGATGTCAATGTCTTCGGTAATCATGTCGTTGCTCCAATAACCGACATCGTGCAAGGCGGATTTACGAAACGCGGCAATTACCCCTGATACGGTAAATACTTTGCCATAGGAGCGTTGGGCGCGTTTAATCATCCCGACAATCGCGGAAAATTCACCGACCTGGATGCGTCCCAGCAAGGTGGAGCGATTGCGGATTCTGGGATTGCCGGTGACCGCGCCAACATGAGGGCATTCGACAAAATGTTTCACCATCCAGCCAATCGCGTCCGGCGATAACAGCGCATCGCCGTCAATGCAGATTAAAATTTCGCTGTTGGCCAATAAGGTGGCGGTGCGTAACCCCATTGCTTTACCTTGGTTAGTGGCTAAATTTACCACCCGCACATTGCTGTATTTTTCCGCCAGTTCGTAAAGAATATCCAGAGTGTTATCGGTGCTGCCATCATTGACGGCAATGATTTCAATGTTTTTATAGTGCTGACGTTCCAAAACCGCAATGGTTTCGCGGACGTTATCGCCTTCGTTATAGCAAGGAATCAGAATCGAGACCGGTACTTCAGGATTTATGCTAGGCAATTCCCGCGACTGTCGCCATTCGCAACGCAGATAAAAAATAATGGCTCCGAACATCCAGATATACGCCATAAATAATGGGTAATCATAAATGAACTCCTCAATGAGTTTATCGGCAGGTGACCACCAGGCCATCAGGGGCTGCAAAGATTGCAAGCCGTCAGAAACAGAAGCTAAAAAAGTCATTATTGCGGGTTAGGTAAAGAAAAATGTTGTTTGATAACCTCTAAACGAGGCTGATTTTCATGCACGTTGTCGGGATAATAGCCTAGATGTTTGACGCCGAGTTTTTTCAGCAAATTAATTTTCTCAATAAACACCTCGCTGGAGATTTTTTGTTGGTTTTTCCAGTTCACGGTTTGTAATTCAAATACCGATTTTTTTAAACCGTCAGGTTCTTTGGTGGCGGCTTTAACGAGATCAGTCAGCCATTGAACTGGATTTTCGGCTTCTTCCATAAATGGCATCGCTTCAATTGCCACATAATCATAATGCGTTAAAAATGATTTAAAGGATTGCGCATACCATTCTTCACTGTCCGGTTTTAACAAGGGCAGGGCGTAAAAATTGCGGGCGGTTTTTATGTCAGGACGATAAAAACGTACCCGGCTGGTTAATTCATCGGTAAATTGTCCAAGCAATTCAGTTTTATGTCGAGCCCATTCCAAACGTTTTTGTGGTGTGGAATGCAGGAGATTAAAATCATCGGACAACCCCCAGACTTCTTTGCCGTATTCCAGGGCTGCGGGAGAAACGTCTTCAAAATCCGACAAAATGCCATCATCATGGAATAAGATGCCGTCAAAACTGGAATGTTTGGCCAAGTCTTCATAAATGTCTGCCACAAATTGCCGCGCTTGCGGATTGAACGGCGACAGGCGCGTATAAATATGGCTGGAGGTTTGTGGTTTCCCATCGCGCCATTCTTGCACATACCAGTTTTTATCCAGTTTAGGGCTTTGATAGGCCAGAATCGGTAGCCAGGCATATACCCGCACTGCTGCGCGTTTTCGCAATTGCCACGCCACCCGGTTAAATAAATCTGCCCGCATCGGCAAATGGCGATTGGGAAAATATAAGCTTTCGGCATTGCCATCGCCATCGGGGTCAGCATAAGCTTGTAAATACACCGTGTTAATCTGCATGTCTTTGATGCGCTGCACCAGACTGCCGATATTGCGTTCGGTTTGTTCCGGGTCTGGATCATAAAGATAATCCATATCAACATGCGCCACCCGCAGCATTCGCTCAGGCTGTGAGCGGTTGACGAGCTGCGCAAATTTTTCAATGTTAGGATTGTCGATCAGAATCCAGCGGTGCAGGCGTGAAATATTAGCCAGGGTATTAATGCTATCGGCTAATCCCATAGTCATTGGCATTCCGGCTTCCCGTGCCGCCGCGATAACCTGTTCGTTATATTCACCATACGGCCACACCATCACCCGTGGACGCACGCCGGTATGCTGGAAAATAAAATCCGCACTTTTAAACAGTGCCGCTTGTATCCTTTCTTGATACTGTTCATCGGTTTCATAACCTGTTTTCGGGTCATAAAGCCGGGTTACGGCGGCAGGCTGGGTATTCCCCTGGGGATTGGCTAAAATGCCGGTGTGTAAATCATAGCTGTGCGAAGCAATTTCCACCAAGCCTGACTGTGCCAACTCGCGCACTTGTTGCCAATTCAACAAGGCGGCGGGAGGTTCGTTAGCACCGAATTTTCCTTCCAGCCAACTGCCGATTAATGCCACCGTGGCTGGGTAATGGTATTTTTTCAATAATGGAAAAGCCTGGGTATAAAAACTTAAATAGCCGTCATCAAAAGTCAATAATACCGCTTTATTCGGTAAGGCAGTTTTACCCGCAGCGGCGTCAAAAACCGCTTGTACACTCACCACGTTATAGCCATTTTTTTGCAACCAGATAAATTGTTGTTCCAGAAACTGTTTGCTAACTCCGGTGCGACTCTGCCGAAGCTGCTGGCTGTCTTGGGCAAAAATGTCATGATAGTTCAAAATCAAAAATGACGGTTCTTTATTAAATGCCTGCACACTGAAGCTAAACCACAGCAGCCAGAGGGCAATGATGAATTTTAAACGCACAAATAGTTTCATTTTTTAAGGTGTTTGCTCTCAGCTAAGGCCAAATCAGTTTAAAGATGTATGTTGTTAAAAAGCGTTTCGCATTTTTAACTGTGCCGAAAACCGTGAGCCCAGTTTTTGACAAGGTATTTCAAAATAATGGAACGATACTATGGAAAAAATTAAGACCAATCCCAAATAAGCCACAGTTTGCCACCAGAGTGTGTCGGCATAATAGGCTGTTGCAAGTTCCTGCCATAAATACAGCGAATAGGAAATGCGTCCTAAATAACCGAAGGTTCGGTTATGAAAAACGGCTTTAATCCAGTCACAATGCGTAGGAGTTCCAAACACAATCAGCTGTATCAAAAACGGATAACAGAGGATTTTTAGCAAGTCATTGTTATTGCTCGGCAGCACCCAGATTAATCCCACCAATAAAACCAGCGATATAAGCCAAACCAGCAGCGGTAGCACATATAATTGCTGCCGCCATTCCACTGGCATCAAGGCGGTATAACAACCGCTGAGCAAAAATAAAAAATAAGTGCAGTAGTCCGCGCCAAAAGAGTATTCATAATGGCGCAACAGCAAGGCACTTGCCACCAATAATCCCAGCACCAGGAACAGCCGTTTATTTTTAATGCCTTGCCATGCCCATAAAAATATCAGCGGATAGACTAAATAAAACTGCTCTTCATACGCCAATGACCAAGTGTGTCCTGCAAACCAAGAGCATTCGCCTTCCAGCGGTAAGTTACACAAGAACAGCAGCGACCTGAAAATCTGGGTCATGGAAGTGTTAATGACACCGTTCAGACTAAGCAGCGTTAAAACGCTCAAGTAAACCCACAACGGCGGCACAATCCGAAAAAAACGCCGCGCACAAAATGCAGTTAAACAAACCCGGCCAGTGGCGGTTTTTTCCCGATCCAGACCTAAACAAATTACAAAACCGCTGATGCTGAAAAAAATCAGCACTCCTAATTCACCCAGGCGGCCAATTTGTTCTGAGTAAGTGTTAATGAACAACCAATACTGGTCTACACCGCTGAATCTAAAAAAATGGTTTAAAATCACCAGCATGACAGCAAAAAACCGCCATACATCTATATGCTCAATGCGCTTTGATGTCATAAATTAAATTTCAGTTTAGGCCTGTCAGGCTTTAAAAAACTGACAGGTCTAGTATCGGTAATCAGCCTTCCAACTCATCCAGATATTTTTCCGCATCCAATGCCGCCATACAGCCTGCGCCTGCGGAAGTAATCGCCTGTTTATATACCGAATCCATCACATCACCTGCGGCAAATACGCCGGGAATATTGGTGGCGGTCGCGTTGCCATGAATTCCGCTTTGCACTTTAATATAACCGTGATCCATCTCTAACTGACCCTCAAACAGACTGGTATTCGGGGTATGGCCAATCGCGATAAACACCCCATGCACGTCGATGTCTTTGGTTGAACCATCTTTGGTGTTTTTAATCCGCATTCCGGTTACGCCCATCTCATCGCCCAACACTTCGTCGAGTTGATGATCCCATTCAATCACCACGTTACCGGTTTTGGATTTTTCAATCAGTTTGTCCGACAGGATTTTTTCAGAGCGAAACTTGTCGCGCCGATGCACAACCGTGACTTTTGAAGCGATATTCGCCAGATACAAAGCCTCTTCCACTGCGGTATTGCCGCCGCCAATCACCGCTACCGGTTTATTGCGATAGAAAAAACCGTCGCAAGTCGCACAGGCCGAAACGCCACGGCCTTTAAATTCTTCTTCTGAATTCAGACCCAAATACCGCGCTGATGCACCGGTGGCAATAATCAGCGCATCACAGGTATAACTGCCTGCATCGCCGGTTAATTTAAACGGTTTTGCCGATAAATCCGCTGTGTGAATATGGTCAAAAATGATTTCGGTTTCAAAACGCTGTGCATGTTTCAGCATTCTTTCCATTAATTCCGGGCCTTGCACACCTTCAAAATCACCTGGCCAGTTATCTACTTCCGTCGTGGTGGTTAATTGTCCGCCTTGCTGCATTCCTGTCACAATCACTGGCTTTAAATTAGCACGCGCTGCATAAACGGCAGCTGTATAACCCGCAGGCCCGGAGCCTAAAATCAATAATCTGCAATGTTTTACTTCACTCACACAAATACTCCTGAATCTGATTGATAAAAAAATTCCAACGATTATACGAGGAATTAGCTAACATTTCTTTTCTTATCGCTGTACTACTTGCCAAGACTTCATCAATGCTAAACATCATCTGGATTGCATTCTTTTTTATCGCTTTTCTCACCGCCTGCTTTAAATGGCTGGTGTTAGGTGACCAGCAAATCTTCACAGAATTAATGACCGCAATGTTCAGCCCTGTAGGGTGTGCACGCTGTTTTGCACACCTTTTTCCAAGCGCATCATGGCGGGCAAAAAACCGTGCCCGCCCTACACAAAACCGCCCTCGGCAAAACCAACGGCGGTTTTTTGTTGTCCTGAATTTATAATCTATCCATTATGTGCTACACTCAAAAAAATTGTAGCACAATGGAGATTTTATCATGCAACAACTCAGCATTCGCCAAATGCGCAACCTCTTAGGCAAACTCGACCAACTGGTTGAACAAGAACAAGAAATTATTGTAATTCGGCATAAACAAGCTATTGCGCGTATTTTGCCCATGCAAACTACTAAAAAACGTCCCTCTCATCGTGAGTTACGGCAACTTATGCAGCCTGTAACAAACAGTGCTGAATTGATTCGAGCCGACCGCGATGAACGGTAAAACCGCTTATTTAGATACCAGTGCGTTGGCAAAATGGTATTTGAATGAAATAAATTCCGAACAAGTCGCTGATTATATTGTCAATTTAAACAGTGCCGTTATCAGCACGTTAAGTAAAACGGAATTGCGTTTTCTATTGGCACGGCGTAAACGCACACAAGAAATCAGTGTGGAATTAGAAAATCAAATCTACACGACCTTTTTAGAAGATATTGAACAAGGATATTTGCTAGTTCATTCAGTCGAAAATAAACATTTGGAAAGTGCAACGCATTTGATTTCCATGCTGCCCGAACAGGCTTTGCGCACGTTGGATGCCCTGCATTTAGCCATCGCGGGGCATTATCAGCTTGAAACTATTGCCACAGCCGATTTGTTATTGGCTAAAGCTGCAAAAGAATTAGGATTTACAGTCGATTTTTTTTGACACCAAAACCGCCAATGGCAAAACCAACGGCGGTTTTTTATTGCTCAATCATTACAATTCCCCATATTCCAACCTTTTAACGGCTACATTGTGCTAAACATCATCTGGATTGCGTTCTTTTTTATCGCTTTTCTCACCGCCAGCTTTAAATGGCTGGTGTTAGGCGACCAGCAAATCTTCACAGAATTAATGACGGCAATGTTCAGCCTTTCCAAAGCCGCATTTGAAATCGCACTGGGTTTAACCGGCGTGTTGTCGCTGTGGCTAGGCATTATGAAGATTGGGGAAGAAAGCGGCTTTATCAACCTGCTGACACGTGGACTGACACCGTTATTCAGCCGGTTAATGCCGGATATTCCCAAAAATCATCCGGCATTAGGGGCAATGGTAATGAATATCGCCGCCAATATGTTAGGTCTGGATAATGCCGCTACGCCATTGGGAATTAAAGCGATGAAAGAGTTGCAGAGATTAAATCCGAATCCAGACACTGCAAGCAATGCGCAGATTCTGTTTTTGGTGATTAATGCGTCATCCGTCACGCTATTTCCGGTGACGATTTTTACTTATCGGGCGCAATTAGGCGCGGTGAATCCGACCGATGTGCTAATTCCGATTTTAATTGCGACTTATCTGTCGACAATGTTTGGCTTGTTGTCGGTTGCGGTTGTGCAAAAAATCAATCTGCTGGAAAAAGTGATTTTCAGTTATCTGGCAGGCTTCACCGCTGCTATCGTGGCGATTGTGTATTATTTTGCCCAACTGCCACATCAGCAAATGCTGCTGCAATCAGCGTTAATCAGTAACGTCACCTTGTTTACGCTGGTGATTACCTTTATTGCTGGCGCCGTTTATAAAAAAATTAATGCCTATGAAGCTTTTATTGCCGGTGCGAAAGAAGGTTTTAGCACCGCGATTACCATCGTGCCTTATTTAGTGGCAATGTTAGTGGCCATCGGCGTGTTTCGGGCTAGTGGCGCGTTAGATATGATTGCCGACGGGATTCGTTATTTGGTTAAACTTGCCGGTTTTGATGGGCGTTTTGTTGATGCTTTGCCAACGGCATTGGTGAAGCCGTTTAGCGGCAGTGGCGCACGGGCGATGATGATAGACACGATGAAAACGCATGGCGCGGATTCATTTGCCGGACGCTTGGCCTGTATTATTCAGGGCAGCACTGAAACCACGTTTTATGTAATTGCAGTTTATTTTGGTGCAGTGGGGGTGAAAAATATTCGTCATACTGCGGCCTGTGGAATTATTGCGGATTTGGCCGGATTCAGCGGGGCAATTTTTGCGGCGTACTGGTTTTTTGGTTGAGGTTTTAACAAATCCAGAAGTTAAAGCTTGGCCGATTCAGTTTTGAGTTTAACTACCAACTGTTCAGCGGTAGTGTCAGAAGCAGGAATAAACTGGGTAAATTTATTTTTTGCGGCAGCATAAAAAGCGGCTTTTTTCGTGTCTGGAATGCTCAGAAAATCCGCAATCGTGCTTAAATTTTCACCTTGTCCTTTTGCCATGTCAGCGGTTAAGTTTGACCAGTTTAGCTGTGCAAACTGTATCGCCTTTAATTCCTTATCGGTAAGGCCATATAAACTGTGTTTTTCGCTGGAGGTGATTTCGCTGGTCAGCATCGGTACGATAGTGATTCCAAGAATCTCGTCAGAACTTTCACAGTCTGGCATGATTACTGTCAAAATCGCCAAACTTAAAGCACGGCATTTATTAATCTGTTTCATAAAAATCTCTCTGAGTAGAGCTTTCAAGGCAATATAAAATTATAACTTGTCGGCTTCAGCTTGGAGGTTAGTCACCAACTGGTCTGGAGTGGTTTTAGGCGAAGGCATCAGTCGAACAAACTTATTTTTTGTCATGGTATAAAAAGCGGCTCTTTTCTCAACGGGAATTCCTAACAGCTCTGCCATTTTACTCAGATATTGTCCATGTCCTTTTCTCATATCATTGTTTAACTCTGACTGATGCTGAGTTGCAAACCAGACTGCCTCGTTATATATCACCGCCTTTGCTCCAGAAAAACCTATGAGATCTTCTCTTCTTTGCAGTAGGAGCGAGAGGTCTTTTTTGTTGTAACCAAGGTTTTTTAAAAATTGTTCAGGGCTGGTCTGGGCATCAGGAACGAGTTGAGCGAATTTTTTCTTGGTCATCGCATAAAAAGAAGCTTTATCGTTGGGATAAATTTTCAATAAATCCGCCAGAGTTGTTAAATACGTTCCTTGTCCTCTGGTCATGTCAGCCGTTAAATTTGTCCAGTTTGTCTGGATAAAATTCACTAATTTATTATGAGCGTCTTCTGCCTTGCTACTGTTTTCAAAGTCTTTGGTTGTTTCTTCTGTGGAAAGGCCAGGACCAAAAGTAGTAATTATCCCTGGGGTAACATGGCCCGTACCTGAGCTGTTGCAGTCAGTCGCCAACACTGTCAAAACCGCCATGCTCAAAGCCCGGTATTTATTAAGCTGTTTCATAGAAATGTCCATTGTGATTAGGTGTTTGATATTATTGAATTATATCTGATTGCAGAGAGCTGTTTAAAAATAAAACTGCCAGGCGAGTTGCGCATTAAAAGCGCCATGGTCAAACTCGTTACTACGGCCTAAGTTTAAAACCAAAGCTTGCGAGTTGGAGACAGTAAAGCGCTGGGTTAGGGCATAGCTGTAACTAAAATGACTGAGGCCTTGCAGATATTCCCAAACTGAAGCTTCTGCTCCAATCCGCCAGCGCGTAGAAAAATCATGTTGAGCAAATAACGATGCCCCAAACCCTACGGCGGTAGCTTGATGAAATCTATCGCTAAATAACAGAGCTGCCAAAGCGGAAACGGATAACAGACTTTGTGCATCAACGTGGTAGCTTAATCCCACTCCTGCTTTGATTCCGCCGACTAAAGAGCGTTGCTTATCGGGAAAACGCTGCCGGTTAATCCCTATATCCACTTGCCAGGAAAAGGGGCTGATAAAATTGTTTCTCGCTGGCATGGAGTTAATATTGATAATACCCAGACTTTCCAACTGAAAATGCTGTTGCTGCGGGTAATAGCGCAGCACGGGTTTGAAAAACTCCACCTGCGCTCCTTGATTAAATCCGGCATTGGGGTCATATAAATCATGATACGACCAGCGATAGGCGATTTGAGTATATGCTGCGATGCCATCGTAACCGCCGACAAGTTGTACACGATTTCCGGCATGACCTTGATCAGGTCTGAAGCTGGGAGCGGCAACTGTTTCTGTTTCAAGTGTCGGTAGCTGGCTGCGAGTGGTTAATAAAGAGTAAGCCAGTTTGCCGTCAATTGGCTGCTTGCGTTTGATTTTGTCGGCGTTTAAATAAGATAAATAGGCAAAAGCCAGTTCCAGGGTTTGGGCCTGTTTGGCAACAGGAAGGGATTTAACTGCCGGAGCATCCGCCGTTATTTCAGCTTTTGCCAAGCCTTTGGAAATCGCTTGTTGCGACTCGTCTAATGCTCGTGCTTTCGTTGCCACCTGGGTTGCCAATGCCGGGCGATAATGCACTTTTTTTAATAACCCCGGTACAGAAACAACGGCACGAACAGTATCCGCCGGAATTGCATCCCAGTTAAACTGTTCGGCGAGATGCAAGTCAGGGCGTGCTGTTTCCAGCAAAGCTAACAGCTGATAGGAGCAGTTTTTGTTGATGAAGTAATAGTCAAAATGCGCCGATTTTATTTCCCACAAATGTAGCAATAACTGTTGTTGTTCGGCAGCGGAAAAATTCAGCGAGTATTCCCACAAATCCCGGCTTTCCAAATCGGCATATTCTTTCAACAGCACATAATAGGGCGCGAGAGAATATTGTCCTTGATAGCCGCCAAACAAGCCTTTCAGCGCGAAAGTTATGCCGCGCTCCTGTGCTGTGGTAACGGCATAATTCACCGTCCATGCCATTAAATCGCTGTTTTCACCGTTTTGGGAGTCCAAACGTAAAAAGCTGTGTCCAAACATGGAGGCAGGATTGTTTAGATAGGCGACTGGAAAAACCAGGGTAATACCGGTAACAGCCAGGTTTTTCAGCCAGTTGTGCAGTTTTTCGCAGCGATGTTCAGGCAGATATTTTTGAGATTTAGCTGTTGTTGCAACCAGCTGAAACGTGCCGGGAAACGACATTGCGGCGAATTGTCGTCATCGTTTGAGGTTTGCAAAAAAGCGGCGAGTGTGGCGTTTAATTCCGCCTGTTTGTGTTCTGCGCCATCGGGGTGAAAAAAGAAGTTTTTATCGGTGATTAAGCTGTCCGGCTGATAATGCAGCAGGACTTGCCATTGTTGATGCTCAGCGAGCTTTAATTGTTGGGCTTGTTGTTGAACCCTGGCTAAGGTGTTGAAATCTGCCTTAGCAGTTTGAGTGGTTAATAAACAGCCGGCAATGACAATAATGAGGCGATGGTTACTTATCAAAGGCTACTCTGCTAATGCGCCATATAACGGGGATTCAAGTGCTGTATTTTTCTGCTTGACTGTAGGGAGTCCAAAATAAATTTGTTACGGTGACTTAATCACTGAGAAAGACTGTTAAATCTTTTAGCATAGATGTCGGCGTTAATGCCTCGCAGCATTGCGGGGCTGATTAACGACTTTCCGACACTCAATGAGGATAACAGCATGTTAGATTTTATATTAAGTATTTTTTCTGCCGTTTTAGGTATGAACATGAAAGACCCGCACGACATCCCTTTCGCTTTGCCTTTAGTGATGGCGAGCGTGACTGGATTAATCATTGGCTTTACCATTTTAAGTTTTATTGGCAATGAAAACCGTGAAGATAGAAAAAAGCTGCAAAACTCTTCTGATGAGTCAAAGAATTAAACCGCTAATTGTTTTAGCGCATTGACATTGGCAATTTCTATTACGCCGCGATTTAAAAGTAGCCAGCCTTGTTTTTCAAAGTATTTTAAGTGTCTTGAAACCACTTCACGAGCTGTCCCCAGTTCAGCGGCCAGCTCATGGTGGGTGATGCTAAGCGTTGTCTTATTATAAGACAGAAGTAATTTAACCAAACGGACATCAATTGCACCAAACACTACATCTTCCATTCTGGCAATCACCGCTGCCAGACGGTTGGCAAAATTCTTGAAGACAAATTCGCGAAAAAAAGCCGATTGCTCCAGGCAACGATGAAAAGCAATCCCGGAGATAGAAAATGCTAAAACTTCAGATTCTGTTATCCCTTCAGCCGGATAGCAATTTCCACCCAGCAAGCATGAGGTAGTTAATACACAGGAGTCGCCGGAGCAGACATGGTAAAGCAGAATTTCCCGGCCAGAATCTGAAATGAGCTGGGTTTTTATCCGGCCTTCCAGCATTAGCAGGTAATTTTCACATGAACAACCGGGATAAAAAACCTGTTTGCCAGCGGGAATATGCAGTAAATGCGCAGATGCCATCAAGCTGTTTATGGCGGCGTCATGACTTGTGATAAATTCAGGAAAATATCGCTGCCATAATTGTTGTTGTGTCTGCATCGTGTTGTTCTTTATTGTTGAGTGAAATTATTTTTTTCTTATTCAACCTGCAAAATTTGGATTTATGCTGTTACTCATTTTCCCAAACTTTGCCGCAAAGCACCATCCAGGTCAGGATAGTGAAACTTAAAACCCTGAGCCAACAAGCGCTGCGGCAAAACCCGCTGACTACCCAGCACCAGATCCGACATTTCTCCCAGCAAGGCTTTTAACAACCAGGCTGGCACTGGCAACAATGCAGGCCGCTTCAAACAGTGTGCCAATGCTTGAGTAAATTCCGCATTCGTCACCGGATTAGGCGCAGTGGCATTGTAAGCACCCTGCATAGAGTTATCCGCCATCATTTGCTGGACAATCCTGATCCAGTCTTCACGATGTATCCACGACATCCACTGCAAACCATTCCCCAGGCATCCGCCCAACCCCAGTTGAAACGGCAACAGCATTCTCTTGAGCAAACCGCCGCCATTCGCCAGCACCAAACCGGTACGGATTAAGCACACCCGCAGCCCAAATTGCTCGGCTTTCATCGCCTCACCTTCCCAGTCAGCACACAATTGCTGGGAAAAATCAGGTACGGTCGCGGCTTGTTCATCTAGCGGTGTATCGCCCTGATTCCCATAATAACCAATTGCCGAACCACTGATTAACAGCTTCGGCTTTACGGTCATTTTGTCGATAGCCTGCAATAATTCCCCGGTCAAATTAATTCGACTGGCTCGAATCAATTGTTTTCGTGCTTCAGTCCAACGGCTATCAAAAATCCCTGCCCCAGCCAGATTCACAATTACGTCAAAATAATCATCGGCTTGCAAACTGTTAAGACTGCCTAATGCTTTAACTTTTGCCCCGCAAATCGCTGCTACATTTTCAGGACTACGACTTAATACCGTCACATCTTCCTCTGCTGCGACCAGATGTTTAGCCAATGCACTGCCGATAAAACCGGTGCCGCCGGTGATAAGAATTTTCATGGTTTTACCTCTTGTTCAGGAAAAATGAATTGGTCATTTGCAAATTGCAAAATTTTAGTTCTGGCGAAAACTGTTGAAATTGTTGTCTTGCGCATTTTGCCTATGCAAACTGGCTATGATGGCTGTCGTGAACAATTCAAAAGCATGAGCTTGCCTGATGTTTAGTTTCGCCGCCAGTGATGATAGGATTTAAGTAAATTCAAGATGATTTTAGGTTGATGATGAGTTCGCCATACCCCGGCAACCTGCTTGTTTGCTTCGGCCAAGGTCGGATAAATATGAATTGTGCTTAAAACCTTATTCAATCCCAATCGATGTTTCATTGCCAAGACAAACTCTGCAATTAAATCCCCAGCATGTTCACCGACAATCGTCACTCCCAGAATTTTGTCGCTATCGGGGACAGTCAAAACCTTTACAAAACCGGATAAATCTCCATCTACAATAGCTCTGTCTAATTCGGAAAGCTGAAACAGGCTGACTTCATAGCTAATTCCCTGCTGCTTTGCTTCCTGTTCATTCAAGCCAACCCTGGCCACTTCAGGGTCAGTAAAGGTTGCCCAGGGAATGACAGAATTATCGGTACGAAATTTTTTAAACCCGCCAAACAAGCCATTTACTGTGGCATACCAGGCTTGATGGGCTGCGGTGTGGGTGAATTGAGACAAGCCTGTCACATCGCCAACTGCATAAATATTGGGATAATTGGTTGCCTGAAACTCATCAACTGCCAAAGTTTGGCGCGGCGATAATTCAATTCCTAATTCTTCCACGCCATAACCTGCAACATTTGCAATCCGTCCAATTGCGATTAAAACCTGCTCAAATTCAATTCGTACCTCTTGCTTTTGATATTCTGCCAGCAAAATTTTCTGCCCATTTTCGATGACGAATTCTTTTGCTATATGCTCCAAGCGTAAATCAATGCTTTCGGTTCGGAATTTTTCTGCCACTATCGCAGAAACATCGGCATCTTCACGAATTAACAGGCGGTTTGCTATTTCCACTAAGGTAACTTTTATCCCTAATCTGGCAAAAGCCTGTGACAGTTCGCAACCAATCGGGCCGCCACCTAACACTAATAAAGACTGTGGTTTGTTGCGTAAATTCCAAATCGTTTCCGAAGTGAAATAAGCGATATTTTCCAGGCCCGGAATCTTTGGCACAAAGGGTTTGGCACCTGCGGCAATCACAATCGCCCGGCTGCTAATAAACTTTGTTTCTGTGGCCGTTTTCACTTCCACCAGCCAGGGGGAGACAAGTTTTGCCTCGCCTGTTATCACTTCCACGCCGAGTTGGTTATAGCGCTCAATTGAATCATGTGGTGCAATTTGCCTGATAATGTTTTGCACACGCTCCATGACTTCTGCGAATTCAAACTCAGGATGAATCGTTTTCAGTCCAAATTCCTCAGCCCGTTTAAATAAAGAAACTATTTTGCTGGACTTGAGTAACGCTTTTGATGGTACACAACCGGTGTTAAGGCAATCACCGCCCATAATGTGTTTTTCAATCAAAGTCACTTTGGCTTTTGTCGCGGCGGCGATGTAAGCACTGACCAAACCACCTGCGCCTGCACCAATCACTAACAAATTGTTGTCAAACTTTTTCGGTTTACTCCAACGTTTATAAATCCGTGCGGCCTGGATTGCATCAACAATTTTTTTCGCAAGTAATGGAAAAACACCTAATAATGCGAAAGAAAACAATAAAACGGGCGAGAAAATATCAGACAGCGAAGTAATTTTCCCCAATTGTGTTCCG
The DNA here is from genome assembly GCA_903875455.1 of uncultured Pseudomonadota bacterium. Classification (GTDB taxonomy): domain Bacteria; phylum Pseudomonadota; class Gammaproteobacteria; order Methylococcales; family Methylomonadaceae; genus CAIQWF01. The sequence continues at coordinate 24,708 of CAIQWF010000215.1, forward strand.
GCATTCACATACATCACAGTACCTGCCAACATACCAAGCTGACTGACCCAGAAAAAGGTTTTAGGATTAATGGCGGTCAACCCCATCAGCAGATTAATCATAAAAAAAGGTACGATGGGAACCAGACGCAAGGTGAACAGATAAAAAATTCCGTTTTTAGCCAAGCCTGCGTTGATGATTTTCAACCGGTCGGCGAATTTACGCTCGACGATGTCCCGAAACAAAAAACGTGCCGCTAAAAAAGCCCCGGTCGCGCCGATAGTTGAGGCAATTGAAACCGTGACAACTCCCCAGCCCAAGCCAAAAATTGCGCCTCCGGCCAGACCTAAAACAGTTGCGCCGGGTAAGGATAAGGCCGTAACAACGATGTAAATCAACATGAACAGCACTAATGCCAAAACAGGATTGTGCTGATAATAGCTTTGAATTGCTTGTTGTTTGGATTTTAAGACATCCAGGGTTAAGTATTGATGGAAATCGAGAATAAAAAACAGGCTGATGAGAATAGCAACACTGCTTAGCAGGCTGAGTCGTGAAAGTTTCATAATGGCATTTCCAGGCTAGTTGATAATCTCAAGAAACCTCACGCTATCTGCATCAGCACCTTGTTGATTTAAAGCTCAAACTCGTCAAATTTTAATGCGTAAGCGGGTTTAAATTTTTCCGGCGTTAAAATGGTATTTTGCGCTGGCTGGCTGTTATCAAGCTCAGGATAATCCTGGGTGTAATGCAAGCCGCGACTTTCTTTACGCTGTTGGGCGCAACGCACGATTAATTCTGCGACAATCACCAGGTTTCGCAGTTCCAGCAAATCGCTGGTGACACGGAAGTTGCCATAATATTCAGAAATTTCCTCTTTCAGCAGCTCCAGTCTGCGCATGGCACGGCTTAAGCGTTTATTGGTGCGGACAATGCCAACGTAGTCCCACATAAAGCGGCGCAATTCATCCCAGTTATGGGAAACCACAACTTCCTCGTCAGAGTCAATGACCTGCGACTCATCCCACTCCGGGATATTTATCTTGGTATCCGGCAAAGTTGGCAGATTTTTCAAAATATCCTGTGCCGCGCGTTCGGCAAATACCAGACATTCCAGCAAAGAATTGCTTGCCATGCGGTTGGCGCCATGCAAGCCTGTGCAAGCGACTTCACCGATGGCATACAGTCTTGGAATGTCGGTGCGGGCATAACTGTCAACCAAAACACCACCGCAAGTGTAATGCGCTGCCGGAACCACCGGGATTGGCTGGCTGGTAATATCTATGCCAAATGTTAAGCATTGCTGATAAATGGTTGGAAAATGTTCACGAACAAACTCGGCTGGTTTATGGCTAATATCGAGATAAACACAATCAACGCCGTGTGTTTTCATTTCATTGTCAATCGCTCTGGCGACAATATCGCGCGGAGCCAGTTCCTCTCGTGCATCATATCGTTGCATAAAAGAGCGGCCATCGGGCAGACGTAATTTTGCGCCTTCACCCCTTACTGCTTCGCTAATCAGAAATGATCGGGCATTTGGATGATAAAGACAGGTTGGGTGAAACTGCATAAACTCCATATTGCTGATTCGACAGCCCGCCCGCCAGGCCAGAGCAATTCCGTCGCCGGTTGCAATATGCGGATTGGTCGAATACAAATAGACTTTGCTGGCTCCACCTGTTGCCAGAACCACAATTTTGGCGGACATCGCTTTAACAACATGATTTTCCGTATCCAGAACATAGGCACCAACAACTTCACAGCCTGATTGCCCTAGCTTGTTTGCGGTGATTAAGTCGATAACGTTGTGATTTTCCAGCAGGTTGATACTTGGGTGCTCTTTGGCGCGATTGATGAGTGACAATGAAACGGCTTTTCCTGTCGCATCGGTAGCATGAACAATACGTCTGTGTGAATGCCCGCCTTCACGATTCAAATGCAAGTGTTTTTCACCGCTGGCGGTCTGCTCCTCAGTAAACTCCACCCCCTGAGAACGTAACCAGTCAATACTTTTTTTCCCATAAGAAACGGTAAGCCTGACAATATCGGTATTACACAGACCTGCCCCCGCATTGAGTGTATCTTCGATATGCGACTCGATGGAGTCTTCTTTATCAAGCACAGCGGAAATCCCGCCCTGAGCATAGAAAGTACTGCCTTCGGTGAGTTCAAATTTGGATAAAACCGCAATATTGGCGTAATCAGCTAATTTAAGTGCCAGGGTTAAACCTGCACCACCGCTGCCTATAATCAGGACATCATAAGGTTTAGAGTTGGACATGATTTAAATACATTGAGTGAATTGCAAACAATAAACACGCTAAACTTCCCAAAGATATTTTCGGGTATTTTTAAAGGGCTGTAACCTGTAAATCTGTCGCCCTTTCACGGCCTGTAACTAAATCTGCTTCAGAATGAAGTTTCTGAAAATTTTAGCTTAATTGCCTATGTGGTTATTTTAAGGTAGCCTTATTTATCCATAGAAGATAATAAGGTCTTGGAACGATAGCATATTTTTTGAGTTCAGAGAATTTATGCAATTTATTTGAATAAAGATTTTTTTTAAGATATTCCAAAAATAAAAAACAGAGAAAAAATGTGAAGCAGAAGATTATAGTTTTTTTATGTTGTCAGATTTTACCATTACTAAGCCAACTGAGTTATGCAGGCGGATTGCTTGATGTTTCGGCAATAGTTAAAGTAAATGCCGATGCTGTGGTTGCTGTTATTACTCCCAAAAACTTAGCTATGGAAGCAGAGTTTTCAGCAAATACCAGTGCGGCTGCATCAAGATATGTTTTAGGGACAGGTTTCATTATTTCGGAAGATGGTTATGTACTGACAAATTCGCATGTCATTGAAAATCAAAGTCAAAGTCAAATCAAAATTAAATTCAGGAATGAGCAAGAGTTGCCGGCAACTTTGGTTGGTATTGATATGCCAACTGATATAGCCTTGCTAAAAATCAGTAGTTCTGGATTGCCAAAAGTAAAAATTGGCTCATCTAAAGCGCTGGAAATTGGCCAACCTGTTATCGCAATTGGTTGGCCGTTTGGTTTGGGGCAATCAGTAACAACAGGGATAGTGAGTGCAAAAGAGTTGCTTGTTCCCCTGAAAGGCAATATTCCCTTTATCCAAACAGATGCCGTGTTAAATGAAGGCAACTCAGGCGGGCCTCTTTTAGACGCGCAAGGTGGAGTAGTTGGGGTTAATTCATGGATTTATAGCAATACCGGGAGATATCAGGGAATGTCTTTTGCCATACCTATTGAATTAGCGATGAATGTGGCGGAACAACTTAAAAAATCCCCTAAAATTTTTCACGGTTGGCTGGGGATAAAAACAGAAGATGCCTCGTTCTCTGCTCCCGAACGGTATGGCGCATTAATTTTAAGTTTTGCCCCTGCCAGTCCGGCACGCGATGCAGGGCTTAAAGTGGGAGATATTGTGGTGGCTTTTAACCAGAAAACAGTCGAAAGCTCTGCCGACTTGACCGCTAAAGTAAAAGGAACACCAGCCGATACCCTGGTGGTTCTTGAAGTTATCAGGCAGGGGGAAAGGCGGCTGATTAAAGTAAAAACTAGCAGTGATTCAAAAAGTTACTTATAAGATATAGAAGCTTGTGTTTATGGAATTATTTTGGACTGGACTCTATTTTAAAAATGTCAGTCTTTCTTTTAAGGAGAAAAAGTAAATCTTAACGGTTTTTTAACTATAATACAGTTACACCCTGTAAGTTTGGATTTACTTGGAAATCAGAAATATGTTGGAATATTGTTTTTCATTAAGGCAAGGGGAGATTTCTTAATGCAGCAGGACACCTCTACCGTACGATTGTTAAGCTATCGGGAACTGCTTTTGACTTTGCAACGCTTATGCAAGGAAAAAAGAACAGGGTCTATGTTTATTAACGATGGCTCTGAACATTCAGCCAAGTTAGTGCTTGAGCAAGGTCTTATTGTTGATGTTACTTTCAAGGGACAAAGTGGTGAGGCAGCACTTGCCTTAATCAAGGAAATAAAACAGGGCAAAGCTTCTTTTTCAAGTCGGCTAGGACAAACAGCCAGCACAGAATCAAAAATAGGCTTATCAACCGCCGCGATTTTTCAGATACTGGCGAGTGCAGTACAGGCTGGCACTACTTCTTCTCCACATATTGATTCGTCACATCCTTCTTCAGAACAACCAAACACAGCACAATCTGTTTCCGCTGGCATCAGTCAGTTTCAAAGCAATGCCACTTTGCAGATTGAAGTTCCGCACGATTATCAAGCTCCTGAAATTGTCCAGACCCCCGATTTTTCAAACGTTACCGGGATGGTTGGGATTGAAGAGCAACTTGCTGCGGTGGTAGGGCCAGTTGCCAGAATCGTCTATCTGGATTACAACAAAAGTATTGTCAATGCCAATGACACTAAAGAACTAAATACAGTGGTAGAAAAAATTGCCAAAAACACCTTGACCGCAGAACAGCAGCAGTTGTTCAAGCAAGGGATTCAGGCTTTTATAAGACAATACAATTTAAAAGGGGCGGAAGCGATTTTGTTCGCCCTGAAAGGTTCGTTGAAAAAAATAAGGTTAAATCCCTCCTGTCTGGCGCTGTTTATTACCAAACATGCCGGGCATGGTGACCTTGGAATTGCGTTGTTAAGCAAACTGGCAGTGCAGCTTGAGCAGGCAGGCAATGTTGGCAATTCTGTTGCCTTGCTTGATGTGTTGCGGTTGCTGGAAAAGTCGGATAAAACCGGTTTGCTGGAAGTGCGGGAAAAAGAAAAGGTCGGCGGATTTTATTTTGACAAAGGCGTGCTGGCAAATTCCGTACAATGCAACATGAATGGCAAGATCGTTGCCATGGAAATGATGCAGTGGACACCGGATTACATGGTGTTCAGGGCTGTTCCTCAAAAAGGCGTGTCACGCCAGATTCACCAGACCGTTGATGTTTTGGCGAAAGAAGTTGAAAAATTCCAGGAAGGGCAGGCTCCAAAGCCGCAAAAGCCGCAACTCAGTAAAGCGGATGAAATTGTGATGATTGCCAAAGCCATTCATCTTGCCGAAAGCTATGATCCTGGCAGTGCCGAGCAATTGCTTTGCCAGATTTTGATGAGCTACGAAGATAATTTTAAAGGCTGGTTTTGGTTATCGCGGGTTTTGACCAACATGACCGCCATAGAAGTTGCTTTAAAAAAAGCCGCACACCTTAATCCCAGAAGTCTTGACTTATCTGAGGATATAAAGAAATTTACCCTGGCGCGGAAGGCCATAAACAGCGACTTTGTATTGCGTTGTCCATTTTGCTGGACTCCTGTCAATGAACACGATGTGGAATGTTTCTACTGCAAATCGCATTTTTTTATTACGCCTGATTTTTTCAAACTGATCGGCAAAGCCAAAACAGAAATACTGGATAAAGCCATTGAGCGATTTTCCAATGCTCTGCAACAGGAGCAAGGGGCAAATCCAAATATCTACTTACGTTTTTATTTGGCAATGGCTTACCTCAACCGTAAATATTATCAGGAAGGCTCAGACCAGTTCAGTGAAATAAGTCGGCTAAACACTGAAAACAACGCCTTGCTAATGCAGTACCGGATTCTGAAAGATTATATGAATTCGATTGGCATGGCAGCGACCACAGTTGAGCATCTGGATATTCCGACCACCGCCCATGCCGCTGCCAACCAGCAAAAAATCCTGATTGTTGAAGACAGCATGGTGACCCGCAAAGTAATTGCCAGAACCTTGATGGCGAGCGGTTATGGAGTGTTTGAAGCGAAAAATGCCCATGAGGCATTGACTGATCTGGAAGAGAGAAATCCTGATTTAATCCTGCTTGACATCATCCTGCCGGGCAAGGACGGCTACGAAATTCTGGCGGAAATCAGAAAAAAACCGATGTTCGAGAAATTACCGGTCGTTATGTTAACCTCGCGCGATAGCCTGTTTGACAAACTGAAAGGGAGAGTGTCTGATGCCAATGAATATCTGACCAAGCCTTTCCAGCCAGACCAATTGTTAATGATTGTGCGCAAATACCTAAATAAATAATCATGGCAAAAGCAGCTTATAAAATTTTAGTTGTTGACGATTCCAGCCTGATCCGGCAAGCGATTGTTGACATCATCAACAGCAGTGATGATTTAGAAGTAATAGGTCAAGCTGCCAGTGGCACTGAAGCCTTGGCTCTGATTCCACAGCTTAAACCGGACTTGGTGACACTGGATATTATCATGCCGGGCATGAACGGTTTGACCACGCTGAAACACATCATGATTTTCCATCCGGTGCCGGTTGTGATGCTAAGCTCACTGGCACAGGAAGGTGCCGACATTACTTTTGACGCTTTACGCTATGGCGCTATTGATTTTATCGCCAAGCCGTCTAAACTGGATGATGAGACTTTAAAAAAACAGACTGCGCAGATTATTCAAAAAATCCGCCTGGCCGCAAGGGTTAAGGTAAGTGTTATTCAATACATCCGGGTTAAACCCAAAACGCACCCGGAACCTGTGCTGCCGCACAACAAGAGCTGCAAGCACATTGTGGCAATGGGTGTAGCTGAAGGTGGATACGGAACGCTGTTAAAAATCCTGTTGCGGCTAAATCCTTATCCGACAACAACTTATATGGTGATTTTTTATGAAACATCAAATCATGTTAATGGGTTCATTCATTACCTGAATCAGTACACGGCGGTTAAGGTCGAAAGGCCGCAAAATAATACCTTGCTAGAAGCAGGGGTTTGTTATATAAGTTCTGGTGAAGAATATGTGACCGTCCATGGGCAACCGGGCGAGCTGGTTTCTTATGTCAGCCCGGCACCATTTTCTTCCAGACGCGGGACCATTGATATGCTGATGTTTTCAGTGGCAGAAACGGTGGGAAGACATTCGCTGGGTGTGGTTTTGTCCGGGGATGGTACAGATGGTTCGGAGGGGTTGGAAGAGATTGTGCGGGTCGGTGGCGGAGCGATTATTCAAGCACCGGTCAGTTGTCTTTACAAAAGCATGGCGTTATCAGCTTTAGATATGTGTGAAGCGGAAATAGTAGTGGCGGACACGGAAATAGCCGCAGAAATTAGTCGATTTTTACCAAAATTAAATTTTTAATAATAAAAATGTTTATTCAAGCGGAGAATCCATAATGATGACATGGTTCAATGACCTCCACCTAAGAGTCAAGCTTCTGGCTTTCTTCTTGATGGTAGGATTAATTCCTTTCATAAGCGGTAGCTCTATCGCTTATCTTACTTCTGACAGTGCGTTAAGAACTCAGATTATCGACCAGCTCACGGGTATTCGGGAAACCAAAAAGAAGCAGGTTGAAATCTATTTTGACGAACGGAAAGGCGACATGGCGGTACTGACCCAAACTGCACAAGCGTTTTGGCAACAAAGCTCCGCAGCATTGGAGGGTATTCAGGAGATGAAACGTGATCGGGTTGCCAACTACTATAGCCGGATATTCAAACTGGCGGCTGATACCAAGGTAAACCTGCGCTTTACCGAAGGGGTTGTCGCCTTTTCCCAAGCCGCTGCCGCTGGAATAAGCAGTCCGCAATATAAATCGGTAGTGGCGGCACGTGAAAAAGGTCTAAAGTCCATGAAAGAAAACTTCGCGGTTAGCGATGTTCTTTTGATTGATGCTGCAGGAACTGTAGTTTATAGCGTTAATAATGGCGGTGAAGTAGGGCAAAACCTCAAAACCGGCAGTTTGAAAGATTCGCCATTAGGCAGGGTTTTTGTCAGGGCACGTTCTGAAGTGGCGACAGAAGACTTTGGCATGTATGAACCCACCAAATCGCTAGAGTCCTTTGTTGCTACACCGTTATTTGATGTAGGCACGGGGGCTTATGTCGGTGTGGCTGCCTTTCAGGTGCGAATCGAGGAAATTAACAAAATTTTACAAGACCGAACCGGTTATACTGCCGGTGGTGAGGCCTATCTGATTGCAAAAGATGCGGACGGCAAATTTACCTATCGTTCTGACCGGGTGGTTAAACAAGGTAAACTCGGAGACGAAAGAGCTGCGATTGGTTATATTGAGGCTGCGATTGCCGGAAACTCAGGTCTTGAGTTTAAAGTCGGTTCCACCGGTAAATATGAGTTATCCCTGTACGACACAGTTAAATTGCCTGGCGGTTTAAATTGGGGGATCATCACCAGCGTACCGGTAGAAGAGATTATTTCCCCCAAAAGCCAAGGCGAAACAGAGGACTACTTTACCAAATATGTTAAGACTTATGGCTATTATGACTTGATGCTGATAGCTGAGGACGGTCAGGTGTTCTACACCGTGGCACATGAGGCCGATTACAATACCAACGTTTTTACCGGCCAATACAAAAACACCGGTTTGGCTCGGGTAGCGAAAAAAGCTTTCGACAAACGTGGCTTTGTATTTGATGACTTTGACCGTTACGCAGCCTCTGATAATCAGGTCTCTGGATTTATTGCCGAACCGGTTATCGACAAAGGCAAAGCGTTATTTACGGTGGCCTTGCAGCTATCCCCTGCCGGTATTAACCGAATCATGCAAGAACGTACCGGATTGGGTGAAACCGGTGAATCTTATCTGGTCGGCCCTGATTATCTGATGCGTTCGGACTCGATTCAGGATGCTAACCACAAATTACAGGCTTCGTTCGATAAACCTGAAACCGGTGCGGTAAAAACCGTTGCAACTGAAGAAGGTTTCCAAAAATCGGATGCGAAAGTCATGATGGGTTATACCGGTAAGGAAATTCTTGCTGCCTATACCCCTGTAAAAGTCTATGGCGACACCACCTGGGTTTTGATTGCCAAACTGAACACTGACGAAGCTTTCGCGCCGGTGACCAAATTTGCGCGGACTATGGGCGTAATGGGTAGCGTGGTACTGGTTGTGGTTATCATCATTGCGTTGTTGGTTGCGGCATCTATCGCCGGTCCGATTACCAGAATGGCGAACATTATTACCGAGATTGCGAACAACCGCGACTTGACCTTGACGGTTCCTGACGCGGGTAACGACGAAATCGGGGTTATGTCTAAAGCGTTTAACAACATGATTTCGGTGATTCATAAAGCCTTCATCGTTGTAAACAATTCGGCGGTGAACGTTGCTGAAAGTGCGGAAAACGTGGCGAAACGGGCTGCTGGTAACAGAGAGCGGGCCGCGAACGAATTGGAACGAGCCAAAGAAGCGGTAACAGTTATCGGTGAAATGGGCGGCACGGCAGCTAAAGTAAACCAAGCTTCTGAAGGCCAAAAAGTGGCGGCGGAAGTTTCTGCCAAAACCGTTCAAGGTTTGTTGAAGTCGGTTCAGGAAGTATCTGAAGCCGCGAAAATCCAAAACAAGGAAGCGAAAGAAACCATGACCAAAGTCGCCGAGATGGGCGCCACCGGTGCGAAGGTTGTGGCAACCGCGCGGGAACAAGGCGAGATGGTGGCAAAAGTATCTGCCTCTATTGCAGCGATTACCAGCGCGGTAGAAAGCATGAACAAGGCGGTTGCGCAAGCGACCCTGCACGGCAAGGCTTCCCTGTTAGCGGCGGAAGAAGGCAGACGCTCAGTAGCATCAACGGTAGAAGGGATGCAGGCAATTGCCGAATCTTCCGAGCAAATCTCTGACATCATCGGGGTAATTACCGAAATCGCCGAACAAACCAACCTGCTGGCGTTAAACGCGGCGATTGAGGCGGCGAGAGCAGGGGCGCACGGTAAAGGTTTCGCGGTTGTTGCGGACGAGGTTGGTAAACTGGCGCAGCGTTCTTCTGAAGCGGCAAAAGAAATTACTCAGCTGATTAAAGACTCAAGCGCAAGGGTTGAGGACGGATCAAAACTGACCGACGAATCGCAAAAATCGTTGATTAAAATCGACGAGGGTGGTCGAGTCAACATGCAGGCGATTGACGAAATTGAAAAAACTGCGGCTACTTTGGCATCCGGTACTGCACAAGTACAAAACCTGATGCGTGATCTGAACAGACTTGCCGAAGAAATCGCCGGAATGGCGGGTGAGCAAGGGGTGCGTAGGGCTGCTGCGGAAAACGCCTTGACCTTGTTGCTTGAAGAGTCTGAGCGTATTACCGAACTGGTAACAGAAGCCAACAAAGGTGCTGCGGACATCGGACAGGAAATGACTGGTATCGTGGCGCGTACTGACGAAATGAGTAAAATGACTGGCGAACAGGCAGTACGTTCCAGAAAAGTAACAGAAATTTCCAACGAATCAGCGCAAGCGGCAGCACAAACTGTGGAAGGAGCGGGTGTGGTTGTGAGCATTACCAAAGGCTTGCAAGACTTGTCACAAGAACTGACTACCCAGGTAAAACAGTTCAAAATCTAGTCTACGGGAGTATTTGTTGTGGCTGATAAATATACGGCAAGGGTTGACTCGGATAAAGAGCAACTCATTCAACTGGTGGGCTTTAAGATAGGAAAAGAAATTTTCGGTGTGGATATCTTGATGGTTCAGGAGATTATTCGTTCCGCACCGATTACTTATGTTCCTAATTCGCCTGAGTTTGTAGAGGGTGTAATTAATTTGCGTGGCAGCATCATTCCGGTGATTGATTTACGCAAAAGGCTCAATCTGCATGGCGCAGGCTATGCAAAGGAGAAAGACTGGATTTTGATTCTGGATATTGCCGGAAGAGTCACAGGGTTTATTGTTGATTCGGTTACTGAGGTAATTAAAGTCGAGGAAAGTAGTATTGATCCGCCGCCCGATATTCTGGTGGCGGGGCTGCATAGCCAGTATATTCGGGGGGTTTGCGAGATTGATGAGAACCTGCTGATTCTTCTTGATTTTAACCGTATTTTATTAGTTGATGAAGTCAGAAAACTGAAAAGTGTTGCTCTTACCCAAGAAGTAAATGATGCTGGCGAACAATAAGTCAGGAGTTGGAAAAGTGGTGAATTTATGAGTAAACGTATTTTGATCGTTGATGATTCTTCAATGATGAGAAAGATGCTGACAAAAGTCTTAACAGCGAAAGGAGGGCACACCATTGTGGGTGAGGCCAGAAATGGAGTTGAAGCTTTGGAGTTGTATAAAACACTCAAACCGGACTTGATAACCATGGATATTACCATGGGGGAAATGGACGGTTTGAGTGCTGCCAAGCTGATATTAGATTATGACAGCGATGCTCATATCCTTTTTCTCTCTAACCTGGATAAAGAAAAATACGGCGATGATGTAGAAAATATTGGTGCAATTGGCTTTGTTAACAAGCACAAGGCACAAGATATTATTGATGTTATCAATGAGTGATTTTAAGGACTGGTTATGATTGATTTATCTCTACTTGAAGATTTTGTAACTGGAGCAGGGGAAAGCTTGGATGAAATGGAAAATGCCTTGCTTGAACTTGAAACAGATCCGAACAATAACGAGCTGCTTAATACTATCTTTAGGGCTATGCACACCATTAAAGGTGCTGCACAGTTTGTAGGACTGGATAAGGTATCGGCTTTAAGCCATGTTTTGGAAGATTTGCTCGATTTGCTCAGAAATGGACAAAAGCCGGTGACGCTGGAAATTGTTGATTTGCTGATCAAAACAAAAGATCGGATCAGTTTGTTAGTAGCAGATTTAGAACGAACCCAAACCGAAAAAACTGAGGTGGATGATTTAATTGCACAAATTAATGCTTACCTACAGCCCGGTGAAGAATCAATCATAGCCGCAACACCAGTAGCAGAAGAGCCTGAGATATCATCGTTTGAAGAAGAGGTAGCAGGTGGGGAAGATTTATCATCTTTTCTAACTGAAGAACAGATGGAAGAGGATATAGCTTCCTTTTTGTCTGAAGATAATGAGGCATTGCCTGCTTTTACTCCTGAACAAATTCAGGATGAAGATTTATCATCCTTTTTAACTGAAGATAATTTGAGTGAGGATATAACATCCTTTCTGGATGAAGGGAATCAGGCTGGGGATTTATCTTCGTTTTTGACAGAAGAAGCCCCGCAGGAAGACAGTCTGGCGAGCTTTTTATCGGAAGAAAGTGAGCAGGAAACAATCCCCAGGGGTGAGTCAGAGCAGGAAGAGATGTTTATCTTGCCTGATGAAGAATATGATCAGGAATTGTTTGGTATTTTTATTCAGCAGGTGCAAGAAAAGTTTTCGATATTGCAAAGTTGCATTCAACAGTTATCTTTTGCTGAAAACAAAACCGAACTGCTGAATACTGCAATAGATGCACTGGAAAGCCTTAAATTTTCCGCCAACTATATGGCTTATGAAAAATTGACCCGGTTCTATGGCAAATGGATAGATGATGCAATTGATGCCGAGGAGGGATTAGCTGAATCCAGTACTCAGGTATCGTTTGAGTTTATGAATGATTATATGCTGAAGTTGCAGGCTATTGTTCCGCAATTGCAAAACCTGGCTGCTGTTCAGCACACTGTACCTGAACTTGAATCTGCTTTATTGACCGAGTCTCTTGAAAAGCTGGTTGCCCCTGAAACTGCATCCAACATAGAGTCGGCTTTCATATCTGAAATCATCGAATCTCAACCTGTTGTACTACCAGAGCCGGAACCGGAAAAACCGGTGGTGCAGGCCGTTGAAGAGCCGCCTGTTTCAGAAAGCAGCGAAATAAAACCAGGTGCAGACGAAGATGATCTGTTTAAAAGACTGAGTGGAGCATTGGATTTAACCATTGAACAGTCAATAACTTCAGAGCCTGTCAATGAATTGTTTGGGGCACTACTCGCCACCAACAAGGAAGAACAGGCCAGAGCTAAAGCCGAAAAAGAACACCAGTTAAAGCTTGAAGTTAAGTCTTTGGAGCAGGCCAACAAAGAACCTTCACCTCAAATACTGGAAACGGCAGCAACCGAACAGGTAAAAACAGCACCGCCGCCCACAGAAACTATCAAACCTGCTGAAGCTGCAAAACCGAAACCAATCACAGCCACTGTGGCGGAAAAAAGCGATACCGCCGCTAAAAAAGCCAAAACAGAATCTAGCGCAGATAAAACATTCAAAAAAAGCATTCGTGTTGATGCCGATAAAATTGATTCATTAATGAACCAGGTGGGTGAGCTGATTGTAGATAGGGCTTATTTCTTTCAGTTGGCCAGTGAAATTAATGAATTGCAGCAGTATCTGAAAACAGTTACCGGACTGGGACAAAAAGACCTTAAACCGGTAAGAACTTTTGCTTATCGTTTTAGTGAAGCCGTCATTTCTTTGGGTCGAACTTCTAACGAACTGCAAGAGGGGGTAATGAAAGTCAGAATGCTCCCTATTGCGCAGATTTTTAACCGTTATCCACGTTTGGTGCATGATTTGGCGCATACCAACGGTAAAAAGGTGCAGCTGGAAATTCGAGGGGAAGAGACAGAGCTCGACAAAATGATTATCGAGGAAATTTCTGATCCGTTGATTCACATGATTAGAAATGCAATTGGCCATGGCATTGAAGCTCCTGAAGTACGGAAAAAAGAAGGTAAGCCGGAAACAGGAACCTTGATTTTGGAAGCCTACCATGAGAGCAATCATATTGTCATCGAAGTGAGTGACGATGGCAGAGGGATTGATACAGACAGGATAAAAGCCAAAGCTGAAGAAATGAATCTTTTCAGCAAAGAGGAATTGAACCGGATGTCAAAAGATGATTTGACTCGTTTTATAATGATGCCGGGATTTTCTACCGCTAGGGAAATAAACAGCACATCAGGACGTGGTGTGGGCATGGATGTGGTAAAAAAGAATATCGAAAAATTGAATGGCACTATTGAGGTAGAGTCAAAGCTGGGGGTCGAAACGAAAATCAGGTTAAAAATTCCTCTGACTTTGGCAATTATTCAGGCATTGCTGATTCGGGTTGGTGAAGATTCATTTACCATTCCTTTAGCAAACGTCGAAGAAACATTGCGGGTTTCTGAATCTGAAATTTCCATCATGGAAGAAACGGAAGTGATGTATTTACGTGGTAAAACCTTACCGATTTTCCGCCTTGCCACGTTGTTTGGACTTAAATCCAGCCAAAAAGACAGCGAAACTGATTTCTTTGTAGTGGTGGTCAACACCGGAAATCAAAGAATTGGTTTAATGGTTGATGCGTTGCTTGGTCAAGAAGAAGTGGTAATTAAACCTTTGGCTGATTATCTGCATGAGCAAAATTGTTTCTCCGGTGCAACCATTATCGGTGATGGCCGTATCTCCTTGATTCTTGATGTTTATGAATTAATTAATATGACCACAGATAAACAAATTAAAAAACATCATGAGCAAGAAAAGAAATCACTGGCATCACTGGCAGAATAAATCTGTAGAGTTTGATTTTATCGTGTTCAGAAAAAGCGTGTTAGATATTTTGTGACACTTCTGATTTGAGAGGCAACTGTGGCGGAAAAAATAAAGGTTTTAGTCGTTGATGATGCCAGTTTTATGGTTAAGGCTGTCAGTGAAATTTTAAATTCTGATCCAGATATTGAAGTAGTCGGTTCCGCCAAAAATGGTTTGCAGGCGCTGGAAAAGATTAAGGAACTCTCGCCGGACGTAATTACTTTGGATGTGGATATGCCGATTATGGATGGCATCAGAACTGTGCGGCATATTATGTTGGAATGCCCCGTGCCGGTGGTGATGCTGAGTTCCTTGTTTAGCAACGGTGCGATTACTTTTGATGCGCTAAGGCTTGGGGTGGTGGATTTTTTGCCTAAACCGTCAGGTGCTATTTCTCAGGATATTCACAAAGCCAAGCAGCAAATTATTGATCGGATAAAAATGGCAGTTGCTGTTAATATCCATAACATACATCGGGTAAAAATCAGACCGGTTGATGAGAACAATTCTTTAGAAGGCTATTACGGTTTTCAGGCTTTGGATTACATTTTGCTTATCGGAACTACACTAGGGGGACCTAATACCAGCATTCGTGTTTTTTCAGAGCTCCCGCCTAAATTGTCAACTGCAGCTGTAGTAGTGCAAGAGATTTCGCCAAAAATTTTGCCTGCATTTGTTAAAGAATTTGACAAATATACACCTTGGCATATTGCAGAAGCTGTAGACGGCGCAATTTTAGAAGCTGGTGTGTGTTATGTAGCATCAAATGAATATTCATTAACGGTAGCAGTCAATGACAATCAGGAGCCTTATTTAAAAGTCGGGGAAAATGTCGATAGACCTTTGAACCAGTTATTTTCATCGGCAGCCACTGTTTTTGGACGACGCACCATTGGAGTATTACTAACTGGAGTAGGCGATGATGGATCTGATGGTTTTGCTGAAATAAAGCAAAGACAGGGAATTACTATTGCACAAAAAAGCGACACTTGTGTTTATCCCAATCTGGCCAAATGTGCAATTGAAAAAGGTTTGGTTGATATAGTTCTTGAAGAAACAAATCTCTCCAGGGAAATAGAAACACTAATTAATGAACAAGCAAATAGTTTATCTTAAGGGTTGAATGCAGAGTTTTTTATGATTATTGTCTGTGATAAATGTCAAACCAGATTCCAGTTGGATGTCAGTTTAATTAAAAAAACGCTATTTAAAGTCCGATGCTCAAAATGTAAGCATGTGTTTTCAGTTGATACATCACCCAAAGAGGACGTTTACGAATTGACTTCAAGCAATATTGCCCCGGATAAAAAAGTTATTGCAATTTGCAATCAGAAAGGTGGAGTGGCAAAAACCTCGACCTGTCTTAATTTGGGGGCTTCGCTTTCTTTAACAGGGAGGCGGGTGCTACTGGTTGATTTTGATGTGCAAGCTAATTTAAGTCTGCTGTTTTGTCAAAAAAACCAGCCTTCTTTTTACGAAGTTATGCAAAAAGAAGCTGATATTTTAAAAACCATCAAAAATGTGCGCCCAAATTTGTGGCTGTTGCCTGCGAATAGCAAAATGTCTTTATTGGCCCGTGAGTGTTTGCAGCAAAAGGATTTTGGAATTTTCCTGCGTAATGCGCTGGAACCAATCAAAAGCCATTTTGACTATGTTCTGATTGACACGCCCCCATCCATAAAGTTTTTTACTCCTAATGCGTTAATAGCCGCTGATTTTGTGATTATTCCGACGCAAGCTGAGTTTTTGGCAATGAATGGAGTTATGCAAACCGAAAGCATTATCAAGGCATTGGCAAAAACACGCGTTTTGGATTATCGAGTCCTGCTTACTATGTATGACCAAAATAATACAGCCTCAAAAGTGGTGTTTTCAAAATTAAAAACCAGATACAAAGACAAAATGTTTACCACAGTAATTGATCTTGACTTTAAAATGCAAGAGTCGCAAATAGTGAATGAACCTGTTGTTTATTATGATGAAAAATCAGTTTCTGCTTTGCAATACAAGGCCCTTGTTAAAGAAGTTGAAGAAGCTTAAGGTTTAAAAAATAGACCCTACTTTGAAAACTAATTAAACAGTTTGTTTAATTAGTTTTTTCGTTTATAAGGAATATTGAATGATTGATAAAAAAATAACTTTACCCTTAGTTACATTGCTTTGTGTGCTATCACTATGGGAATTAGTGACACGTTTTAGTGGATGGAGTTCCAATGTTTTTCCAGGGCCGATTGCGGTGCTGACCAGCATGGAAGAGTTAATTGTTAATGGTAAATTATTAAAAAATACAGTCGCCAGCCTGTTCAGAGTTAGTATCGGCTTTTCACTTGCCGTCGTTTTGGGAATTCCAATAGGAATTATTTTAGGCAGAATGGAAATAGCCAAACTTTTGTTTAACCCTTTAGTGCAATTTTTACGCCCCATTTCTCCGCTTGCCTGGATTCCTTTAGCAATGCTGTGGTTTGGAATTGGCGACCCACCTGCCATTTTCTTGATTTTTTTGGCCAGTTTTTTTCCAATGGTGGTATCAACCAGTGTTGCCGTTGAGTCTATTCGCCCCACTTTTTTTCAAGTGGCGGCAAATTTTAACTTTACCCGCTATGAGGTTTTAACCAAAATTGTGATTCCAGCTATTACACCGCAAGTTATTACGGCATTAAGAATGACAATTGCAATTGCCTGGTTAGTGGTGGTTGCTGCAGAAATGATAGCTGTACAGTCAGGGTTGGGCTACCTAATTTTAGACTCCAGAAATGCGTTACGAATGGATTATGTGATGGTGGGAATGATTGCGATCGGAGTGATTGGTCTTTTTCTGGACTTCATTATGCGCGAATTAGGAAATATTGAATCAACAGCGTGGGGAAGGTTGACAAAATAATGAGCCATATTCAGATACAAAACTTGAACAAACACTATGTTGACCAGAGACGGTTGCCACGTAGTGAAGAGGATATCCGTTCTGAGCGGACTATTCAGGTTCTCGATGATATTAATTTAGAATTTCAGGATGGTGAGATGGTCTGCATTTTAGGCCCTTCTGGCTGTGGCAAATCTACCATGTTGAGAATGATTGCCGGCTTTGAACATCCGAGTTCAGGTCAAGTGTTGATTAATAATGAAGTGGTTACCAAGCCCAGAGCTGATAGCATTTTTGTATTTCAACACAGTGGCTTATTGCCCTGGATGACGGTGTGGGAAAACGTTGAATTAGGCTTGCGGCATCTGACTGACTTGGAGAAAAAAAATAAAACCATTCGAGAATATATTGAAATGGTTGATTTAGGTCGGTTTGGCAATCATTTCCCTCATCAACTCTCAGGCGGTATGTTGCGGCGTGCTGAGTTGGCCAGGGCCTTGGCGGTTAATCCTGATACCTTGATTATGGACGAGCCGTTTAGCGGACTGGACTTTCTAACACACATGAAAGTGCGCGAAGAAGTTGTTAACATGCACGAATTTATCAAAAAAACTACCCTGGTTGTTACCCATGACATTGATGATGCGTTGATTATGGGGGATCGCGTCATTGTAATGAGCGGCAGGCCCTCCCATGTGAAACTGGAACACAAACTTGATTTTGGCAGACCCCGCGATTTAGGCTCAAACCCTGAGCTGAGAGCCTTGCGAGATGAGATATTTTTTATGCTGGGGGTCAGTTATGCTATCTAAAATAGCGTTGCCGTGGCGAATTGGTATTATTTCAGTCTCATGGTTGGTGTTTATTTCTTTTGCTCATTACCAGTTAAATTTTGAACACGGTAGCAAAAAAAACGTTTATATGGGTTATATGCCTGTGATTACCAACTTGGCCGCACCCTTACTTGATTATGCTAGCAAGGAAAATAGTGAAGTTCGTTTTAACGCGTTGAAATTTTCTTCTTTCTCCGAGATGGGGGAGTCTTTACGTAATGGCAAGATAGATGCTGCTTTTATTATTGCCCCGTTGTCAATAGTTTTAAAACAACAAGGCGAAGATATAAAAATTGTTTATATTGGCAATCGCCATGAGAGTACGTTAGTTGTTCGGAAAGGCTTGAAAATCAGATCGTTAAGTGACTTAGCTGGTAGCAAAATTGCGGTACCATCACGTTTTTCTGGACATAACATCACTTTGCGCAAACATTTGAAAAAATTGGGTTTGGCAGACAAAATCAATGTCGTTGAAATGAATCCGCCCGATATGGCTTCAGCTTTGATTTCAGGCTCATTAGATGCTTACTTTGTTGGCGAGCCCTTTCCTTCTAAAACCCTAAAATCGGGCGATGCTGAGCTTTTACACTATGTGGAAGAAATTGCCCCGCACTTTATTTGTAATTTGATGATAGTGCGCAACGACTTTATTAAAAAAGATCCAAAGACAGTAAAAATGTTAGTTGCCAGTGCTGCACGGGCAGGTTTTTGGGCAAAAAACCATTTGGATAAAACCGTAGAAATTGCAGCCGAATATTGGAATC
Source organism: uncultured Pseudomonadota bacterium (assembly GCA_903875455.1). Classification (GTDB taxonomy): domain Bacteria; phylum Pseudomonadota; class Gammaproteobacteria; order Methylococcales; family Methylomonadaceae; genus CAIQWF01. The sequence goes on from CAIQWF010000215.1 coordinate 43,436, forward strand.
AACCGCCTGACTTAGTTCGTTATGCGTTGACAGCTCGCAAAGGCGGGGTTTTATTTGATCTTTACCAGCCTAAAGAAACTGAAATACAAACAATGGCTAATGATATGGTGAGTTTAGGCTTGATAAAAAATAACAATATCGCCGGTTTAGTAGATGATGAATTTGCAAAGAATGTTGATTTCAATAATATCGGCGACGATATTCACACTGTTTTTCCTAAATAATGTCGAAGAATATTGAAATAGAGCAATTAGGTGCTGCTGTTTTAAGAATGACAGCAGTGCCGGTTGAAAACGTAAAGTCGCCGAAGTTAGGCGAAGTTATTGAAGAAATGCTCGATATTCTTTCTGATTCAAAAGGTGTTGGATTAGCCGCGCCACAAATAGGCCATTCCATTCAAGTGCTTGCGGTTGCATCTAAACCAACCTCACGCTATCCAAATGCTCCTCTGATGGAGCCTATCGTGATGATAAATCCGGTTTTTCAACCTTTGACCCAAGAGCAGGAAAGGGATTGGGAAGGCTGTCTTAGTATTCCAGGAATTAGGGCGTTAATACCTCGCTACAGAAAAATCATAGTTGATTATACGGATATGACGGGGACGTTAGTTACGCTTGAATTAACTGGTTTTGTCGCGCGAGTTTTTCAGCACGAATATGATCATCTGCAAGGGATGGTTTATTTAGATCGGGTAGAAAATAACCGCGATATTATTTCAGAAACCGAGTTTTTCAAATTGTTGGCACTACAAAAATCCCTGCTTCACGCTTAGAGACTTTCTTAATAATTTTGATAGTCCAATCTAGGCAGGTTCGAGCATATAACTTGCACATCAGTTAACCCCTGTTAATGGCCAATTAAACTGAGCCCAAAGTGTTTGAAATGGTCTAATAATACCGGACACTTCTAAAGACAGATTTATAATGTCAACAGAGGTGAGAAATGAGTAATAAAACTAAACATAAACGACCCAAATATACGCTTGAATTTAAAAAAGATGCAGCAAGTTTGGTCATTGA